>NZ_NWSW01000001.1:0-449037 GCF_002531805.1 Rhizobium sp. M1 | reverse complement strand
ACAGCCATACCAAAAGTTTTTTGACATTTTTGTAACAGGTTGAAAATGAAGGGCTTTTATCTCTTGTTTTCGAAAACGAGCAAATCTGCCGCCCGATGGGGCGGTTTTGAGATTCGTTTTTGCCGAATCCTCCGGGAAGGACTTCGGCAAGGGAGATAAGATCCTATATGGGAAGCCTGACGCGAAATTCCAGGGCGCTTGCCTATGGCGCGGCACGCTCGCTAATTTGGCAGCGATGATGATCCAGCGGAGCGGAGAATGCTTGTCCTCGATGAAGAACAGACGCGCGCGGCCTTGCCCTGGCCGGAACTGGCGATCGCCGACATGTTCGGCAGCGACTGCGTCATGCCGGTGCGCCAGGCGATCCGCCGCGCCAGCGTCTATGTCGATACCCGTGCCGGCGCCATCAGTGAGGCGGGCGATATCGTCCAGCCGTTGAAAAGCGGCGTGCTGAGGGAAAGCGACATAAAAGCAGAGCTTGCGGAACTTGTCAGTGGCGCCGATGGCGGGCGAAGCGATGAGACCGAAATCACGCTGTTCAAATCCGTCGGCGCTGCGCTGGAAGATCTCGCCGGCGCGATTCTTGCCTATGAAACGGTGACGGGCCGCAAGTGACGATCAGTCCTTCATTGCCGGAACTTCCGGTTTCACATGTCCTTCCGGCTATCGGTGCGGCGTTGGCCGAGCAGAAGCGCGCGATTCTTTCGGCGCCGCCTGGCGCCGGCAAAACGACCTTGGTGCCGCTTTACCTGCTCGAGCAAGCCTGGCGCGGCGACGGCAGGATCATCCTGCTGGAACCGCGGCGGCTGGCGGCGCGGGCGGCTGCAAGCCGGATGGCGTCGCTGATCGGTCAACAGGTCGGCGGCACGGTTGGCTACCGCATGCGCCTCGACAACAGGATCTCGGCGACGACACGGATCGAGGTGGTGACGGAAGGGGTTTTTGCCCGGATGGTCCTTGATGATCCTGAACTCTCCGGCGTCTCGACCGTGATCTTCGACGAATTCCACGAGCGTTCGCTCGATGCCGATTTCGGGCTGGCGCTGGCGCTCGACGTTCAATCGGCCCTGCGCGAGGATCTGCGCATCCTGGTGATGTCGGCGACGCTCGACATCGAACGTGTGGCCGCCCTGCTGGAAGATCCGCCTGTCATCGAAAGCCTGGGACGCAGCTTTCCCATCGATATCCGTTATCAGGACCGGCCGGGCGGCGAACGCATCGAAGATGCCGTGACGCGGACGATTGTCGACGCGCATGCCAGCGAAACCGGTTCGATCCTTGCTTTCCTGCCCGGCCAGGCGGAAATCACGCGGACCGCAGAGCGGCTGCAGGGACGATTCGGCCCCGAAACGCTGATTGCGCCGCTTTACGGCAATCTCGGCCAGAAGGAGCAGGACGCCGCGATCCGGCCCGCCGCCGCCGGTCAGCGCAAGATCGTGCTTGCGACATCGATTGCCGAAACCTCGATCACCATCGACGGCGTGAGGATCGTCATCGACAGCGGGTTGCAGCGTCTGCCGGTGTTCGAGGCATCGACCGGAATCACCCGTCTCGAGACGGTGCGCGTGTCGCGGGCTTCGGCCGATCAGCGAGCGGGCCGCGCCGGGCGAACGGAACCGGGCATCGCCGTCAGGCTGTGGCACCAGGGACAAACGGCGGCGCTGCCGGCCTTCACGCCGCCGCAGATCCTTTCGAGCGATCTTTCCGGGCTGGTGCTCGATCTCGCGCACTGGGGCGTTCAGGACCCGGCATCGCTCGCCTTTGTCGATCAGCCGCCGGAAACGACGCTGAAGGAAGCACGGACGCTGCTTGGTCAGCTCGGCGCGCTCGACAAGGACGGAATGCTGACCGCGCGCGGCAAGGTCATGCGCGATCTCGCCCTGCCGCCACGCCTTGCCGCGATGGTCGTGTCGGCGGGCGAATCGGGGCATGCCCGGGATGCGGCATTAATCGCCGTGCTGCTGACCGAACAGGGGCTCGGCGGAACGAGCCTCGATATCGAGGAGCGGCTGCGGCGCTTCAAGGCCGAGCGCGGCGAAAGGGCGGAGGCCTCGCGGCGGCTGGCAGGGCGGCTGGCGAACGGGCTCGACAGGGTTGAGGCAGCGGCGCCGGCGCTGGCGGGGCAGCTGCTGCTGCACGCCTTCCCTGACAGAATAGCGCTTCAGCGCGGCGGCCGCGGACGATTCGTGATGGCCAACGGGCGGGGAGCGGAACTGCCGGAAACCGAGAGGCTCGCCGGCAGCCGGATGCTTGTCATCGCCGATCTCACCGGCCGGGCGGCGCAGGCGCGGGTTCTGGCGGCCGCCGAGGTGACGCGCGGCGATATCGATGCCGAGCTGCCCGGCGAGATCAGAACCGACGACCAAATATTCTTCGATCGGCAGAGCCGGCAGATACGGGCGCGGCGCGCCACCCGGCTCGGCGCGATCATCTTCGACGAGACGCCCCTGCCGCGCCCTTCCGGAGCAGCCGTGACCCAGGCGCTGATGGAAGGCGTGCGCGAACTCGGGCTCGACCAGCTTGCCTTCTCGAAGGAAGCCATTCAGCTTCGCGAGCGGATCGGCTTCCTTCACAGGACGATCGGCGATCCCTGGCCGGATGTCGGCGACGCCGCGCTGCTTTCCAGACTGGACGAATGGTTCGCGCCGTTTCAGAGCGACGCCCGCGGCCTCTCGGACATATCGGCGGGCGGGCTATCCAACGGGCTGATGTCGCTGGTTCCGCACGAGTTGCAGCGTGATCTTAGCCGGCTCGCCCCGACGCATTTCGAGGCGCCGACCGGCCAACGACATCCGATTCAATACGAGGGCGAGGAGCCGGTGCTGACGATCCGGGTGCAGGAGCTGTTCGGGCTCAAGCAGCACCCGGCGATTGCCGGAGGCCGACTGCCGCTGCTGCTCGAACTGACGTCGCCGGCGCACCGGCCGATCCAGACGACACGCGACCTGCCGGGCTTCTGGGCCGGCTCATGGAAGGACGTGCGGGCCGAGATGCGCGGGCGCTACCCACGCCATCCCTGGCCGGAGCGGCCGGAAGAGGCATTGCCGACGACACGGGCAAAGCCGCGTGGTACATGAGGGCGACCCAAGGAGCCCCTCGGAATGATCGACAAGGCAGAAAGCCATACGATGGAGGATCGGCACAGCAGCCGCAGGCTGCGCCTGCAGACGCTGGTGCGGCTGCGCTGGCTTGCTGTCGGCGGGCAGGCGCTGACGGTTTTCATCGTCGCCTTCTGGCTGAAATTTCCCTTGCCGCTGATCGCCAGCTCTTCGCTGATTGCCGCTCTTGCCTGGGTGAATTTCTATCTGACGATCCGCTACCCACCGACGCATCGGCTGGAACCGCCGGCCGCCTTTGCGCTGCTCGGCTTCGATCTCTTGCAGCTCTGCGCGCTGCTCTTCATCACCGGCGGTCTTGCCAATCCCTTCGCAGCCCTCGTCTGCGTGCCTGTCATCATCTCCTTTGCCTCGCAGCCGATCCGCTACAGCACCGCGCTGATCGGCATTGCGATGGTCTGCATCACGGTGCTTGCCTTTTCGCCCTTTCCGCTGCCGTGGTTCGACGGGACCGAGATCAACGTGCACAATGTCATGCAGTTCGGCGTCTGGTGCTCGATCGCCTCGACGATGGCGTTTGCCGCTTTCTATGCCTACCGGGTCTCGATGGAAGCGAGCCAGCTTGCCGATGCGCTGGCCGCGACCGAACTCGTACTGCAGCGGGAAAAACACCTTTCGCAGCTCGACGGGCTGGCGGCGGCCGCCGCCCACGAGCTCGGCACGCCGCTTGCGACGATCAGCGTCGTTGCCAAGGAAATGGAGCGGGAACTGAAGGACGACGATCGGTTCCGCGAGGACGTCATGCTGCTGCGCAGCCAGAGCGAACGCTGCCGTGACATTCTGCGGCGGCTGACGACGCTGTCTTCGGAAGACGAGGCGCATATGCGCCGGCTGCCGCTGTCCTCGATGATCGAGGAGATCGTTGCGCCGCACCGGGAATTCGGCATCGCGCTCGAGCTGATCGAAAAAAGCCCGCGCAAGAGCGAGCCGGTCACCGATCGCAATGCCGGGATCATGTACGGGCTCGGCAACCTCATCGAGAATGCCGTCGACTATGCCAGGGAGAAAGTGACGATCACCGTCGAGCACGATCACGACAAGGTGCTGATCGTCATCGAGGACGACGGCAACGGTTATTCACCCGACATCCTGACCCGGATCGGCGAGCCCTATGTGACCAGGCGGCAGAAGGAAGATACGGCCGGGGGCCTCGGGCTCGGACTTTTCATCGCCAAGACGCTGCTGGAGCGCTCCGGCGCATCGCTGATTTTCGAGAACCGCGAGCCGGAGAGAGCCGGCGCGCGCATCCGCATCGAATGGCCGCGAATGCTGCTCGACGCAAATTCGACAAAATGACTTTATCGGCATAAGTAGAATGAAAAACGGTTGACCGAGATCGGGCGTTCAAGCGCCGGGACCTGAGACGATGACAGAACAGAATCATGGAAATTTGGCCGCGTCGGATGAAGACCATATCGGGCCCGACGCCAGCTTGCTGATCGTCGACGACGACGGGCCGTTCCTGCGCCGTCTCGCACGGGCGATGGAGACGCGCGGCTTTCAGGTGGAAACGGCTGAGTCCGTGGCGGAAGGCGTTGCGAAATCGAAAGGCAGGCCGCCGAAATATGCAGTGGTCGACCTCCGGCTCGGCGACGGCAATGGGCTCGACGTCATCGAAGCGATCCGCCAGCGGCGCGACGACACGCGAATCATCGTGCTCACCGGCTACGGCAATATCGCGACGGCGGTGACGGCCGTGAAACTCGGAGCCGTCGACTACCTGGCAAAACCCGCAGATGCCGACGACGTCTTTTCGGCGCTGACGCAGCGGCCGGGCGAAAAGGCCGAACTTCCCGAAAATCCGATGTCGGCCGACCGTGTGCGCTGGGAACACATTCAGCGGGTCTATGAAATGTGCGAGCGCAATGTCTCGGAAACGGCGCGCCGGCTCAACATGCACCGTCGCACGCTGCAGCGTATTCTCGCCAAACGGGCGCCGAAATAGCAAACGGCGCCGCGGCATTCGGCGTCCAGCTCCGATCGTCCTATGCCGAAGCCTTGACACCCAGAAACTGTTGGAGTTCCGGGGTCGCCGGTTCGGAAAAAATCTTCCGGGGCGGCCCTATCTCGTGGACGCGGCCTTGGTGCATGAAGACCACACGATTGCAGACGTCCCGGGCAAAATTCATCTCATGGGTCACCATGATCAGCGTCATGCCATCGGCGGCAAGCGTGCGGACGACGGCAAGCACCTCGGCAACAAGCTCCGGATCGAGCGCCGAGGTTATCTCGTCGCAAAGAAGCGCGATCGGCTGCATGGCGAGCGCCCGCGCGATCGCCACGCGCTGCTGCTGGCCGCCGGAAAGCTCGTCCGGATAGGCATCGAACTTCTCGGCTAGCCCGACCCGGGCAAGCATTTCCCGAGCGATCCGTTCCGCATCGCCTTTCGGCGCCTTCTTCACCACCGTCTGCGCGAGCATGACATTGGCCCCTGCGGTCAGATGCGGGAACAGATTGAACTGCTGGAAGATCATGCCGACCTTCAGCCGAAGCGCCTTCAAATGCAGGTCGTCGGGCAGAAGCTGGGCGCCGTCGACCGAGATCGAGCCCGAATCAATATTTTCCAGCCCGTTTATGCAACGCAGCAGCGTCGATTTGCCGGAACCGCTCTTGCCGATGATCGCGATCACCTCGCCGGGCTCGACGTCGATGTCGATGCCCTTGAGAACTTCGTTGTCGCCGAAACTCTTGCGGACCTCAGTGATTTCGATGAGCGACATTCAGCTTCCTCTCCAGGATCTGGCTGCTTTTCGAGAGCGGCCAGCACAAGACAAAATAGATGAGCGCGACAATGCCGTAGACTTTGAAAGGCTCGAAGGTCGCGTTGGTGACCTCCGTGCCGGCTTTCGACAATTCGATGAAGCCGATGATGGAGGTCACCGCCGTGCCCTTGATGACCTGCACCAGAAACCCGACCGTCGGCGGCACAGCGACCCGAAGCGCCTGCGGCAGGATCACGTGCCGCATCTGCTGGATATAGCCCATGCCGAGGCTGGCCGACGCTTCCCATTGGCCGCGGGCAATGGATTCGACGCAGCCGCGCCATATCTCGACGAGGAAGGCAGCCGACCACAGCATCAGCGCAACCCCGGCGGCCGTCCAGGCCGGCACGTCGATGCCGAACAGTCCGAGGCCGAAGAAGGCGAGAAACAATTGCATCAGCAGCGGCGTGCCTTGGAAAAGCTCCGTGTAGTATTTTACGAAGAGGCCGACAGCCCGGTGCTTGCCGATCCGCATGAAAAGCAGAATTGCCCCGAGCATCCCGCCGCCGATGAACGCCGTCAGGGACAGCAGCACGGTCCAGCGTGTCGCAAGCAGGAGATTTCGGACGATGTCCCAAGTGGTGAATTCACTCACCGCACGGCCCTCCGTGGAAAGATCATTGCTCCGATCCGGGCGAGCATCCAGCGCAGCAGGATCGCAAGAACCAGATAAACGAGGGTGGAAAAGAAATAGGCCTCGAAAGAGCGGAAGGTGCGGGACTGAATGAAATTCGTGGCGAAGCTCAAATCCTGCGCTGCAACCTGCGAGACGACGGCCGAGCCCAGCATGACGATGACCACTTGCGAGGAAAGCGCCGGCCAGATCCGCTGCAGAGCAGGGACGACGACGACATGACGGAAAGTCTGGAAAGGCGTCATGGCCAGGCTCGCGCCAGCTTCGAACTGGCCCCTCGGCGTGGCCTGGATGCCGGCGCGGATGATTTCGCAGCTGTAGGCGCCGAGGTTCACGATCATCGCCAGATTGGCGGCCTCGATCTCACTCAGGCGCAGGCCAAGCTGCGGCAGGCCGAAATAAACGAAGAAGAGCTGGATGAGAAAGGGTGTGTTGCGGATGAGCTCCACATAGGCCGTCACCGGCGGCTTCAGCCAGGCAGGCCCCAGCGCGCGCACCCAAGCACATGAGATGCCGACCGCGATCCCGACGGAGGCCGCGACAGCAATCAGCTCGACGGTGATCGCAATGCCGCTCAGGATCTCCGGATAATAGACTGCCAGCCAGCTGAATTCGAAGGTATAGGTCATCGATGGGCCTCGCCAGGCTCCCGGGCCAATCGCAAGACCGGCCCGGCTGTTTACGGGTCAGAGGCTCTTGTCGAGCGGCTGGTGAAGCCACTTCATCGAGATGCCGTCCAACGTGCCGTCCTTCTTGGACGCGGCGATGATCTCGTTGACCTTGGCCATCAGTTCCGGCTCGTTCTTGTTCATGCCGACATAGCAGGGCGAGTTCTTGATCAGGAACTTCAGTTCGGGTTTGCGGGGCGGATTCTTGTCAAGAATTGCGGCTGCCACGACGTTGCCGGTCACCACTGCCACGACCTGCCCCGACAGGAAGGCCGAGATCGTGCCATTGTTGTCCTCGTAGCGCTTGATGGTCGCATCGGCAGGCGCGACCTTCGTGAGCTCCAGATCCTCGATCGATCCGCGGGTCACGGCAACGACCTTTCCGGACAGATCGTCAAGCGATTTGATCGCCACGTCGTCTGGAGCGAAGACGCCGTTGAAATAGGGCGCGTAGGCATCGGAGAAGTCGATCACCGCGGCGCGTTCCGGGTTCTTGCCGAGGCTCGAGATTACCAGATCGACCTTTTTCGTCTGCAGATATGGTACGCGGTTTGCGGATGTTACCGGCACCATCTCGAGCTTGGCGCCGAGTTTCTCCGCGATGAGCGTCGCCATGTCGATATCATAGCCGCGAGGCTTCATGTCGGTGCCGACAGAACCGAACGGCGGGAAATCCTGCGGGACCGCTATGCGGACCGTCTTGCTGGACGTAATGTCCGAGAGCGTGTCGGCGCGGGCTGCGGAAACGGGGAGGGCCAGGCTGAGGGCGGCGCCTCCCACGGCGGCAAGGATAGCGATGAAGTGCCTCTTATGCATTGTTTGTTCCTTTCCAGTTTGGCGTTTTCGTCTGTGGCAGGCGTGCAAATTCGACGTGCTGGGCATGTCTGCAGTTCGGCAACGAGCGGCCAAGGCAGGCAAGACGAATCTTCCTTCCGCGACTGGACGGTCATGGGCTTATACGAAAGCGGGTCGCACTCACGATGCGACGGCATGTGCAGTGCCGCGGCTCTGCCATTCATCCCAGTTCCCCTTTGGCGCGCCCATATTTTTCGGCGTCGTTCCCTGCTGGCAATTACGATACAAAAATTTCAGATTGTCAACAGATCGATACTAGTGTTTTAATCCGACCACGAAATGAGGCCTTCATGACAGAAGCGACGCGCAAGCCGCGCATGCTCGAAAAACGCATCCAGAGCCAGTACGACGATCTTCCGGGCAGCGAGCGCGCGCTCGCCGATCTGATCCTGGAATTTCCCGGCGACCTCCTGGTTTATTCAGCGACGGAGCTCTCCGAGCGCGGCCGCGTCTCGAAAGCGGCCGTTACCCGTTTCGTCAAACGCCTCGGCTATCAGGATTATCGCGAGATGCAGCGCGAGGTGCGGGAGGCGCAGGAGGCCGGAGAGCCGGTTTATCTCAATACCGGCCTGCTCGGACCCGCGCCCGATCGCACCCGTCTGCAGCAGCATCTCGAGCGCGATATCGCCAATCTGCGCCAGACCTTCGAGGCCGTGAGTCCCGATGATCTCGGCGAGGTCGTTCGCCGTTGCCTCACGGCTCGGCGCGTCTGGGTCCTCGGCTTTCGCAACAGCTACTTCTTCGCCGCCTACATCCGCCGGCAGCTGATCCAGGTCCGCTCCGACGTCACGCTTGTGCCGGCTGCCGGGCAGACGCTGATGGAGGAGCTGGCCGGCGCTACGCCTGACGATCTGATGATTGCGGTCGGGCTGCGACGCCGAACGCCGGCGCTGGGGCGCGCGATGAAGATCGTTCGCGATCTCGGCGTGCCCATCGCCTTTTTCACCGATCGCGTGGCGGTCACCACGCCGAAGTTTGCGACGTGGACCTTTCCCTGCCAGGTGCGGGGCATGTCGCTGTTCGATTCCTATGTCGCGGTGATCAGCCTCGCCAATTACCTCTGCACCGAAGTCGTCGCCGCGGCCGGCGAAGGAGGGCGCGAGAGGCTGAGCCGCATCGAAGATCTCTTCGCGCTGATGGAAGAGATCGACCCCAGCAATTGATGTCGCTCCGGCATCGGTGCCGGAGCAGAAGGAAATGCGATGCTGATTGATGAAATTGAGCTTTTTCACGTTGCAATGCCGCTCAAGGCGCCATGGCGGACGGCCTTTGGCGAGGAGACCGCCATCGACTCGATCCTGGTTCGGTTGAGGGGAGAGGGCGAAGAGGGCTGGGGCGAGACCGCACCTTATCGCCTGCCGCAGTTTTCGCCGGAATGGGCTTCAGGCGCTTTTGCGCTGCTGCGCGACGTCATGGCGCCGGCACTGATCGGCAAGCGCATCGACAGGGCGGAAGTTCTGCAGCGGGAACTGGCGCCGCTGAAGGGCAATCATTTCGCGAAGGCCGGCCTCGATACCGCCTGGTGGGATCTTGCCGCGAAGCTTGCCGGCGAGCCGCTCTGGAAGATGATCGGCGGAAAGGGACCGGACGCGATCGTCGGCGCCGATATAGCGGTGATGGATGATCTCGACGAACTCGTATCGGCGGTCGGCAAGGCGCAGGAGGACGGTTTCCAGAGGACGAAACTGAAATTCCGCCGTGGATGGGGGCTCGAAATGGTCGCCCGCGTGCGCGAAGCCTTCCCCGATGCGGTTCTGCATGTCGATTGCAACAGCGCGTTCACTCTTGATGATATCGCCATGTTTCGCGAACTCGACCGATTCGGCCTCGCGATGATCGAGCAGCCGCTTGCCTATGACGACCTCATAGACCACGCGCGTCTCCAGGCCGAATTGAACACGCCGATCTGCCTGGACGAGAGCATCACATCGGTCGACCGGGCGCGAAAGGCGATCGACATCGGCGCCTGCGGCTGGATCAACATCAAGCCGGGCCGGGTGGGCGGCCTGACCAATGCAATCGCCATTCATGACCTCTGTGCTGCCCGCGACGTTCCGTGCTGGATCGGCGGCATGCTCGAATCCGCTGTCGGGCAAGGACCGGCGCTCGCGCTGTCGACGCTGCCCAACGTCAAATATCCCTGCGACATCTTCCCAAGCGATCGGCTTTATCAGACGGATCTCTCGGAGCCGGAAATCGTCCTTAGCGGACCGGGGCGCATCACGGCATCAGATCAGCCTGGCCATGGGTATTGGCCCAATTCAGAACGCCTGACGCGTGTTACGCGCGCATATGCTGCCGTTTCCAATGAGGCGCGCCGCGATCCTTCCGGTTCGCGCCTTGCGCTTTAGAACTTTATTCTCTCGCATATCGTCGGATCGTTTGCAGGAGGGCGGAATCCTACGCCGTTAGACGTCGTCGACGGTGAAGGGTTTTCCGTTCGCCCATTCGGCCATCATCAGCCTTTGGGCGGCGGCACGCGAGAAATTGAGTGTGACGGATTTGCGGGTGGCGGGCGCCATACGATGTTCCGGCGCCTCGCGAATCATATGGGCGCCATAGCCATCCGAGAGGAAGAGCCCGCATTCCTCGGGAAAGATGTCGAGCGGTACGTCCTGGTGCGTGGCAAAGAACAGGCGGTCGCAATGCAGCCTGTATTCTGGCCATTTGCGATCGACCCGGAAATCTTCGATCGACGTCTTGATCTCGATGATCCAGACCTCGCCCTTTTCCGAAAGCGTGATCAGATCGGCGCGACGCCCGCTCGCCAGCGGCAGTTCGGGCAGCACCGCGTGGCGCATTTCATGCAGCAATATCTGCGTGCCCCTTCGCACCATCATGGCCCTGTCCGATTGCCGGCCATCGATTAACGGATTGTTATTGTAAACGCTCAAAATCGTCATGGATAACCATCGTGGGGCTGGGCAGGTTGTTGCAAAAAAACCATGCGCTTTTAATTTGCGCGGCGGACCATTTCGCCGCGCCGCAGCAGCCTTGCAAAGCGCAAGTTAATCGAAAATAAACCATAATCAACGATGGTCGAAAGACCGTTCTCCCTGCCGCAAAACTTCAAGAGTCATCTATGCGCTTCCGCAATGCATTCCCTGTATTTGGCCTGCTGGCGACGCTCGCTCTGGCCGGTTGCTCCACGACCTCAGACAGCGCCTCCGTCGACGACAAGGGCGCGGGCCCGACAGTCCAGACGGCGCAAATCTTCAATGACGCCTATGGCTTGACGAAGGATGCCGGATACTCGCTGCCGGCGATCCCGATCGACAGGGTCAAGCCGCAGTTCCGCCGCCAGGTCGTCAGCTACCAGACCACCGAGCGTCCGGGCACGATCATCGTCAACACGCGCGAGCGCTTCCTCTATTACATCCTCGCCAATGGCAAGGCGATGCGTTACGGCATCGGCGTCGGCAAGCAGGGCTTTGCATGGGCCGGCACCGCCTACGTCGCCTGGAAGCAGGAATGGCCGACCTGGCACCCGCCGAAGGAAATGGCTGAACGCCGCCCTGATGTCGCCAAATATGTCGAAGACGGCATGGGACCCGGCCTCACCAATCCACTCGGCGCGCGCGCCATGTATCTCTTCAACGAGGACGGCAAGGACACGCTGTTCCGCCTGCACGGCACGCCGGAATGGGCTTCGATCGGCACTGCCGCTTCCTCGGGCTGCATTCGACTGATGAACCAGGACGTCATCGACCTCTACGGCCGCGTTCGTCCCGGCAAGGGCACATCCAAGGTCATCGTCATCCAGTAAGGTAGAGGCCGAATTCGGTATAAAAAAGGCCGCCGGACTGTCGTTCCGGCGGCCTTTCTTATTCTCGACCATGCGCTCAACCGGCCTGCTTCGCCTTGAGTTCGAGGCGGCGGCGGTGAAGCACCGGCTCGGTATAGCCGTTCGGCTGCTCCCTGCCCTTCAACACGAGGTCGAGGGCTGCCTGGAAAGCGATCGACCCATCAAAATTACCGGCCATCGGCTGATAGGCCGGATCCTGCTCGTTCTGCCGGTCAACGACGGCGGCCATGCGCTTCATCGTTTCGACGATCTGAGCTTCGCTGACCACCTGGTGATGCAGCCAGTTCGCCATGTGCTGGGCCGAAATGCGCAAAGTGGCGCGATCCTCCATCAGGCCGACATTGTTGATGTCGGGCACCTTCGAGCAACCGACGCCCTGATCGACCCAACGCACGACGTAGCCGAGGATACCCTGAGCATTGTTGTCGAGTTCGCGCTGGATTTCCTCCTGAGTCCAATTCGGCCGCACCGCGACCGGTACCGAGAGAATGTCGGATAGTTTGGCGCGGGCGCGGTCCTTCAGTCCCTGCTGAACCTTGGCGACATTGACACGGTGATAATGGGTGGCATGCAGGGTCGCGGCCGTCGGCGATGGGACCCAGGCGGTGTTGGCGCCGGCCTTGGGATGGGCGATCTTCTGCTCCAGCATCGCCGCCATCAGATCCGGCATCGCCCACATGCCCTTGCCGATCTGCGCATGGCCGGAAAGGCCGCACTCAAGGCCGATGTCGACATTCCAGTTCTCATAGGCCGATATCCAGGCGGCCTGACGCATATCGCCCTTGCGAATCATCGGACCGGCTTCCATCGAGGTGTGGATCTCGTCGCCGGTGCGATCCAGGAAGCCGGTATTGATGAAGACGACACGCTCACGGGCGGCGCGGATGCATTCCTTGAGATTGACCGTGGTGCGGCGCTCCTCGTCCATGATGCCCATCTTGATGGTGTTGCGCGCCAGCCCAAGCGCATCTTCGACCCGCGAGAAGATCTCGGCGGCGAAGGCGACTTCTTCCGGTCCATGCATTTTCGGCTTGACCACATACATGGAGCCGGCGCGGGAATTCTTCTTCCGGCCGGCCGGGCCGATATCGTAAAGCGCGATCAGGCCGGTGATGACGGCATCCATGATGCCCTCCGGCACTTCGTTGCCATCGCGGTCGAGAATGGCAGGATTGGTCATCAGGTGGCCGACATTGCGCACCAGCATCAGCGAGCGGCGATGCAGCTCGAAGGCGGTCCCATCCGGACCTGTATAGTCCAGATCCGGGTTGAGCTTGCGGATGAAGCTCGCGCCGCCCTTTGCCACCTCTTCCTGCAGATCGCCCTTCATCAGGCCGAGCCAGTTGCGGTAGACGACGACCTTGTCCTCGGCGTCGACGGCGGCAATCGAATCCTCGCAGTCCATGATCGTGGTGATCGCCGATTCCAGCCAGACATCGGAAATATGGGCCGGATCGGTCTTGCCGATCGCCGTTGCCGCATCGATGACGATCTCGATGTGAATGCCGTTGTTCTTCAGCAGAAGATGCGAGGGAGTGGCGGCATCGCCGCGATAGCCGGCAAAATGCCCGCCGTCCCTCAGCGCCGCCTGCTCGCCATCGGTCGACCGGATGATGAGCGCTCCATCCCTAACGGCGAAGCTTGCGACATCCTTCCAGTGGCTGTCCTGCAGCGGCACTGATGCATCGAGGAAATCGCGCACCCAGGCGATGACCTTCTCGCCGCGCTTCGGGTTATATCCCCTGCCCTTTTCGGCGCCGTCGCTTTCGGGAATGGCGTCCGTGCCGTAGAGCGCATCATAGAGCGAACCCCAGCGGGCATTGGCGGCGTTGAGGGCATAACGCGCGTTCATGACGGGAACGACGAGCTGCGGACCGGCGATCGAGGCGATCTCGGGATCGACATTCTGGGTCGAAACCTGGAAATCCGACCCCTCGGGCAGGAGATAACCGATTGCGCGCAGGAAGGACTGGTAATCATCCATATCGGTCGGAGCGCCGTGCTGGCGATACCAGTCGTCGATCTTGAGCTGCAGTTCATCGCGCTTCGTCAACAGCGCCCGATTCCTGGGGGCGAGATCATGGACAATCGCCGAAAAATCGGCAAAGAACTTGTCCGTATCGATCGCCAGACCGGGCAGAACTTCCTGGACGAGGAAATCATGAAGGACGGCTTCGACGGCAAGACCGTTCTTATCAACGCGGCTCATGCGATATTCTCCCTGGCAACGACTTTGAATGCTGCCACTTTGCCCGGCTTTCATTCACAGTCAATTCCGCAATAATTCGAAAGATTTATGCCGCACGGGAAATTATGCGCGGCGTCACGCGCATCGGCAGTCCGTTCTGCGGCTGCGTCGTCAGCTTCTGCACCGGCCAGGGGTCGGTCGCTTCCGTCTGGTCGAAGCGAAAGCGGTGCATCATGACGGCAAGCGCGATCACCGCCTCCTGCAACGCGAAAGTCGCGCCGATGCAGACGCGCGGGCCGGCGCCGAACGGCAGGAATTGGAAACGGCCGATGCTGCCGCGATTTTCAGGAAAAAAGCGTTCCGGCATATAGGCGCGCGGCCTGTCCCAATAGAGTTCGTGACGATGCAGCGTCCAGGGCATGATGAGCACGGTGATGTCGGCCGGGATTTCGACCTTTTCGCCCTTCGCATTGGTCCAGACGTCATCGGCGATCGCGGCGCGATTGATCGAGGGTGCGGGCGGATAAAGCCTGAGCGCCTCCTCGAACGCTGCCCGCGTCACCGGCATGAGATCCAGCCATTCGACCGGCTCGGCGTCGGTTGCCAGAACAGTGTCGATCTCCGCTTCCATTGCTTCGCGAATATGCGGGCTGTTTGTGACGCAATAGAGCGTCCAGGCCAGCGCCCGCGCGGTCGTCTCGTGGCCGGCGCCGATGAAGGTCAGGATATTGTCCTCTATTTCCTCCTTGGTCAGGCCGTCGGGACCGGCCTGCTCGAGAAGCAGCGTCAGAAAATCGTCCGGCGCTGTGGCGCGGTCAGCCTTCATCTTCGCAAGCCGCATGTCCATGGTATCGCGCACGATCGCCCTGAATTTCTCCAGCACTCTCCGGCCGCCGATGCGGGTGAGCCGCGGCACCCAGGAGGGCGCGCGCAACAGGTCCATCGGATCGACGCGGCCCATGCGGTGGAGAAGTTCGTTGACGTCGTCGGCAAAATGGCCGCTGGAGGAGACGATTTCGCCGGAGAAAAGCGTTTCGGCAAGAATCGCAAAGGTGAGATCGGTCATGTCGGCGGCGATGTCGAAGACCTGACCAGCCGGACCGGCGCCTTCGTATTTGCGGACGTATTCTTCGGATTGTCGCAGCATCTGGCCGGCGAAACCTTTGGCATGGCGCGGCGTGAAGACGGGTGCGACCGCCTTTCGCGATCGCTTCCAGACCTGACCTTCCGCCGTCAACAGGCCATCCCGCAGGATCGGCCGCAGCACCAGCTGGCGAATGTCAGACATGCGATAGTTCGCTGCATTGTCGACCAGCACATGCTTGATCAGGCCGGGATCGTTGACGATCAGGGTGTGTTGACCGAAGAAGCTCGTCCTGATCCAGGGCAGCGTGTAGGACGGCTCGCCCCAGAGTTCGAGCGGATTGCGCAGGATGATGCGGATGATCTCAAGCCGGCTCGGCGGCACGGTGCGCGGCAGCGGTGCCGGCGGAACGAAGGGATCAGGACGCATGTCCATCGGAAAAGCCTTTCGGGGAAGATCAACGCTTCCCGTCAGGCTTGTAGCTAGAGCAGGCCCTTGAGTTCGTCCAGCTTGTCGTTGATCAGCCAGCCGTAATAATTCTCTTCGGGCCAGACGGTCGCACCGGAAGAACGGTTTTTCGCAGCGAGTGCGGCGGCGCGCTGGCGCGAATTGCCGACATTATAAAGCGTCGCCGTCAGGCCGGGATTGCCCGAGATATCCATGCCGGCAATCTCCTTGTAGTCGTCGATCGACCTGCGGATGGAAGCGGCGACGAAGGCGAGCGAGATATCGGGGTCCATGATCGCCCTGTAAACGGCGCCGGCATTCTTCTCGTTCAGCTTCGGATAACCCGACACGCGACTGACGAGATCGGAGAGCATCAGCGCCGTCAGCGGATTGACCTGGCCAAGGCCGAAAGTCTGGCCGGCATAAAAGGGCTGGAAGAAGACCGCGCTGAAGCGGTTATTGGGGAAGCTCTGGCCGCCGACCGTCTTGCCGCGGAAATCGCTCTCCCAGACATCTTCCCGGCAGGACCAGAGCGTGTAGGAATCGCTCTTGCCCTTGCACTGAGCAAATTGCGGCCGCGCCACGAAATCATCGACGTTTTCGCCGTCATAGGCGAAGCGGAAACTTTCTCCGGCGTAGGAGGCGGCCTTGACGTAATAGGCCTGCAACCGGTCATAGGCATCGACATTATAGGTGTGCTCGCCGACGATGGCGCCGACGATATGGATGGGATTGATGCCGTAAGCGCTGGAGACCTTGCGGATTTTCGCCATCAGCTCCCGGTCGGTCGCCAGAAGCTCATGGACCTTTTCGTATTTCAGATCGAAGCTGCTCTTCGTGCCCTTGGTGCGGCGAACGGAAGCGCCCGGAATATCGGGCTGCTCGACGTGACGGTTGCCCGCCGGCACCGTCTGCATGGCGAAGGCCGGCGCCGAATTTACCAGGGCAGCGGCAATCAAAAGGCTTGTCAAAAGGCGTCGCACGATCCGCTATCCCGTCCGTTCATCGTCCTGCTTGCGATGCGGCTGACTGGACCAGAATCTTGGCCGAATAAAGCCGGAGCGGAAAACAAAACGGGCCTTCACTAGAAAGTAAAAGGCCCGCTGTCGAGAGTGGAGTTCGTCACAATCCGCCATTCACATCGGCAAAGACGCGCACCGGTGCGCCGAGATCACAGAATGAAGCGCGAGAGATCGGTATTCTGCGCGAGATCGCCCACATGTTCGCGCACATAGGCGGCATCGATGGTGATGGCCGTGCCGCCGCGATCCGGGGCGTTGTAGGAAATATCGTCCAGAACCCGCTCCATCACCGTCTGCAGGCGGCGCGCGCCGATATTCTCGACGGAGGAGTTCAAATGCACCGCGACATCGGCCAGCGCATCGATTGCGTCGTCGGTGAAATCGAGGTTCAGGCTTTCGGTTTCCATCAGCGCGCGATACTGGCGGATGAGGCTCGCCTCGGTCTCGGTCAGGATCCGGCGGAAATCCTCCTTGTTCAGCGGACGCAACTCGACACGAATCGGCAGGCGGCCCTGCAGTTCCGGCAGCAGATCCGAAGGCTTGGAGACATGGAAGGCGCCGGAGGCGATGAACAGGATATGGTCGGTCTTCACAGGCCCGTATTTGGTCGAGACGGTCGTGCCTTCGACGAGCGGCAGCAGGTCGCGCTGCACGCCTTCGCGCGAAACGCCGGCGCCCATGCCGCCGTCGCGGGCGGCGATCTTGTCGATTTCGTCGAGGAAGACGATACCGTCATTCTCGGTGGAGCGAACGGCCTCGCGCTGGATCACCTCATTGTCGATCAGCTTGTCGGACTCGTCGCGGATCAGGTCGGTATAGGAGGCCTTGACCGTCGTACGGACCTTCTTGGTGCGCCCGCCCATCGCCTTGCCGAACATTTCCGACAGATTGAGCACGCCGATATTGGCGCCCGGCATGCCGGGGATCTCGAAGCCGCCCATGCCGGAACCGGTATCGGCCACTTCGATGTCGATTTCCTTGTCGTCGAGTTCGCCGTCCCTCAGCTTCTTGCGGAAGTTTTCGCGGGTGGCGGGCGAAGCGGTGGTGCCGACCAGCGCATCGAGGACACGCTCCTCGGCGCTCACATGCGCTTTGGCCTGGACCTCGGCCCGCTTCTTTTCGCGCACCAGGCCGATGCCGACCTCGACCAGGTCGCGGATGATCTGCTCGACATCGCGGCCGACATAGCCGACCTCGGTGAATTTGGTCGCCTCCACCTTGATGAAGGGCGCGCCGGCGAGTTTTGCCAGGCGGCGGGAGATCTCGGTCTTGCCGACACCGGTCGGGCCGATCATCAGGATGTTCTTCGGCATGACTTCGTCGCGCAGGCTCGGGTCGAGCTGCTGGCGGCGCCAGCGGTTGCGCAGCGCAATCGCAACGGCGCGCTTGGCGTCATGCTGGCCGATGATGTAGCGGTCGAGTTCGGAAACGATCTCGCGGGGGGAAAAGGTGGTCATTGCGTATCATTCTCCTGGCGGTCCAGGGCCATCAACAGCGCCCGGCCGTAATTAGTCGTTGTTTCGCCAAGTCCTTGAAAGCCCGCCTTGGTGTAGGCTCTGATTGCGAAAACATTGTCAGGATGCGGATCGACGAGGATCCGCTGCGCACCCTTTGCAAAGAGCATATCGCAGAACCCTATCATAAAGGCCGGTCCGTGACCCTTGCCAACGAGTTCCTCTATGCCGATGAACTGGTCGATGCCGTAGGTGCCCTTCGGCTGGCCGGCGAACGCTTCATCGTCCTCGTCGTCGAGATTGGCCGCCTGGATAAAGGCGAAGTCCTTTCCATTCAACGTGACGATGAAGCAAGAGACGGAGGCCGGATCGATATGCTCTTCCATTGAAGCCAGCGCCTCGGCCGGATCGCGCCACCAGCGCCTGACATGTCGGCTTTCCAGCCATTTGGCGAGGAGCGGCAGATCAGCCACGGCAAGCGGCCGGAAAGCATAGGGTTCAGCCTTCGGCATCCAGCACTTCCATCACGACATTATGGTTCGTGTAGACGCAGATGTCGGCCGCGATATCGAGAGCGCGGCGGGCGATCTCTTCGGCCGATTTGTCGGTATCCATGAGTGCCAGGGCGGCCGCGAGGGCAAAATTGCCGCCCGAACCGATCGCCGTCGTGCCGTGTTCCGGCTCCAGTACGTCGCCGTTGCCGGTGATCGCCAGCGTGATCGACTTGTCGGCGACGAGCATCATGGCTTCGAGATTACGCAGGTATTTGTCGGTGCGCCAGTCCTTGGCGAGCTCGACGGCGGCGCGCATCAGCTGGCCGGGATATTGCTCCAGCTTCTTTTCAAGCCTTTCGAGCAGGGTGAAGGCATCGGCGGTGGCGCCTGCAAAACCGGCGATCACTTCGCCCTTGCCGATGCGGCGCACCTTGCGGGCATTGCCCTTCATCACGGTCTGGCCGAGGCTCACCTGGCCGTCGCCCGCCATCACCACCTTGCCGCCTTTTCGAACAGTAATGATCGTTGTCATAAAACACCTGTCTGCCCATGACGCGGGCTTTTACCTCGACCGCACATCGGCCTTGTTGAGCCCTATGTAAGCAGGCCGGAGCCGATTGCAAATGGGCCGGCTTTTCTCTTCCCCGGCTTCTGGATATTTGCCAATACGCCTGATAAGGAACGGCCTTATTCCGATGGAGGGCCAAATGGCCGAGACCGCAGCAAGCCGTACGGGCAGCGTTTCCCGCAAGACCAACGAGACCTCGATTTCCGTTTCCGTCAATCTCGACGGCACCGGCAAGTCGAAGATTTCGACCGGCGTCGGCTTCTTCGACCATATGCTCGACCAGCTTTCGCGGCATTCCCTCATCGACATGGAAATCGACGCCAAGGGCGACCTGCATATCGACGACCATCATACGGTCGAGGATACCGGCATTGCGATCGGCCAGGCGATCTCCAAGGCGCTCGGCGACCGGCGCGGCATCACCCGCTATGCCTCGATCGATCTTGCCATGGACGAGACGATGACCAAGGCGGCGGTCGATCTTTCCGGCCGGCCATTCCTCGTCTGGAACGTCGCCTTCAGCGCCCCGAAGATCGGCACTTTCGACACCGAACTCGTCCGCGAATTCTTCCAGGCGCTCGCCCAGAATGCCGGCATCACCTTGCATATTCTCAACCATTATGGCGCCAACAACCACCATATTGCCGAGACATGCTTCAAGGCCGTCGCCCGCGCATTGCGCACGGCGACAGAGATCGATCCGAGACAGGCGGGCCGTGTTCCCTCAACCAAGGGCACGCTCGTCTGAGCCTCTCAAAGGAGCGGCGACAATGACATCCAGCTATATTTTTCTGACGCCGCCCGGCAGCGCAGGCACTCGCCTTGACGAGACGTGGGTGATCCGCGACGGCTTCACATGGCTCGGTTTGCTGTTTCCATGGGTCTGGCTGCTGGTCCATCGGCTGTGGCTATACGCGGCAGCGGCCTTTCTGGTGCAGGCAATCGGCGGTGCGCTGATGGACCAACCGGGTTTCTGGCCGGCGGGAGCGGCAATCACGCTGGGCGTGAACCTGCTGGTCGGTCTCGAGGGCCAGAACCTCCGTATTCGCAATCTCGCCGGCCGCGGCTGGAACGAAGACGCACTCATTGCGGCCGATACGATCGGCATTGCCGAAGACGTGTACTTCTCCGACAAGGCGGTCCAGGCCGATACTGACGCCGCCGTGCCGGGCTGGGAGAACAAGACCCGACCGAACAGCCCGCATGGCCAGACGACATCGCTTGGTCTCTTTGGTTTTGATGGAGGACGCTGACGATGCGCGTCGCAATTATCGACTATGGTTCCGGCAATCTGCGCTCGGCCACCAAGGCTTTTGAGCGGGCCGCGCGCGAGGCGGGCATCGATGCGCAGATCGATCTCACCGACAAAGCGGAAAATGTTGCCGCCGCCGATCGCATCGTGCTTCCTGGTGTCGGCGCCTATGCCGATTGCCGGCGCGGCCTCGATGCCGTGCCCGGCATGGCCGAGGTGTTGATCGAGGCTGTCGAAAAGAGGGCGCGGCCGTTCCTCGGCATCTGCGTCGGCATGCAGCTCATGTCCTCGCGCGGCCTCGAGAAGACGGTGACGCACGGCTTCGGCTGGATCCCCGGTGATGTCATCGAGATGACGCCTGACGATCCCGCGCTGAAAATTCCGCAGATCGGCTGGAACACGCTCGACCTGAAGCGCGAACATCCGCTGTTCGACGGCATTCCAACGGGCTCCGAGGGCTTGCACGCCTATTTCGTGCATTCCTACCATCTTGCCGCCGAAAATGCCGACGACGTCATTGCGACGGCCGATTATGGTGGGCCGATGACGGCTCTCGTCGGGCGCGACAACATGGTGGGCGCTCAGTTTCACCCGGAAAAGAGCCAGAAGCTTGGCCTCGCCCTGATCGCCAATTTCCTGCGCTGGAACCCGTAATACCGCCGCCTTATTTTCCCTTTATGAAACACGGGAACAGGAGTGCGCTCGATGCCGGCTTCGCGGAAATCAGGCAAGGTGTTCTATATGCTGAGACCCTCCAGAGAGGGGCTGCCGCCCTTCTCGGACATCCGGCTTCCCGATGGAACGATCATCCGCCGTGTCGATGAGGCCATTCACCGGAGAGCGCTTTCCAATGCGGCCAAGTCGTTGACAGAAAGGCTGGACCGATGATCCATGAATTCCTTGCCGGCAACGAGAATTCGCAGCTGCGCGCCAACGGCATCAACGCCGGCGACATCACGGAAGCCGTGCTGGAATTTTATATCGAAGGCGAGGACGATCTGATCGGCCTGCTCGCCTATGCCCTCTACGAGCGGCAGAAGCGCGATTTCGTGCTCAGCTACCGCAAGCGCAATGCCGGCCGTTCGCCCAACGAGGCCGAGCTTGCCGCCGTCTCCGGCAATTATCTCTCGACCGACCTGCGCAATACGCTACGCGACCGCGCCTCGCAGATCCTTGCAACTTATGCCGAAACCTATGTGGAGGCGATGGAGCCGGAGATCCGGCTCGCCGCCGTCAACAGCCAGGCGCTGCGGGAGGTGCGCGACATCGAGAAATCGATGAAGCGGCGCCTCGGCTTCTGGCGCCAGGTTCGCGCCGGCTTTGCCGTCACCCTGCTGCTTCTTCTGCTTTTCGGCGCGGCCACCATTGCCGCTGTCTTTTTCCGCTCGGATATCGTAGATGCGTGGAATGCGCTGATGGTATCGACCACTTTACGGACGTAAGACGACATGATCCTTTTTCCCGCGATCGATCTGAAGGGCGGCCAATGCGTCCGCCTGAAGCTCGGCGACATGCAGCAGGCGACGGTCTACAACACCGATCCGGCCGCCCAGGCGAAATCCTTCGAAGACCAGGGTTTCGAATGGCTGCATGTGGTCGATCTCGACGGCGCCTTTGCGGGACATTCGGCCAATGGCGAGGCCGTCGAAGCGATCCTCAGGGCGACGAAGAATCCGGTGCAGCTCGGCGGCGGCATCCGCACGCTCGATCATATCGAGGCGTGGCTCGCGCGCGGGCTGCGTCGCGTCATTCTCGGCACGGTGGCGGTCAGAAATCCTGATCTGGTCATCGAGGCCTGCCGGAAATTTCCCGGTCACGTCGCCGTCGGCATCGACGCCAAGGGCGGCAAGGTGGCTGTCGAAGGCTGGGCTGAGGCTTCCGAACTCGGCGTCATCGAGCTCGCTCAGAAATTCGAAGGCGTGGGCGTCGCCGCGATCATCTACACGGATATCGACCGCGACGGCATCCTTGCCGGCATCAACTGGGCTTCGACGCTGGAACTTGCCGGTGCCGTCTCCATTCCCGTCATCGCCTCCGGCGGTCTTGCCTCGCTCGACGACGTCAGACGCATGCTGGAACCCGATGCACGCAAGCTCGAAGGCGCGATTTCGGGCCGGGCGCTTTATGACGGCCGGATCGACCCCAGGCAAGCGCTGGCGCTGATCAAGGCCAGCAGGGCCAAGGAGACCGCTTAAATGACCCTCAAGGCCCGTGTCATCCCCTGCCTCGACGTCAAGGACGGCCGCGTCGTCAAGGGCGTCAACTTCCTCAATCTCGTTGATGCCGGCGATCCCGTCGAAGCGGCGAAAGCCTATGATGCGGCCGGCGCCGACGAACTCTGCTTCCTCGACATCACCGCTTCATCGGACAATCGCGAAACGATCTTCGATGTCGTGTCGCGCACGGCCGACCAGTGCTTCATGCCGCTGACGGTCGGCGGCGGGGTGCGCACCATCGCCGATATCCGCAAGCTGCTGCTGTGCGGCGCCGACAAGGTTTCGATCAACTCGGCTGCGGTCAACAATCCCGACTTCGTCACTGAAGCGGCCGACAAGTTCGGCGACCAGTGCATTGTCGTCTCGATCGACGCCAAGCGCAGGCTCACGCAGGCGGTCGGCGGCGACAATCTCAGCGCCTGGGAAATCTATACGCATGGCGGCCGCAACGCGACCGGCATCGACGCCGTCGAATTCGCCCAGAAGATGGTGGCACGCGGCGCGGGGGAACTCTTGGTCACGTCGATGGACCGCGACGGCACCAAGGTCGGCTACGACCTGGAACTGACCCGGGCGATCGCCGACGCGGTGCGCGTGCCCGTCATTGCCTCGGGTGGTGTCGGCGACCTCGACGACCTTGTCGCCGGGGTGAAGGAAGGTCACGCCAATGCCGTGCTCGCCGCCTCGATCTTCCACTTCGGCACCTATTCCGTCAGCGAGGCGAAACACTATATGTCGAAGTGCGGCATCGACATGCGTCTCGACTGAGGCTTGAAAGCGGACATATGAGCGGATTTTCCCTTGCCGATCTCGAAAGGATCGTTGAAGAGCGATCGAAGGCCTCGCCGGACCAGTCCTGGACGGCGAAACTCGTGGCCGGCGGCCAGCCGAAAGCGGCAAAGAAGCTTGGCGAGGAGGCGATCGAAGCCGTGATGGCGGCGGCGACCGGCGACCGCGACAATCTGACCTATGAAGCCGCCGACGTGCTCTATCACCTATTGGTCGTATTGAAGATTGCCGAAATACCGTTAGAGAATGTCATGGCCGAACTCGAGCGCAGAACCGCGCAGTCCGGTCTCAAGGAAAAGGCCAATCGGCAGAGTTCATGAGTATCGCGACTGAGATCATCGGGGTGCCGGAAACATTGGATCACTTCCAGTCCGAATCCTATTCGCCCTACCACTTCTTCTCTTCCGAACAATGGGCGAAGTTCCGCGCGGACACGCCACTGACGCTGACCAGCGACGAGGTCAAGCGGCTGCGTTCGATGGGCGACCCGATCGATCTCGACGAGGTCAGGCGCATCTATCTGTCGCTGTCGCGGCTGCTGTCGGCGCATGTCGAATCCTCGCAAATGCTGTTCGAACAGCGCAACCGCTTCCTGAGCCTGTCCGACGTGACGAAAACGCCCTTCGTCATCGGCATCGCCGGCTCGGTCGCGGTGGGAAAATCGACCACGGCCCGTATCCTCAAGGAACTCTTGGGGCGCTGGCCCTCCAGCCCGAAGGTCGATCTCATAACCACCGACGGCTTCCTGCATCCGAACGCCGTGCTGCAGCGGGAAAAGCTGATGCAGCGCAAGGGTTTTCCGGAAAGCTACGACACGGCGGCGATCCTGCGCTTCCTCTCGGCGATCAAGGCCGGCCGACCGGACGTGCAGGCGCCCTGCTATTCGCATCTCGTCTATGACGTGCTTCCGGACGAGTACAAAATCGTCGACCGGCCCGACATCCTGATCTTCGAAGGCATCAATGTGCTGCAATCGCGCGACCTGCCGGCCGATGGCAAGATTGTGCCGATGGTGTCCGACTTCTTCGACTTCTCGATCTATATCGATGCCGCGGAAGACCAGATTCATAACTGGTACGTCACGCGCTTCATGCGGCTGCGGGAGACCGCCTTCCGCGATCCGAACTCTTACTTCCATCGCTATGCCTCGATCAGCGATGCGGAAGCTCTCGATATCGCCGCGGATCTGTGGACGAACATCAACCTGAAGAACCTGCGCCAGAACATCCTGCCGACACGGCCACGCGCCGATCTCATCCTCAAAAAGGGCAAGGATCACCTGATCGAACAGGTGGCGCTGCGAAAATTGTAGCAGTCGATCTCGACTATCCGTCTCAGGGATTGACGCGGCGCAGCGTCAGATTGATGCGGCCGCCATTCTTCAACAGCGTCGATGTTGCCGCATGAATCCGGTCGACGCCGTGGAAACACAGCCTGCCCTCGCCGCCCAATACGACCAGATCACCGCTCGACAGTTTGAAAGATAGCGTGCGATCGTTGCGGCTCAGACCGCCGACGCGAAAGAGGCAGCTGTTGCCGAGCGAGATCGAGACGACAGGCGCCTGCAGATTGCGCTCGTCCTTATCCTGATGCAGGCCCATGCGTGCGTCGTCGGAATAGAAGTTGACGAGGCAGGCTTCCGGCGGTTTTTCATAACCCGACACGTCATTCCAGATCTCGAGCAACGACTGCGGCATATCAGGCCAGGGCCTGCCGGTGACAGGATGCGTCGGCTGGTAGCGATAGCCGCGCTCCTTGTCCGTCACCCAGCCGAGCGGCCCGCAATTGGTCATGCGCACCGACATCGGCTTGCCGGTGCCTGGCATGGCGGGCACGAAAAGCGGCGCCTCGGCGACCACGGCACGGATCACCTCGACCAGCGCTTCCTGACGCGACCGGTCGAGATATTCAGGCAGATGGCGGACGCCGTTCGACAGTTCGGGCATGTCAGTCGCCGCCACCGGGACGGCCGCGCATTTTCTTGACTTCCGAGCGGCCGGATTTTTCCTTCAGACGGCGTTCGACCGAACCTTTGGTCGGCTTGGTCTTCTTGCGCGGCGGCGGCGGTGGCCTGGCGGCCTCCAGAATCAGTTCCTTCAGCCGTTCGCGCGCGTCCTCACGGTTGCGATCCTGGCTGCGAAAGCGGCTTGCCTCGATCATCAGCACGCCGTCCTTCGACAGGCGCCGGCCGGCAAGCCTGATCGCATTGGCCTTGACGCGGTCACTAAGCGAAGGCGAATTCGCGACGTTGAAAAACAGCTGGACCGCCGTCGAAACCTTGTTGACGTTCTGACCGCCGGGGCCGCCTGCCAGAACGAACTGTTCCGTCAGCTCCCATCCTGAGATGGTGATCCTGTCATCGATATAGAGCGCGTCGCTGGCCATGCGGCGTTCTATCTCATATCGGCAGCCGGTTGAAAATATCGGCCGTCAATCGAAAAACCCGGCAATCCTGCGATGCCGGGTTTCACGTGAGTCAGAGATCTGTTCTTCTATTCGGCTTATTCGGCAGCAACCTTGACGCCGGGCGCCGCATCGCGGACGCCGCCGTCGACGTGATTCTCGAACTTGGCGAAGTTGGCGATGAACATCGAAACCAGCTTTTCGGCCTGCGCGTCATAGGCCGGCTTGTCGGCCCAAGTCGAGCGCGGATCGAGAATGCCGCCGTCGACACCGTCGACGGAAACCGGCACGGCGAAGCCGAAATTCGCATCCGTGCGGAATTCGACCTGGCCGAGTTTGCCGCTGAGGGCGGCGGCGAGCAGCGCGCGCGTCGCCTTGATCGGCATGCGCTTGCCGGTGCCGTAGGCGCCGCCGGTCCAGCCGGTATTGACAAGCCAGCATTCGACGCCGTGGCGGCCGATCAGATCCTTGAGCAGGTTGCCATATTCGGCCGGATGCCGCGGCATGAAGGGCGCGCCGAAGCAGGTCGAGAAGGTCGCTTCCGGCTCGACGACGCCCTTTTCAGTGCCGGCCACCTTGGCGGTGTAACCGGAGAGGAAGTGGTACATCGCCTGATCCGGCGTCAGCCGGGCGATCGGCGGCATGACGCCGAAGGCATCGGCGGTCAGCATGATGATCGTCTTCGGATGCCCGGCCCGGCCCGTTGCCGAGGCGTTCGGGATGAAATGCATCGGATAGGCGCAGCGGGTGTTTTCGGTCAGCGACCCGTCGTCGAAATCGGGCTCGCGGCGGTCGTTCAGCACGACATTTTCGAGCACGGTGCCGAAGCGCTGGGTCGTCGCATAGATTTCCGGCTCGGCCTCGGCCGACAGGCGGATGGTCTTGGCGTAGCAGCCGCCCTCGAAGTTGAAGATGCCGTTCTCACTCCAGCCGTGCTCGTCGTCGCCGATCAGCGTGCGCGCCGGATCGGCCGAAAGCGTCGTCTTGCCCGTGCCGGAAAGGCCGAAGAAGACGGCCGCATCGCCGTCGGGGCCGACATTGGCCGAGCAGTGCATCGGCATCACGCTCTTGGCCGGCAGCAGATAGTTGAGCACGGTGAAGACCGACTTCTTCATTTCGCCGGCATAGGAGGTGCCGCCGATGAGAACGAGGCCGTTGGTGAGATCGCAAGCGATCACCGTTTCCGTGCGGCAGCCGTGGCGGGCCGGATCGGCCTTGAAGCTCGGCAGGTCGATGATCGTCAGCTTCGGCACGAAGGCGGCGAGCGCCGCCGTCTCCGGGCGGATCAAAAGATTGCGGATGAACAGCGAATGCCAGGCGAATTCGGTGACGACGCGGGTCGGCAGGGCATGGCCTTCCTCGGCGCCGCCAATGAGGTCCTGGACGAAAAGGTCCTTGCCGGCGGCATGGGCCAGCATATCGTCGCGCAGCAGCGCGAAATGCTCCGGCGAGAGCGGCTTGTTGTTGTCCCACCAGATCTGGCCATCGGTATTGGCGTCACGAACGACGAACTTGTCGCGCGGCGAGCGACCCGTATGCTGACCGGTGAGAGCTCTGAGCGCGCCCTGAGCGGTCAGTTCGGCTTCACCCCGGCGGATGGATTCTTCATAGAGCGCTGCGGCGGAAAAGTTATAGCGAACGCTGGCTGCGCCGCCCAATCCAACCGTTGCAAGCTCCGTTGCCGGGTTATGAACTCCGAACTTTTCCATGGCTACTTCCCTTCGCTCAGGCGCGTTGCCGTTAAAACTGACTGCGAAAATAAGGGTAGAAATTTTAAAACACAAGAGACTAAAATTGAGAAAGTTCAGTAATATCAAAGTATTAATCGATTTAAATTTCTCGATGGTATTTTAAATCGTTTGAAGAGGTCGCGTTGCAACAGTTTGTCGCGCTACTTAAGATTGTGGGGAATTTTTACGACAATCCTCCCCTTTATCTTTGCCACAATTTGTTCCACCTTTATCCTCCATAAGCGCATCCGGTCATTGAGACCGCCTGGGGACGACGAAAATCCGGGAGATTGCGCACTGATGACGGAGACCAACACCATGCCGACAATCGCGCTCGTTGACGACGACCGCAACATCCTCACCTCGGTGTCGATCGCACTGGAGGCCGAAGGATATAAGGTCGAGACCTACACGGACGGTGCCTCGGCGCTCGACGGGCTGCTGGCGCGACCGCCGCAGCTGGCAATCTTCGATATCAAGATGCCGCGCATGGACGGCATGGAGCTGTTGCGCCGCCTGCGGCAGAAATCGGATATCCCGGTCATCTTCCTCACCTCCAAGGATGAGGAGATCGACGAGCTGTTCGGCCTGAAGATGGGCGCCGACGATTTCATCACCAAACCTTTCTCGCAGCGCCTGCTGGTGGAGCGCGTGCGCGCCGTCCTGCGTCGCGCTTCGAGCCGCGAAGCCGCGGCCGCCGGCGGCACGAGCCCGAGCGGCACGCCAAAGGCCGGGGCCGTGCAGCAGGCCCGTTCGCTGGAGCGTGGCCAGCTGGTCATGGACCAGGAGCGCCATACCTGCACCTGGAAGGGCGAAGCGGTGACGCTGACGGTGACCGAGTTCCTGATCCTGCATTCGCTGGCGCAGCGTCCGGGCGTCGTCAAGAGCCGCGACGCGCTGATGGACGCCGCCTATGACGAACAGGTTTATGTCGACGACCGGACGATCGACAGCCACATCAAGCGGCTGCGCAAGAAATTCAAGATGGTCGATACCGATTTTGATATGATTGAAACGCTCTACGGAGTGGGATACCGGTTCCGCGAAGCAGCCTGAGCCTCGACGGCGCAGCGCGAGACATAATTGAGGGTTGCGGGCCGGTTATCCGGCCCCGCCCTTCGAAAGGGCCTGTCATTGGCACAATTGGTGCAGGAAAGGGATCTGGACGATGCGGAGGGCGTGAGCACCCGTCGCGTCCGAGGCCGCCGTTGGTCGCATCCCTTCACGCTGATTCGCCGCATCTTCGGCAATGCCGTCTTTTCGAGCCTGACGCGGCGCATCGTCTTCTTCAATCTCGTCGCGCTGCTCGTGCTCGTCGGCGGCATCCTCTATCTCAACCAGTTTCGCGAGGGATTGATCGACGCCCGCGCCGAAAGCCTGTTGACCCAGGGCGAGATCATCGCCGGCGCCGTTTCGGCCTCCGCATCGGTCGATACGAATTCGATTACCATCGATCCGCAGAAGCTGCTCGAGCTGCAGGCCGGCCAGAGCATCACCCCGGTGCCGAACGACGAGGACCTGGAGTTTCCGATCGATCCCGAGAAGGTCGCCCCCGTCCTGCGCCGGCTGATCTCCCCGACGCGCACACGCGCCCGCATCTTCGATGCCGACGCCAATCTGCTGCTCGATTCACGTCACCTTTATTCGCGTGGCCAGGTGCTGCGCTTCGACCTGCCGCCGGTCGAGGAAGAGAAGCAGACCTGGAGCGATTGGTTCGTGACCTTGTTCAACAAGGCGCTGCAGCCCGGCAATCTGCCGCTCTATAAGGAAGCACCGGGCGGCGACGGTTCGATCTATCCCGAAGTCATGAACGCGCTGACCGGCGTGCGCGGCGCAGTCGTGCGCACCACTGAGAAAGGCGAACTCATCGTTTCCGTCGCCGTGCCGATCCAGCGCTTCCGCGCCGTGCTCGGCGTGCTGCTCTTGTCGACGCAGGCTGGCGACATCGACAATATCGTGCATGCCGAACGGCTTGCCATCATGCGGGTCTTCGGCGTGGCGACGCTTGTCAACGTGCTGCTTTCGCTGGTGCTGTCGTCGACCATCGCCAATCCGCTGCGCCGTCTTTCGGCTGCGGCCATCCGGGTGCGCCGCGGCGCCAAAACACGCGAGCAGATCCCCGACTTCTCCGCCCGCCAGGATGAAATCGGCAATCTTTCCATCGCCTTACGCGAGATGACGACGGCCCTTTACGACCGCATCGATGCGATCGAAAGCTTTGCGGCCGATGTCAGCCACGAACTCAAGAACCCGCTGACCTCGCTGCGCAGCGCCGTCGAAACGCTGCCGCTCGCCAAATCCGAGGATTCCAAGAAACGACTGCTGGATGTCATCCAGCACGATGTGCGCCGTCTCGACCGCCTGATCAGCGATATTTCCGACGCCTCGCGTCTCGATGCCGAACTCGCGCGCGTCGATGCCGGTTCCGTCGACATGGAAGTGCTGCTGCGCGACCTGATCGACGTGTCCCGCCAGATCAGGGGCAGCAAGAAGCAGGTGGAGATCGAATATGCGATCGAGCGCAAGCCGAACATCAAGACGCGCTTCGTCGTCAACGGCCATGACCTGCGCATCGGCCAGATCATAACGAACCTGATCGAAAATGCCCGCTCCTTCGTGCCTGAGAAGGGCGGCAAGATCACCGTGCGGCTGGTGCGCACACGGTCGCGCTGCGTCACCACCATCGAGGACAACGGTCCCGGCATCCAGGCGGAGAATATCGACCGCATCTTCGAGCGCTTCTATACGGACCGGCCGGAATCGGAAGGTTTTGGCCAGAATTCCGGCCTTGGCCTGTCGATCAGCCGGCAGATCGCCGAAGCCCATGGCGGTTCGCTGAGGGCGGAAAACATCACCGAGGGCGAGAACGGACGCATAGTCGGCGCGCGCTTCATCCTCGCCCTGCCCCTCGATGCCGCAGCATGAGCGAGGCTCCCAACATCCATGCGACGGCGATCGTCGTGGGCAGGACGGGGCTCCTGTTCAGCGGGCCCTCCGGCTGGGGCAAATCGATGCTGGCCTTTACCTGCATGACAGAGGCCCGCCGGCTCGGTCTGTTCACGGCGCTGGTTGCCGACGATCAGGTGCTGCTGTCAGAAGAGGCAGGCTCGGTGATCGCCACCTGCCCGCCGTCGATCGCCGGCCTGATCGAGCTGCGTGGCACCGGCATCGTCCGGCTGGACCATATCCCTCGGGCGGCCATGCATTATGCCGTGCTTCCGGGCAGTGCTTCCGGCGAAAACCGCGTCCCCCCCGAGGGCGAAATCGTCAGCCTTGCCGCCGGTTTTTCGCTTCCCGCGTTGCGGTTGCTCACAGGCGTGCCGTCACCGCTGGCAGTCCTGATGGCGAAAGCGCCTGATATCGGCGATTGAAGGCTTCCAGATTGATCAATCTGCCTTATATGTTTGCATTTTTATCTTGCACTTCGGCTTTTCATCGCCAAGATGTGCCCCCACCGGTGGACGTAATTGCTGCGTTGCGATATCTCAGCCATCGTTTGCGTATATGGGAGCAGTAATATCATGATCGGACTTGTGCTTGTCACTCATGGCAAGCTGGCTGAAGAGTTTCGTCATGCTGTCGAGCACGTCGTCGGTCCTCAGAAATTCATCGAGACGGTCTGTATTGGCCCCGAAGACGACATGGACCAGAGACGGCAGGACATTCTGCAAGCCGTTTCCGGCGCCGATGACGGCCATGGCGTCGTCATCCTGACCGACATGTTCGGCGGCACGCCGTCCAATCTCGCCATATCGGTCATGAGCAGCGGCCACACCGAAGTCATCGCCGGCGTCAACCTGCCGATGCTGATCAAGCTCGCCGGGGTGCGCGGCGAGAACAATATGGAGAAGGCGCTGGTCGAGGCTTCCGAAGCCGGGCGGAAATATATCAATGTCGCGAGCCGTGTGCTCAGCGGAAAATAACGGCGCTTCATGACATCGCTTTCCCGGGAACTCCTCATCATCAACAAGCGCGGCCTTCACGCGCGCGCCTCCGCCAAATTCGTTCAGATGGTCGAGACCTTCGATGCCGCCATCACCGTCTCCAAGGACGGAATGACGGTCGGCGGCACGTCGATCATGGGCCTGATGATGCTTGCGGCAAGCCCGGGCTCCAGCGTCGTCGTCTCGGCGAGCGGCAGCCAGGCCGAGGAAGCGCTGGAGGCCTTGGACCAGCTGATCCAGAACCGGTTCGGCGAAGAGATGTGAGCTTACTAGACCGAGCTCATATAAACATATAAAGACTTCTTTATATCCTTATTGCCTTCCCATCAGAAGCCTGCTAAACGGCGGACATGCCGTGCGCTGAAGCGTGTCGCATCGAACCTGGTTCATGCAATGCGGTTTGGCTCTTTGGTGTTGTGCATCTCGCGATCCCGGAACTGCTGCACATATCCGGGCGATATGCATCGGCACGCGGCCTATCCGTCGCGCGGTCATCTTCGCGCCTGCGCCAATTTTTGAGACGTTTTTCAGCCTGGAGACCTCTATGAGCACTGAAAAAGATTATGTCGTCGCCGATATCGGGCTTGCGGATTTTGGCCGCAAGGAAATCACGATCGCCGAAACCGAAATGCCGGGGCTGATGTCCTGCCGCGCCGAATTCGGCGACGCAAAGCCGCTGAAGGGCGCGCGCATCACCGGTTCGCTGCACATGACCATCCAGACGGCCGTGCTCATCGAAACGCTGGTGGCCCTCGGCGCCGAAGTCCGCTGGGCCTCGTGCAACATCTTCTCGACGCAGGACCATGCCGCTGCCGCGATCGCCGCGGCCGGCGTTCCCGTTTTCGCCATCAAGGGTGAATCGCTCGAGGACTACTGGGTTTACACCGACAAGATCTTCCAGTGGGCCGATGGCGGTCTTTCCAACATGATCCTCGATGACGGCGGCGATGCCACCATGTACATCCTGCTCGGCGCCCGCGCCGAAGCCGGCGAGGACGTATTGTCCCATCCGCATTCCGAGGAAGAGGAAATCCTCTTCGCCCAGATCAAGAAGCGCCTTGCCGCTTCGCCGGGCTGGTTCACCAAGCAGCGCGATGCGATCAAGGGCGTGACCGAAGAAACCACGACCGGCGTCAACCGTCTGTACCAGCTCAGCCAGAAGGGCCTGCTGCCCTTCCCGGCGATCAACGTCAACGATTCCGTCACCAAGTCGAAGTTCGACAACAAGTACGGCTGCAAGGAATCGCTCGTCGACGGCATCCGCCGCGGCACCGACGTGATGATGGCCGGCAAGGTCGCCGTCGTCTGCGGTTATGGTGACGTCGGCAAGGGTTCTGCCGCTTCGCTCTCCGGCGCCGGCGCCCGCGTCAAGGTCACCGAAGCCGATCCGATCTGCGCCCTGCAGGCGGCGATGGATGGCTATGAAGTCGTGCTGCTCGAGGACGTCGTTTCCTCGGCCGACATCTTCATCACCACGACCGGCAACAAGGACGTCATCCGCATCGACCATATGCGCGAGATGAAGGACATGGCGATCGTCGGCAATATCGGCCACTTCGACAACGAAATCGAAGTCGCCGCCCTGCGGAACCTCAAGTGGACCAACGTCAAGCCGCAGGTCGACCTGATCGAATTCCCCAAGGGCAACCGCATCATCCTGCTTTCCGAAGGCCGCCTGCTCAACCTCGGCAACGCCACCGGTCATCCGTCCTTCGTCATGTCGGCTTCCTTCACCAACCAGACGCTGGCGCAGATCGAGCTCTTTACCAAGCCCGGCCAGTACGACAACAAGGTCTACATCCTGCCGAAGCACCTCGATGAAAAGGTCGCGCGCCTGCATCTCGACAAGCTCGGTGTGAAGCTTACCCAGCTTAGCGAAGAGCAGGCTGCCTATATCGGCGTCTCGCCGAAGGGCCCGTTCAAGTCCGACCACTACAGATATTGATCTCATCATCGATATCCACAAGATGTAGAAGCCGCGGCATTGACAAATGCCGCGGCTTATTTTTTGGCCGCTCCCTTCCCGCCGATTCCCTTCCGAAGTATTGTTTTAAGACTTGATTCGTGGCGCCGGACCCCGTCCGACCGCTCCGAAAATGGGATGTCTTGTCGTAATGCGGCACATTGAAGGACGGAGACATACCGCGGATGTCGGAATTGAAAAACAGCCTGCCCGGTCAGGCGGACGACGGCGCTCGCGCCCATCGCCGCCCGCCGACGGCAGGCCAAGACTATAAATCTGCAACGGCACACGAGGCCGCAAAGCAAGAGCATCGATCATTGGCGCGCTTCCTGAAAACCTGCGCGGCCGGCACGGCGCTTGCCGCGCTGGCGCGGCCGGTTCTGGCACAGGGCGAGCAGCAGGCGGCAGCCTCGGCTCACCTCTTCACCTCCTCGCAGGTCATCGGCGTTTCCGTCGTCATCGGCGTCATATCGGCAGCGCTGCTTTCGACGCTCTGGCTGGTGCGCCAGCGCGGCAATCTGGAAAACGAGAGCCGGGAAATCCGCTCGGCGCTCTCAGACGCTCAGCAACGCATTTCACAATATCAGGCGCTGATCGCCGACAAGAACCGGCGGATCGTCATCTGGGACGGCAATGCCCGTCCTGAATTGCTCGGCCAGCTTCCGCCGGAGACCGGCGCGCCGCAGGATGGCGAATTCCTGGCCTTCGGCCTCTGGCTGAAATCACGCTCGGCCGCTGACCTGGAAAAGGCGATCGACCGGCTGCGCGACGAAGCGCAGAGCTTCGACATGGTGGTCGAGACCATCCGCGACGAGATCCTCGAGGCGCAGGGCCGGGTTTCCGGCGGACGCGCCTTCGTCCGCTTCGTGGCGCTCAACAATCTGCGCGCCGAGCTTGCCGAACTCCGGATCGAGCGCGACCGGCTGATGACGTCGATCTCGGCGTTTCAGACCATGCTCGACGCGATCGACATGCCGGCCTGGCAGCGCGACCCGGCGGGGCGCCTCACCTGGGTCAACCAGGCCTATGGCGACGCGGTCGAGGCGCGCTCGCCGCAACAGGCGATCAATGAAGGCCGCGAGATGCTGACGACGGTGGCGCGCGAACGCATTCGCGCGACGACGACGCCGGAATCGCCGTTCCACGACACGATCTCGACGGTCGTGCATGGCAACCGTACCTTCTTCGATGTCGTCGACGTCACGCTTCCCGGCGGCTCGGCCGGCATGGCGATCGACGTGTCCGATATCGAGGCGGTGCGCGCCGAGCTGGACCGGACGCTGAAAAGCCATGCCGAGACGCTCGACCATCTCGCCACGCCCGTCGCCATCTTCGACGGCGAGCGCCGGCTGCAATTCTACAACCAGGCCTTCGTGGCGCTCTGGGAGCTCGATATCGCCTTTCTCGAAGGCCGGCCGGACAATAGCGAGCTGCTCGAACGGCTGCGGGCGGCCAAGAAGCTGCCGGACCAGCTCAACTGGAAAAGCTGGAAGGAAGCGGCGCTTTCCGTCTATCGCGCGCTCGATACGCAATCGGACCTCTGGCACCTGCCGAACGGTCAGACGCTGCGCGTCTTCGCCACCGCCCATCCGCAGGGCGGCGCCACCTGGGTGTTCGAAAACCTGACCGAGCAGGTCGATCTCGAAACGCGCTACAACACCTTGGTCAAGGTGCAGGGCGAAACGATCGACCATCTTTCCGAAGGTGTGGCGGTGTTCGGCCCGGATGGACGCATCCGCCTGTCCAACCCGGCCTTCCGGGCGCTCTGGGGGATCACCGAAGCCGAGGCAAAGCCCGGCACCCATATCCGTGCACTCGGCGAGGCCTGCGCCCCCTCCTACGACCGGCCGGACGGCTGGAAGACCTTCGCGGAACTGATCACCAGCTTCGACGACGAGCGCCGCTCGGGCCAGGGAACATTGGAACTGTTCTCCGGCCTCGTGCTCGACTACGCCGTCATCCCGCTGCCGAACGCGCAGACCATGCTGACCTTCGTCAATATGACGGACAGCGTGCGGGCCGAGCGGGCGCTGACCGAAAAGAACGAGGCGCTGCGCAAGGCCGACGAGCTGAAGAACGACTTCGTTCAGCACGTTTCCTATGAATTGCGCTCGCCGCTGACCAATATCATCGGCTTCACCGATCTGCTGCGCACGCAGGGTGTGGGGCCGCTGAACGAGCGACAGGCCGAATATATCGACCATATCTCGACCTCGTCCTCGGTTCTGCTGACGCTCGTCAACGATATTCTCGACCTTGCGACCGTCGATGCCGGCATCATGCACCTCAACTATGCGGAAATCGATCTCAACGACCTGCTCGACGACGTCTCGATGCAGATCGCCGATCGGCTGCAGGAAAGCGGCGTGGCGCTCGAAATCACCGCGCCGGCCTATCTCGGCTCGATCGTCGCCGATCCGCAACGGCTGAAGCAGATCCTGCTGAAGCTTCTCTCCAACGCGGCGAACTTCTCGCCGGAGGGCAGCTCGATTTCGCTGGAATGCCAACGCGAAGGCACGGATTTCGTTTTCTCCGTCCGCGATCGCGGCCCCGGCATCTCGCCCGACATGATCGCGACCGTGTTCGACCGGTTCGCGACGGGCGCTAAAAGCGGAAAACGCGGCGGCGCCGGCCTCGGCCTTTCGATCGTCGACAGTTTCGTCAGCCTGCATCACGGCGACGTGACGATCGACAGCGAGCCGGGCAAGGGCACGACGGTCGTCTGCCGTATCCCCTCGGTCGATATCCCCCATTCCGCCGCTGCCGAATGACGACCGATACGATCTCGCTTTTCCTGAAGGACGAGGCGGCCACCATTCGCCTCGGCGAAGACCTGGCGCTCGCCTTGAAGGCCGGCGATTGCCTTACTCTTTCCGGTGATCTCGGCGCCGGCAAATCCTCGCTCGCCCGGGCGATCCTGCGTGCCATGGCCGATGACGATGGGCTTGAGGTCCCGAGCCCGACCTTCACGCTGGTGCAATCCTACGATCTGCGGATCCCGGTTTCGCACTTCGACCTCTATCGGCTCGGCGACGCCAGCGAATTGACGGAGCTCGGCTTCGACGAGGCGCTGGAGAACGGCATCTGCCTCGTCGAATGGCCGGAGATGGCTGAGAGCGAATTGCCGGCAGAGCGCATCGCCCTGGCGCTGGTGCATGAGGGCAGCGGTCGCCGGGCAACGATCGAGGCCGCCGGCCAGCAGGCCCAGCGCATCCGCCGGGTCTTCGCGATCCGCGATTTCCTCGACGGGGCCGGCTATCTCGACGCCAAACGCCGCTTCCTGACCGGCGATGCGTCGCTGCGCGCCTATGAAGCGATCTATCCGGATGCTGCTCCGCGAAAAATCCTGATGGACTGGCGTCCGCATCCCGAGGGGCCGCCGGTCTACGACGGCAAGCCCTATCCCAAGGTCGCGCATCTCGCACAGAACGCCTATCCCTTCGTTGCGATTGCCGATGCGCTGCGCGAACGGGGGTTTGCAGCGCCGGAGATCTACAAGGTCGATTATGAGCAGGGCATCCTGCTGATCGAAGATCTCGGCACCGAAGGCGTGCTCGATGACGCCGGCCGGCCGATCGCCGAGCGTTACCGCCAAAGCGTCGCCTGCCTTGCCCATCTTCATTCCATGCAGTTTCCGCAGGATATTCCCGTTTCCGCCGCGCACACGCATCACATTCCCGACTTCGATCGCACCGCGATGAAGATGGAAGTGCAGCTTGTGCTCGACTGGCACATCGCCTGGAAGCGCGGCTCCGCACCCTCGGACGCAGAGCGCAAGGACTATCTGGCGATCTGGGACGCGCTGATCGATGAACTCGCCGTGGCCGAAAAGAACCTGCTGCTGCGCGATTTCCACTCGCCGAACATCATCTGGCGCCCGCAGGAGACCGGCGTCCGACGGATCGGCCTGATCGATTTCCAGGATGCCATGATCGGCCCGACGGCCTATGACCTTGCCTCGATCGTCCAGGATGCACGCGTGACGATCGAGCCGGAGCTGTTCCGGCAGCTGATGGACGATTATCTCGCTCTTCGCCATGGGCAGGGCGGTTTCGATGAAGCCGGATTCATGAAGGCCTGGGCGATCACGTCGGCGCAGCGCAACTGCAAACTTGCCGGCCTCTGGGTGCGGCTGCTGCAGCGGGATGGCAAGCCCGGCTATCTCAGGCATATGCCGCGCACGCTCGCCTATCTCAACGTCGCGCTCGAGCATGAGACGCTTGCCCCCTTGCGCGATTGGTGCGCAAGGGCTGGAATAGGCCAGAGCGAATCATAAATTCCGGATCAAGATGACCATCAGACAAGCCATGGTACTGGCCGCGGGTCTCGGAACCCGCATGCGCCCGATCACCGACACGATCCCGAAGCCGCTGGTGAAGATCGACGGCAAGGCCATGATCGATTATGCGCTGGACGCGCTGGTGGCGGCCGGCGTCGAACGGGCCGTCGTCAACGTTCACCACCATGCCGACCAGATGCTCGACCATCTCGGCAATTATCGCGGCCTCGAGATCATCATATCCGACGAGCGGGACGGGCTGATGAATTCCGGCGGCGGGCTGGCGAAGGGACTGAGGCTGCTCGACCGAGACGATATCTTCGTCATGAATGCGGACCTCTTCTGGATCGGCGAGCAGCCGGGACGGCCGACGAACCTGCAGCGCTTAGCCGGATTCTTCGATGCCGAGCAGATGGACATGGCGCTGCTTTGTGTCGGCATTGAAGATACCACCGGTCACAACGGCAAGAACGACTTCAGCCTGGCGGCCGACGGCCGGCTGAGGCGTTACCGCGACGATCCATCCAATCCCGTTGTCTATGCCGGCGCGATCGCCATGAACCCGTCGCTGTTCGACGATGCGCCACAGGATGCCTTCAATCTGAATATCTATTTCGACAAGGCGATCGCACGCGACCGGCTTTTCGGCCTGGTGCTCGATGGGCACTGGCTGACGGTGGGGACGCCGGAGGCGATCGGCGAGGCGGAGGAAACGATCCGCAGGTTGCGGGCGTTCGCGTGAGCCATGAGGGAGCGGCACCAGCCACGAATCCTGACGATCCCGGCGGGCCTTCCCTTCCTGAAAACCCTGGCGACGACACTCTGCGACGGCCGGTTGACGCCGCTTTTCCGGCATGACGCCGACGACCCGCTGTCGCTCGCCAGAGTAACCATCTACCTGCCGACCCGGCGCGCCGTGCGTGTGCTGCGCTCGGAATTCGTCGATCTGCTCGGCGGCCGGTCGGCGATCCTGCCTATCATCCGCCCCCTCGGCGAAACCGACGACGACAGCGGCTATTTCGACGAGGCGCTGCCGGCGACGATCGACCTCGCCCAGCCGCTGTCGAATACTGCGCGGCTGCTCGAACTGGCGCGCCTGATCCTTGCCTGGCGCAACAAACTGCCGGAGATCGTCCGCCATATTCATTCGGACTCGCCGCTCGTTGCGCCGGCAAGCCCGGCGGACGCGATCTGGCTTGCCCGCAACCTCGCCGAGCTGATCGATTCAATCGAAACCGAGGATCTCGACTGGTCGGAACTGTCGAAGCTCGATACCGGCGACTATGCCGCCTGGTGGCAGCTGACCGCGGAGTTTCTGCAGATCGCCAGCGCCTTCTGGCCGGCGCGGCTTTCCGAACTGGGCAAATCGTCGCCGGCGCGGCACAGAAACGCCATTCTCAGGGCCGAAGCGGCCCGGCTTTCGGCGGCAAAACCTAGCGGGCCGGTCATCATCGCCGGGTCGACGGGTTCGGTTCCGGCAACCGCCGATCTGATTGCTGCCGTCGCCGATCTGCCCGAAGGCGTCATCGTGCTTCCAGGCCTCGATCTCGCCATGCCCGAAGGACATTGGCAGATGGTCGCGCCGGAACCGGCGCCGGGCCAGCATGCCAATCCCGCAAGCCGGAGCCATCCGCAATACGGGCTGTCGTCGCTGCTGAAGAGGCTAAGGCTGACACGGGCCGATGTCAGCATCCTTGACAGACCGGGGGCCGATCTTGACCGGCGCGCCGAAATCCTGTCCCGGGCGCTTGCCCCGGCAGAGGCGACCAGCGACTGGGGAACATGGAAGAGCGAGCTGCCCGCGGGAGCGCTGACTTCGGCCTTCAACGACGTTGCGCTGATCGAAGCCGCCAACGAGCGCGAGGAAGCAACCGCGATTGCCGTCGCGCTCAGACTGGCGCTGGAACGGCCGGGGCAGGACGGCGAGAGCCGGGCAGCCCTGATCACGCCGGACCGCAACCTCGCCCGTCGGGTGATGGCGGAGCTTTCCCGCTTCGGCATCCTCGCCGATGATTCGGCCGGCACGCCGCTTTCGGCCACGCCGCAAGGCACGCTTCTGCAATTGCTGCTGGAGGCGGCACTGCGGCCGGGTGATCCGGTCGCGACCGTCGCTCTGCTCAAACATCCCCTGGCCCGCTTCGGCCTTGAACGCGACACCCTGATTTCCGCCACCGAGGCGCTCGAGCTGCTGGCGTTGCGCGGCGGCGTGACCGAGGTGGATATCAGCACGCTTGAGGTGCTTCTGACCCATCAGCTTGCCGAACAGGCCCTGGACCGGCACGCACCGCAATGGCGAAAGGCGCTTCCCGCCGACGCCGCCAATGCCGCATCCGAGCTTGCCCGCCGGATTACCCGGGCGACCGAGCCTCTCGCCTCTGCGCTCTTCCGGCACCGGCCCGAAGATCGCGGCAAGACAGCGAGTTTCACGCTGTCCGAATGGGCCGAGCGAACCGGTCGCGCTCTCGAAGCGGTCGCGGCCGATCCGCAGGGCAATCTTGCCGATCTCTGGTCGAACGAGGCGGGGGACGCGCTTGCCTCCCTTCTCGGCGAAGTGATCGACACGGACGGGCAGATGGAGGCCGACGGGCCGCAATGGATCGACATCATGGCCGCGCTCGCCGCCGGCCATGCGGTGAAACCACGGGCGCTCAGCCATCCCAGGTTGTTCATCTTCGGCACGCTGGAAGCCCGGCTGCAGAGTGTCGATACGCTGATCCTCGGCGGGCTGAACGAAGGCTCATGGCCCGGGCAGAGCGCCAACAACCCCTTCATTCCGCGAATGATGAAGACGGAGATCGGGCTAGAACCGCCGGAGCGGCGCATCGGCCAGCTGGCGCATGATTTCGAGATGGCGAACGGCACCTGCCACCTGATCTATTCCAGGGCGCTGCGCCAGGGCTCGACGCCGACGGTCGCCTCGCGCTGGCTGCAGCGGCTGCTGGCGCTGGGCGGGGAGGCGTTCGAAGCGGAACTCAAGGGGCGCGGCACCCGGTTCCTGCAATGGGCCGGCCTCATCGATCGTGGAGAGAGCCAGGCGCCGGCGCAGCGGCCCTCGCCGAAACCGCCGCTGGCGCTGCAGCCGAAATCCTATTCCTTCAGCGAGGTCGGACGGCTACGCCGCGATCCCTATGCCATCTATGCCCGCCGCATCCTGCGGCTCGATCCGGTCGACGCGTTCAATCGCGATCCCGGAGCAGCCGAACGCGGTACGCTTTATCACACGATCATCGACCGGTTCATCCGCGCGGCCCATGTCGCCGGCACGCCGGAGGCGGCAGCGGCGATGGAGCAGATTCTGACCGAGCTGTTCGACATGGAAAAGCTGCCGCCGCATATCGATGCCGTCTGGCGGCCGCGCTTTCGCGAAGTGGCGCGCGCCTTCCTCGAATGGGAGGCCGGACGACGGCCAGCCATCCGCCGGACACTGACGGAGGTGCGCGGCGGCGTGGAGCTGGAGGCGATCAATATCCGGCTCAACGGTGTCGCCGACCGGATCGACATCACCGGGCCGAACGCCGCCGATATCATCGACTACAAGACCGGCTACAACCCCTCGCCGGCGCAGGCACGCGCGCTTCTCGATCCGCAGCTCGCGCTGGAAGCCGCGGCCTTGCGCGCCGGCGCCTTTCGCGATGCCGGCAGCCTGACGCCGCAGGATCTTCTCTATGTCCGCCTGCGTCCCGGAAGCCGGTTCCAGGTCGATATGGTCAACAATGAAAACGCCGCCCGCAGCGACAAGGCGAAATCGGCGATCGACCTTGCCGAGGAATCGGTCGACCAGCTGGTCAAGTTCGTCAGCTTGCTACAATCCGGCGAAAAGGGCTTTACCTCGCGGCTCATTCCGGCACAGCAATTTGATTTCGGCGGCGACTACGATCATCTCGCCCGCGTCTCCGAATGGTCGACGGCCGAGAATGAGGAAGGTGGCGGCGATGAGTGAGGTGAGCGACCTTCCTGATAGCGACGATCCCGGGGCCTGGATCGGCTGGACCACCATCCAGCAGGCGATCGCCTCCGACCCGGTGCGCTCGGCATGGGTTTCGGCCAATGCCGGTTCCGGCAAGACGCATGTCCTGACCCAGCGCGTCATCCGGCTTCTGCTCGCCGGCGCGCGGCCTTCCGCCATCCTCTGCCTCACCTACACCAAGGCCGCGGCTTCGGAAATGTCGAACCGTGTCTTCGAACGGCTGGCCGACTGGGTGGTGCTTGACGATGACGATCTCAGCCGGCGGATCATGCAGATCGAAGGTACGGCGCCCGACCGGATAAAACTGGCCGAGGCCCGGCGGCTGTTTGCCAAGGCGCTGGAGACGCCGGGGGGCTTGAAGATCCAGACGATCCACGCCTTTTGCGAGGCGCTGCTGCATCAGTTCCCGCTGGAGGCCAATGTCGCCGGGCATTTCTCCGTTCTCGACGATCGCGCCGCCGCGGCGCTGCTTTCCGATGCACGCCGGGCGCTGCTGACGGCGACCGCGCCGGAAGAAGGAAGCGCCCTTGCAGAGGCTTTCGCTTCCGTGCTCAATCTCGGCGACGAATCCGGCCTGGAGAACCTGCTCGGCGACATTGTCGCCAACCGCAACGCCATCCGCCGTTTCACCGCCGCGGCCGAACAGCAGGGCGGCGTGGACGTGGTCCTGCGCAAAAGGCTCGGTCTCGGCGCGGATGACACCGAGAAGGGGATCGCGGCGCAGTACTGGCCGCTGCCGGGACTTTCGGGCGGCACGCTGGAACTTTATCTGTCGCTGGCCGACCAAAAGGGCGGCGCCAAGGCGCAGGAGGTTGCCTATGGCCTCAGACTCGCCGGCCGGGAGCCGGATGAAGCCAGACGCGCCGCGATGCTCGAGAAGATTTTCCTGACGGCCAAGGGCGAGCCGAAAACGGACTCGCAGTTCCTGGTCAAGGCCATGCTTGCCGAAGCGCCGCAATTGACGGAGGCCATCGCCGCCGCCCGCGCGCATGTCGCGGCAAGCCGCGATCGGCTGAAACTGATGCGGATGCATGGCGCTACCCAGGCCGCGCTCGTGCTCGCCGACCGGCTGAATCACGATTACGAGGAACTGAAGAAACAGCGCAGCCAACTCGATTTCGAGGACCTGATCACCCGTACCGCCGACCTGTTGACGAAAAGCGGCGTCGGCCCCTGGATCCATTACAAGCTCGACCGAGGTATCGATCATATCCTTGTCGACGAGGCGCAGGATACCAGTCCGATCCAATGGAGCGTCATCCAGTCGCTCGCCGAGGATTTCTTTTCCGGCGAGAGCGCCCGGCCGATCGTGCGCACGCTGTTTGCCGTCGGCGACGAGAAACAGTCGATCTATTCTTTTCAGGGGGCGCGGCCGGAGCGTTTTTCCGAAGAGAGCGACCGGACGCGACGACGCGTCTCCGACAGCGGGCAGAGCTTTTCTTCTGTGCGGTTGCCGCTCTCCTTCCGCTCGACCGCCGACGTGCTCGAGGCCGTCGACGAGATCTTCAGGACATCCGACAATGCGCGCGGCCTCAGCGCCGTCGGCGAGCCGGTCGTGCATCGTTCCAGCCGCATCGGACATCCCGGCGCCGTCGACCTCTGGGAAATGGTCGCGCCGGAAGCGGTGGTGAAGGAAGAGGATTGGACGGCGCCCTTCGATGCGACGCCGGAAAGCGCGCCGGCCGCAATTCTGGCGCGGCGGATCGCCCATTCGATCGGCGCGCTCGTCGGCCGTGAAACGATCGTCGACAAAGGCAAGGAGCGGCTGATCGAGGCCGGTGACATTCTGGTGCTGGTGCGCAAGCGCGACGCCTTCGTCAATGCGTTGACCCGCGCCTTGAAGCGTCGCGGCGACATTCCCGTCGCCGGCGCCGACAGGCTGGTGCTGACCAGCCATATCGCCGTGCAGGATCTGCTGGCACTCGGCCGCTTCCTGCTTCTACCGCAAGACGACCTTTCGCTCGCCGCCGTGCTCAAGAGCCCGCTTTTCGATCTCTCCGAGGAGGACATCTTTGCAGCCGCGGCACTGCGGGGCGACAATGAGAGCGTCTGGAGCCATCTCAAGAAATTCGCCGCCGACGGTAATGAGCGTTTCCGCGCGGCGGTCGAAAAGCTGGAACTGTTCCTCCGGCAATCGAAAAACCTTTCGGTGCATGATTTCTATGCGCGCCTGCTGGGCAGCCACGGCGGACGGCGGCAGTTTCTTGCCCGCCTCGGCACCGAAGTCAGCGATATCCTCGACGAATTCCTGACCTTCACCCTCGACCATGAGAGCTCCGGCCTTCCCGGGCTGCAATCCTTCGTCTCGACGCTCGAGCTCGAAGCACCCGAAGTGAAACGCGAGCAGGACAAGGGACGCAACGAGGTCAGGATCATGACCGTGCATGCCTCAAAGGGTCTTGAAGCACCGATCGTTTTCCTGGTCGATGGCGGCTCCAAAGCCTTCACGCATACGCATCTGCCGAAGCTTCGCCTGATCGAAACAGACCCGGACGAACCGCCGATGCCCGCCTGGGTTCCCGTCGCCGACCTCGCCAATTCGCTGACGCAGAACGATGCAGCGCGAATCCAGATACTGGCCGAGGAGGAGTATCGCCGGCTGCTCTATGTCGCCATGACGCGGGCCGCCGACCGGCTGGTCGTCTGCGGCTATCGCGGCGTGCGCGCCAACAACGACAGCTGGCATATGATGATTTCCACCGCGCTCAGCGAAGGCCATCCGCATGTGGAGGCGGCCAGCTTCTCCGACCCCGACGGGGAATGGCCGGGCATCCGATGGCGCGTGCCGCGGGTGGAGCGGCGCTTCGAGCGTATCAGCCGCAGCGAGGCGCGCGACAACGAAGAGGCATTGCCTGCGGGCCTGCTGCAGCCATTGCCGCCACAGGCGGAACTGCCCCGGCCCCTCAGCCCTTCCGGCGCCGGGACGATCATCGACGAAGACGAAGGCGGCCTGGTTGTCGCTTCGCCGCTCTTTTCCGAGAAGCCACGCAGCGATCGCTCGCTGGAGAAAGGCAGGCTGCTGCATCGCATGCTGCAGGCGCTTCCCGATATTCCGCCGGAGGAGCGGCCCGGTGCGGCGCAGCGTTACGGCGAACGGGCGGCCCGTTTCTGGCCGGAGGCCGAACGGCGCAAGCTGGTCGATTCGGTTCTGAAACTATTGGACGAGAAGGACTTGCAGCCCGTCCTCGGGGAGCAGGCCCGGCCTGAGGTCTCGATCATGGGGACATTGATGCTCGACGGCAGACGCTATGCCGTTTCCGGCCGCATCGACCGGCTGGCCGTCCTTGCCGATCGCGTCGTCATTCTCGATTACAAAACCAATCGGGTGCCGCCGGCGACCGAGGAGACCATCCCCTTCGCGCACCGGGCCCAGCTGGCGATCTATCGCGAGATCCTGGCGCCGCTCTATCCCGGCAAGCGCATCGACTGCATGCTCGTCTATACCGAGAATGCCGCGCTCTACACGCTGAGCGAAAAGGCGCTTGGTTTGGCGCTTGCAGGACTGAAGACAAAGTGAAATACCGGACATTGAAAATTCGGCACCGCACCATCACATGTGGTTCAACACCCAATTCCTCCAAAGGAGCAGCCCATGGCTACCGTGAAAGTCGATATCAATAACTTCCAGTCGGAAGTCCTGGAATCCGCAGAACCCGTCGTCGTCGATTTCTGGGCTGAATGGTGCGGCCCGTGCAAGATGATTGCTCCGAGCCTCGAAGAAATCGCCGTCGAGATGGAAGGCAAGGTCAAGGTGGCCAAGCTGAATATCGACGAGAATCCGGAGCTTGCCGCGCAGTTCGGCGTGCGCTCCATTCCGACCCTTGCAATCTTCAAAGGCGGCGAAGTCGCCGATATCTCGGTCGGCGCCAAGCCGAAGACCGCGCTTTCGAACTGGATTTCGAACGCTGCCTGATTGATATATTCTGATTATCAGATTGACGAAAAGCCCGGCGTCGACCGGGCTTTTCTAATGCACTGCGCTCATTTCGGCGGCGTGCCGTTGTCGGAAAGCACGTCGCCGACGAGGTAGAGAGAACCGCCGACGAGGATGCGCGGCGGCAGCGCCTGTGGATCGGTAACGGCTTTTATGGCTTCGAGCGCCTCGCCGACCGTCGACATCGGTTCGGCAACCAAACCGGCATCATAGGCAGCATTCGACAAGATCACCGGATCGATCATTGCATCGCTGCCGCGGATCGGCACGCAGAAAACCTTCTCGACCAGCCCGGCGAAGGCCTTGAAATAGCCGACCGGATCCTTGGTGTTGATCATGCCGATGATCAGGAACAGCGGCCGAGACTGGCGTTCCTCGAAATTGGCCATGGCTTCGGCGATCACTTCGCCGGCACCGGGATTATGCCCGCCATCGACCCAGATCTCGGCGCCGGCCGGCGCATGCTGCAGCAGCCGACCATCGCCCAGACGCTGCAGCCGGCCGGGCCATTCGACCGAATTCATCGCCTTTTCCATCATCGTCTCGGTGACGGTGAAACCCGCAGCCTTGACGGCGCGGATGGCGGCAGCGGCATTGGCATATTGATGGCGGCCGGGAAGGCGCGGCAGCGGCAGGTCGGCAAGCCCGTATTCGTCCTGATAAACGAGCCGGCCATATTCCTCATGCGCCATGAAATCCTGCCCGAAAACGGCGCTCGGGCAATGCAGCCGCTCGGCCGTCGACATCAGGACATCGAGTGCGGCGTCATATTCCTGGTGGCCGATGACGACAGGCAATCCCGGCTTCATGATGCCGGCCTTTTCAGCCGCGATCAGCTCGACCCTGTCGCCGAGATAGGGCTGGTGATCGAGCGAGATCGGCATGATCACCGAAACAGCCGGATCGGAAATGACATTGGTGGCATCGAACCGGCCGCCGAGACCGACTTCGATGATCGCCGCGTCGGCCGGATGTTCGGAAAACAGAATGAAGGTGACCGCTGTCAGGATCTCGAAGACGGTGATGTGCTGACCGGCATTGGCATCGGCAACACGGCGCACGGCCTCTGCAAACACGGCATCATCGACGAGCTGTCCGCGTCCGCCCGCCACACCGATGCGATAACGCTCATGCCAATTAACGAGATGCGGCGAGGTGTGAACATGGGCGCTGTAGCCGCCGGCTTCGAGCAAAGCCCGGCAGAAGGCGGTGACAGACCCCTTGCCGTTGGTGCCGGCGACATGGATCACCGGCGGCAATTTCCTGTGCGGATTGCCGAGTTGATCGAGAAGACGAGTGATGCGATCGAGCGACAGATCGAACCCCTTGGGATGCAATCCCATGAGTTTTTCGATCTCTTGCGCTGCCTCACTCACCGCGGTTTGGCCTCTGGGTATCAATTCGGCACCCCGCCTGCTTGTCGGTTATCAGGCGCTCGCCGCCAGAGCGATGGCGCCGCCATTCATGTCATTGGCCGCCGAGACGGGCTTCTTCGTCAGGATCTTCAGCAGGCGCGCCAGGGTTTCCGGAATATCGTGACGCTTGACGACCATGTCGACCATACCATGTTCCAGCAGATATTCGGAGGTCTGGAAGCCCTCCGGCAGCTTCTCACGCAGCGTCTGCTCAATGACGCGCTTGCCGGCAAAGCCGATTTCGGCGCCGGGCTCGGCCAGATGGATATCTCCGAGCATGGCGTAGGAGGCGGTCACGCCACCGGTCGTCGGGTTGGTCAGCACGACAACATAGGGCTGACCGGATTCCTTCAGCAGGTCGACGGCGACCGTCGTACGCGGCAGCTGCATCAGCGAGAGAATGCCTTCCTGCATGCGCGCGCCGCCGGAGGCGGGGAACATTACCAGCGGGCACTTTTCCAACGTCGCACGTTCGAACGCCTTGACGATCGCCTCGCCGGCGGCAATGCCGAGCGAACCGCCGATAAAGTTGAACTCGTGCACGACGGCGACGAGCTTCAGCCCCCGCACCTTGCCGAGACCGGCAAGGATCGTGTCCTCCTGTTCGGTCTTCAGCCGGCTGTCGCGCAGGCGATCGATATATTTCTTGGAATCGCGGAACTTCAGCGGGTCCTGGGCGACCTTCGGCTGCGGCAGCGATTCATATTCGCCATTGTCGAAGAGATCGGCCAAACGCGCCTTGGCCGGCATCTTCATGTGATAACCGGATGCCGGAATGACCCATTTGTTGGATTCGAGATCCTTATGAAAGACCATTTCACCCGTTTCCGGGCACTTGATCCACAGGTTCTCCGGCACTTCGCGACGGCCCAGCATGGAATTGATCCGCGGGCGAACGTAGTTGGTGATCCAGTTCAACTCGAATACTCCTGATTGACGAGTGCCAATGTGGGAAAACTATTCGGCAGCAACAAGGCGCGCCGAACGGGTTCCTGATGAGAGGCCGCGCACCAGCGTTGCGACCGCCTGAACCGTGTCCACCGTGGCCTTGCCGTCCTTGGTCAGGCTGGTGGCGACCTGATTGACGATGGCGGTGCCGACGACGACGCCGTCGGCCGAACCGCCGATGACCTTGGCATGTTCCGCCGTCTTGACGCCGAAGCCGACGCAGACGGGCAGCTCGGTATGCTGCTTGATGCGCTGGACGGCGCCCGAAACCAGCGACGGATCGGGCAGCGCCGAACCGGTGATGCCGTTCATCGAGACGTAGTAGACGAAGCCCGAGGTATTCTTCAACACTGTCGGCAGGCGCTTCTCGTCGGTGGTCGGCGTTGCCAGGCGGATGAAATTGATGCCCTTGCGGATCGCCGGAATGCAGAGTTCGTCATCCATCTCGGGCGGCAGGTCGACGACGATCAGGCCGTCGATGCCGGCGGCGAGCGCATCATCAAGGAATTTTTCGACGCCGTAGATGTAGATCGGATTGTAATAGCCCATCATCACGATCGGCGTCGCATTGTCGGTCTTGCGGAAATCGGCCGCCAGCTGCAGCGTCTTCTTCAGCGTCTGGCCGCCTTTCAGCGCACGCTGGCCGGCCAGCTGGATCGCCGGGCCGTCGGCCATCGGATCCGAAAACGGCATGCCGAGCTCGATGATGTCGGAACCTGCCTCCGGCAGCGCCTTCATGATGCCGAGAGAGGTATCGTAGTCAGGATCGCCGCCCATGAAATAGGTCACGAGCGCCGGACGGCCCTCGGCCTTCAGCTCGGCGAAGCGTTTGTCCATGCGTGCGGTCATGTCTTACAGTCCCATTCCCAGAATCTTGCCGACGGTGAAGATATCCTTGTCGCCGCGGCCGGAGAGATTCATCAGGATGATCTCGTCCTTGCCCATCGTCGGCGCGCGCTTGATCACCTCGGCAATCGCATGCGCGGCCTCGAGCGCCGGGATGATGCCTTCGAGGCGGGTCAGGGTTTGGAAGGCCTCGAGCGCTTCGTGATCCATGATCGGCACATAGTCGACACGGCCGATATCGCTGAGCCACGAATGTTCCGGGCCGATGCCGGGATAATCGAGACCGGCCGAAATCGAATGGCCTTCCTTGATCTGTCCGTCGCCGTCCTGCAGCAGATAGGTGCGGTTGCCGTGCAGCACGCCCGGCGAACCGGCAGTGATCGACGCGCAATGTTCGTCACCCTGCAGGCCCTTGCCGCCGGCTTCGACGCCGACGATCTTCACGGAGGAATCGTCGAGGAAGGGGTGGAAGATGCCGATCGCGTTCGAACCGCCGCCGACGGCCGCGACGACGAGATCGGGAAGGCGGCCTTCGGCTGCCAGCATCTGCTCTTTCGCTTCCGTGCCGATCACCGACTGGAAATCGCGGACCATTTCCGGATAGGGATGCGGGCCGGCCGCCGTGCCGATCAGGTAGTAGGTATCTTCGACATTGGTCACCCAATCGCGGAGCGCCTCGTTCATGGCGTCCTTCAGGGTGCCGCTGCCGGCGGTCACCGGTTTGACCTCGGCGCCGAGCAGCTTCATGCGGAAAACGTTCGGCGCCTGACGTTCGACGTCGGTGGCGCCCATATAGACGACGCAGGGAAGGCCGAAGCGGGCGGCAACCGTGGCGGAGGCGACACCGTGCTGGCCGGCGCCGGTCTCGGCGATGATCCGCGTCTTGCCCATGCGCTTGGCGAGCAGGATCTGGCCGATGCAATTGTTGATCTTGTGCGAACCGGTGTGGTTCAGCTCTTCGCGCTTGAAATAGATCTTCGCGCCGCCGAGTTCGGCCGTCAGCCGCTCGGCGAAATAAAGCGGGCTCGGGCGGCCGATGTAGTGCGCGCCGAGATGCTTCAATTCAGCCTGAAAGACCGGATCGGTCTTCGCCTTGTTCCACTCGTCCTGCAGGTCGAGGATGAGCGGCATCAATGTTTCGGCAACGAAACGACCGCCGTAAATGCCGAAGCGGCCGTCTTCGTCAGGCCCGGAACGGAAGGAATTCGGTTTAGGCGTCTCGTTCACTCTCAACTCCCTGAGGCCATGACAGGCGCATCCGCCTTTTCGACCGCATCGAAAAATTCATCGATCAATGCAACGCTTTTTACGCCGGGCTCGGTTTCGACACCCGAGGAGACGTCGATACCACGCGCCTTGGTCTTCACAAGCGCATCCGCGACATTGTTCTTGTTCAGGCCGCCGGAAAGCATGTAGTCGATGCTCTCGTCGATCCAACCGAGAAGGCTCCAGTCGAAGGAAATACCGTTGCCACCCGGCAGTTCGGAACCCTTCGGCGCTTTCGCATCGAACAGGAAACGGTCGGCGATACCGATATAGGCCTCGACCCGCTTCAGATCGTCGGCCGTGCGCACCGAAAAGACCTTCATGACCGGCAAGCCATAGAGCGCCTTTATAGTCAGCACGTGTTCGGGGCTTTCGTTGCCGTGGAGCTGCAGAATATCCGGCTTCAACAGCGAGACGATCTCGTCCAGCTCGTCATTGGTGGGATCGACGACGACGGCGACGATCTTCGCCTTGCCACGCGCCGGCTCGGCAAGTTTTGCCGCCAGGTCCGGCTCGATGTAGCGCGGACTCTTTTCAAAGAAGATAAAACCGATATGGGTCGCGCCGCGTTTCAGCGCGCGATCAATCGCTTCCGGCGTCTTCAAGCCACAGATTTTGATATCCGGTTTCATGGCAGCGAAGTGACACGAAATGCGGTAAGAGTCGAGCCAATTTGCATGGGAAGCTGTATTTAGCGCGGCTTTCGACTAATCAAAATCAATGGCGTGCAGCTGGCTGCCATGCCGCTTCAGCCAGGCTTTCGCCTCCTCCATCCCGGGGCAAAGCTTTTTACACAACGCCCAGAAGCGCGGCCCGTGGTTCATCTCCTTAAGATGGGCGACCTCATGAGCCGCAAGATAATCGATCACCGCAGGCGGCGCCATGACGATCCGCCAGGAAAAACTCAAATTTCCCTCCGACGAGCAGGAACCCCAGCGGCTGCGGGTATCCTTCATCGAGATCGAGCGGATCGGCGCCCGGATGGTTGCGGCATGCATCGCTGCCAGTTTCTCGAGATCGGTGCGCGCCTCCTTCTTGAGAAACGCCGCGACACGCCGCCCCATATGCTCCGGCATGCCGCTGACGCGCAGGACCGGTCCGTTCTCCGCCAAGACCGCTTCCGTCAGTCCGCGCAGGCTGCCGGAATGTTCGATCCGATGGGAAACGCCGCGCAAGAGAATCTTGCCGCCATCGCGCAGGCCGCCATCGGTCGAGAATTTGGCAAGCTTGGTGAGCAGCCAGCCTTGGTGACGGTCAAGGAAGGCATTGACCTCGCGTGGTGCAAGCCCTTTCGGAACCGTCATCTTCAAGGCCCGGCCGCCCGGCTCGATGCGCAGCGTAATGCGCGTCGCCTGTTCATGATGCTTGATGGTGAGAGGCATCAGCCGGCCGGCGACATCAAGCGTTCGCGTTTCGGGCGGAGCCGGCTTGCGCGCCTTTGGCCGTGTTTTCAGAAGCGGAAACATGGGTGTTTTCTATACGATTCGCCGGCGAATCTAAACGATTGCCCGGCGGGCAGACATGGAAAAACCGGCATCGGCCAAGATGCCGGTCATCGCTTCATCACTCAACCGCTTACGGCGTCTGAAATTCCGCGACCGGGCCGCCGTTATCGTCGCGCTTGGCATTCCTGCGGTCACGCATGAAACGATCGAACTCTTCCTGATCCTTGGCGCGGCGAAGTTCGCGCATATAGGTATCGAATTCCTCGCGCATTTCGTCGAGCTTGCGGCGCTCTTCCTCGATCCGGTCGAGTTCAGCCTTGCGCCAGTCGTCGAAGGCGACATTGCCGGTCGAGAAATGCGGCCGGTGATGGCCATGCGAACGGCGGCAGGAGGCAAAGAAGCCGTCGGTCGCCTGGTTTACGTCGCGCTTGAAGCCGCGCAGACGCTCGCCGAAGATGATGTAGGCAAGCATGGCCAGACCCAGAGGCCAGAAAACCATGAAGCCGAGAATCATCAGGGCAATGGTAGCCGGAGTCCAATCCGGTCGAAGCAATGCTGACTGGTTCATCGTGCGGTATCCTCGCGTTCTGCGCCCGGCAAGATGCCGAACGCTGAAATCGATGTGGTTACCGCAATAGCAGGCTTCAAGACGATTGCCCGCGAAATCGGACAAGGTCTTGAATCCATTTTTCTAATTCAGCTGGCCCTGATTTACGCCGTCCGGCCGCCCTTGATGACGCGCGGCACCGGGCGGCGCTTGACCGCGGCACGCGAATGCTGGCGGACGAAATTGACGATGCGCGGCGCGATCTCGCGGCGAAAACGCGAGCCATTGAAAACACCGTAATGGCCGACATCCGGCTGGAGATAATGCATGCGCATATCTTCGGGAATGTTCACGCAGATGGTTTGCGCCGCCTTGGTCTGGCCGACGCCCGAGATGTCGTCATTCTCGCCTTCAACGGTTAGAAGCGCGACGTTGCGGATCGCCGCGGCATCGACGCGTTTGCCGCGATGCATCAATTCACCCTTCGGGAGCGAATGCTTCATGAAGACTTGCTCGACCGTCTGCAGGTAGAATTCGGCCGTCAAATCCATCACCGCCAGATATTCGTCGTAGAAATCGCGATGTTTTTCCGGTTCGCCGTCGTTCTTCACGAGGTGCATGAAGAATTCCTTGTGGGCGACGAGGTGCCGGTCGAGGTTCATCGACATGAAGCCCGAAAGCTGCAGGAATCCCGGATAGACAGGCCGCATGAAGCCCGGCTGCGGCCAGGGAACATTCATGATGACATTGTCGGAAAACCACTGCAGCGACCGTTCCTGGGCGAGCTTGTTGACGGCGGTCGGATTGATGCGCGTATCGATCGGGCCGCCCATCAGCGTCATCGAGGATGGCGAGAGCGGATCGTTGGCTTCCTCCATCACCGCGGCTGCGACCAGCACCGGGACGGAGGGCTGACAGACGGCGATCACATGGGTGTCGTGACCAAGAAAATGCAGCATCTCGATGATGTAATCGACATAATCGTCGAAATCGAACGTGCCTTCCGTCATCGGCACCATACGGGCGTCGATCCAGTCGGTGATGTAGACATCGGCGCTCGGCAACAGCGCCTCGACCGTGCCGCGCAACAGCGTCGCATAGTGACCGGACATCGGCGCCACGATCAGGATGCGCGGGTCGCTCGCGCGGCCGGGCGGAACGTTCCGCGCGAAATGCAGCAGATTGCAGAAAGAGCGCGACCAGACGACCTCTTCACGCACGGAAACCGTCTGGTCCTCGATCGTCGTCTGCTTCAAGCCGAATTCCGGCTTGCCGTAGCGGCGTGTCGTGCGCTCGAACATTTCGAGGCTTGCCGCCATCGTGCGGCCGAACGGGGTGTGGGCAAACGGGTTCAGCGGATTGGCATAGGCAAAACGCATGATATCCGCCGCGGCGCGAAACGGCGCCATGGCAGCATGATTCAATTCATAAAGCTGATAAAACATACAAGGCGCCGCCTTTCTCTATCGAAAAGATGACGTCGATTGATAGACATCGAATCTTTCCGCACGCTGGCACGTAACGCAGACTAACAGGTTTTTGTTGCACAGCAACATGGACGTGCCGAACCTGCACAGGAAATGCCAGAGTGTTGATCCCTGGCATCACCATAGAACTGAAAGCTTAAGCTTCAGCGTAATGAGTGTCGTTAACGATCGGCGACGAAGCTCTGCTTCTGGCTGCCGAGGCCTTCGATGCCGAGCTCGACGACATCGCCGTCCCGGAGATAGCGCGGCGGCTTCATGCCCATGCCGACACCGGGCGGCGTGCCCGTCGAGATGACGTCGCCCGGATGCAGCGACATGAACTGGCTGAGATAGGAAACAATGTGGGCGACGCCGTAGACCATCGTCTTCGAGGAGCCGTTCTGCATTGTCTGGCCGTTGACCTTCAACCACATGCCGAGGTTCTGCGGGTCGGCGATCTCGTCCTTGGTCACAAGCCAGGGGCCGATCGGTCCGAACGTGTCGCAGGACTTGCCCTTGGTCCACTGGCCGGCGCGTTCCGTCTGGAAGGCGCGTTCGGAAACGTCATGCGACACGCAGTAACCGGCGACGTAGTCGAGCGCGTCGGCTTCGCTGACATATTTCGCGGTCTTGCCGATGACAACGCCGAGTTCGACTTCCCAATCGGTCTTTTCCGAACCGCGCGGGATGAGAACGGTGTCGTTCGGGCCTGTTATGGCCGACGTCGCCTTCATGAAGATCACCGGCTCCGGCGGCACGGTGGCGCCGGTTTCGGCGGCGTGGTCGGAGAAATTGAGGCCGATGCAGATGAATTTGCCGGTGCCGGCAACGCAAGCGCCGATGCGGCCAGCGCTGAGTTCGGGAAGGCTGTTCGGATCGATCGCCGCGATCTTTGCCAGGCCCGCCGGCGAGATTGCCTCGCCGCCGATATCGGCGACATGACCGGAGAGATCGCGGATTTTGCCATCGGCATCGAGAAGTGCCGGTTTTTCCCGACCTGCTTCGCCAACACGCATCAGCTTCATGGAATTCCTCCTCATCAAAAACGAAGTTGCGATCACCTATGAACGAATTATTCATCGGTGTCATTACGGCTTTGCCGGGAAGCGGTACGGCCTTCTAGAAAATTTCAGACAAGTCAGGACCGGCGGGAACGATCTTCGTCGGATTAAGGCTTTCCACCGAGTAGTAGCCGCGCTTGATATGATCGAGATTGACCGTCTCGGCGATGCCCGGCCAATCGAGCATGCGGCGGCAGAAGGCGCGCAGATTGGCATAATCCGACAGCCGGCGCAGATTGCATTTGAAGATGCCGTGATAGGCGGCATCGAAGCGCACCAGCGTCACGAAAAGCCGGATATCGCTTTCCGTCGGATGATCGGCAAAGAGAAACGCCCGGCCCTCGACCTGCGGTTCGACCCAGTCGAGGCAGGAGAAGACATCGGCGAAAGCTTCCTCGTAGGCGATCTGCGTGGTGGCGAAACCGGCGCGATAGACGCCGTTGTTGAGGGCGGGATAGATGCGGTCGTTGAAAGCATCGATCTCGCTGCGTTTCTCCATGGGGTAGAGATCGATCGAATGTTTTGCCAGATCGCCGAAGCCGTCGTTCAGCATGCGCAGGATATCGGCGGACTCATTGTTGACGATGGTCTGAGCCTGCTTGTCCCAGAGAACCGGGACGGTGGCCCGACCGGTGAAATCCGGCGCCGCCCGTGTGTAGATTTCATGCATATAGGTCGTGCCGTTGACGTGATCCTGCGTCGCACCGGGATAGTCGCCGAAGCGCCAGCCCTGTTTTGTCAGCACCGGTTCGACAACGGAAACGGAGATGACCTCTTCCAGACCCTTGAGCATGCGGCCGATCAGGGTGCGCGAGGCCCAGGGGCAGATATAAGCGACATAGAGATGGTAGCGGCCGGCACTGGCTTTAAAACCGCCCTCGCCCGTCGGCCCCGCGCTGCCGTCCGGCGTCACCCAGTTGCGGAAACTCGAGACCTGTCTGACGAAACCACCCTTTTCATCCTTTGCCTGAACGGGCTGCCAGTCTTCCGTCCATTTTCCCTTCACCAGCATGAGCAACTCTCCGATCGATTGACTGAAGGGTTCCTTATCCTGCTTCGACGCCGGCGTGAGGTTGCTTTTATGAAGACAGTCTGTGCACCGCAACTGCGACGACACTGCGCTTGCAAAGCGCTGCAAGGCAGGAAATATGACTTTTCTCCAGTGCAAGATGAGATGGAGTTCGACATGCACCTCTCCAAGGCAACCGTGCGCACCGAACATGCGAGCCGCTATCTGCAGCAGCTTTGCAAACATTGGAGCCACAAGTTTAGCGTCGATTTCGACCCGCACAGGGGCCGGGTTCCGTTCAGCGACAGTGCTGAGGTGACCTTTGCCGCCGATGATGCGGGCCTGACCATGATGCTTTCCGTCGCCGATCCCGCCCAGCAGGCAAGGATGCAGGGCGTCATCGACGATCACCTGAAGCGCTTCGCCTTTCGCGAGGAACTCGACATCGTCTGGACGGACTGACCCGAACCTGATCCGAAATTCTGCCCCCCGACCCCGGAACAAGCATGACGAAGAGCAATAACCGCGAATCCCAATATCCGATCGATCCGATGTTTCTCGATCGCTGGTCGCCGCGCGCCTTCACCGGCGAGATCATCGAGGAGGCACAGCTTCTCAGCCTGCTCGACGCCGCCCACTGGGCGCCGTCTTCTTCCAACCAGCAGCCCTGGCGCTTCGTCTATGCCCTGAAAGGTTCAGAACATTGGGAGAAATTCGTCGCATTGCTCGTCGATGCCAATCAGGAATGGGCGAAGAATGCGTCAGCGCTGATCTTCGTCGTGTCGCGCAGCTTCACCGGAGCTGCCGGTTCCGGCGAGGAAAAGCCGAGCTACACGCATTCCTTCGATGCCGGCGCGGCATGGGGCCACCTGGCGCTGCAGGCGCGTCTCTCCGGTTTCTACGCCCATGGCATGGGCGGCATCAAACACGAAGACATCATGAAGACCTTCGGCATTCCCGAGGGGTACAGGGTCGAGGCGGGTGTCGCCGTCGGCCGGCTGGCCGATAAGGGCGTCCTCTCCGAACGCAACCAGGCGCGCGAATTCCCCAGCCAGCGCAAGCCGCTCTCCGAAGTCGCCTTCAACGGCCGTTTCGTCGCGAATTGAGCGAAACCGGACAAACAAAAGGCCCCGCGGTTCGAGAACAGCGGGGCCTTTTGCTGAGAAAATATGGATCAGATATCGAGGTTTGCGACGCTCAGCGCGTTGTCCTGGATGAATTCGCGACGCGGCTCGACCTCGTCACCCATCAGGCGGGCGAAGAGACCATCGGCATCGGTGGCGTCCGCGACCTTGACCTGCAGCAGCGAACGGACGTTCGGATCGAGCGTCGTTTCCCAGAGCTGTTCGGCGTTCATTTCGCCAAGCCCCTTGTAGCGCTGCATTGAGAGGCCCTTGCGGCCGCTGGCGAAGATCGCGTCAAGCAGGGCGCGCGGCCCCGAAATCTCGATGTCGCCTTCGCGCCGATGCAGCGACGGCGGCGTCTGGTAGATTTCCTTGAGACGCGACGTCAGCTGATCGATGTGCCGGGCGTCGGAGGAGCCGATCAGCGCCATGTCGAGCACGACGATTTCCTTGACACCGCGGACCATACGCTCGAGGCGCAGGCCGCCATCGCTGGTCAGATCACCCTGCCAGCCGCGCTCGGTTTCCTCGGCGATGATGTCGAGACGGCTTGCCACCTCGCTCGCCAATGCCTGCGCTCTCGCCCGGTCGCTGACGAGTTCGGCATTGAGGGCGCCGGCGATTGCCGCCTGTTCGATGGCTGCACGATTGTAACGCGAATGGAGATTGTCGAGCAAAGCGCGCATGCGCAGCGCATCGAGGATGACTTCGCGCAGATCCTGGCCGGTGCGGACTTCGCCGCTGCCGAGCTTCAGCGCGGCATCTTCCAGGCCCTGGGCGATCAGATATTCCTCGAGCGCCTTTTCGTCCTTCAGATACTGCACCGACTTGCCGCGAGCGACCTTATAGAGCGGCGGCTGAGCAATATAGAGATGGCCGCGCTCGATCAGCTCCGGCATCTGGCGGAAGAAGAAGGTAAGCAGCAGGGTGCGGATATGAGCGCCGTCGACGTCGGCGTCCGTCATGATGATGATCTTGTGGTAGCGCAGCTTTTCGACGTTGAACTCGTCCTTGCCGATGCCGGTGCCGAGGGCGGTGATCAGCGTGCCGATTTCCTGGCTCGACAGCATCTTGTCGAAACGGGCGCGTTCGACGTTGAGGATCTTGCCGCGCAACGGCAGGATCGCCTGGTTTTCGCGCGACCGCCCCTGCTTGGCAGAGCCGCCGGCGGAATCGCCCTCGACCAGGAAAACTTCGGATTTTGCCGGATCGCGCTCGGAGCAGTCGGCCAGCTTGCCGGGCAGCGAGGCGATATCGAGGGCGCCCTTGCGGCGGGTCAATTCGCGGGCCTTGCGGGCTGCTTCGCGGGCGGCGGCGGCTTCGACGACCTTGCCGACGAGGATCTTGGCTTCGCTCGGATGCTCTTCGAACCAGGTGCTCAGCGCCTCGTTGACCAGACTTTCGACAACAGGACGGACTTCCGAGGAAACGAGCTTGTCCTTGGTCTGCGAGGAGAATTTCGGATCAGGCACCTTGACCGACAGAACCGCGGTCAGACCTTCGCGGCAATCTTCGCCCTGCAGCGTCACCTTTTCCTTTTTGGTGATGCCGGAATTGTCGGCATAGGAAACCACCTGGCGCGTCAAGGCCGCGCGGAAGCCGGCCATATGGGTGCCGCCGTCGCGCTGGGGAATATTGTTGGTGAAGCAGAGCACGTTCTCGTGATAGCTGTCATTCCACCACATCGCGACTTCGACGGTGATGCCGTCCTTTTCGCCGCGGATGGCGACCGGCTTGTCAACGAGCGGCTTCTTGGCGCGGTCGAGATAGGCGACGAAGGCCTCGAGGCCGCCGTCATAGCGTAGCTCTTCCTGCTTGATATCGGAATGGCGCTTATCGGTCAGCAGGATGCGCACGCCGGAGTTCAGGAAGGCGAGTTCGCGCAGGCGATGTTCCAGCGTGCCGTAGTCGAACTCCGTCATGGTGAAGGTTTCGCTGCTCGGCATGAAGCTCACTTCGGTGCCGGTCTCGTCTGGCGCCTCGCCCGTGACCTTCAGCGGCGCATCGGCCACGCCATGGGTGAAGCTCATTTCATGGATCTTGCCATGGCGGCGGATCTTTAGTTTCAGCCAGACGGAAAGCGCGTTGACGACGGAAACGCCGACGCCGTGCAGACCGCCGGAGACCTTGTAGGAATTCTGGTCGAATTTGCCGCCGGCGTGCAACTGCGTCATGATGACCTCGGCCGCCGACACGCCTTCACCGGTGTGGATGTCGGTCGGGATGCCGCGGCCGTTATCGGTGACGGTCACCGAACCATCCGGATTGAGGCTGACGGTGACGATGTCGGCATGGCCGGCCAGCGCTTCGTCGATCGCGTTGTCGACGACTTCATAGACCATGTGATGCAGGCCGGAGCCGTCGTCGGTATCGCCGATATACATGCCGGGGCGTTTGCGCACGGCATCGAGGCCCTTCAGGACCTTGATGGAATCTGCGCCATATTCGGTGCTTACGCCGTTTTCCGTCGCGGATGTATCGCTCATTCTGTCGAGATTTTCCCTGTTGTCGTAAAGCGGCGGCGCGCCTTGCGAATCACCGGCTTTCTTCACCCTCGTATATAGGTTTTTTGAGCCCGGTTCCCAATGGCAAGTCCCCTGAACAAGCCATAAAACAGGGGATTATGACGCTTTTCCGTCGCCTTTGCCGCCATTTTCGAGAAGAGCCGATAACCGGGCGATCTCAGCGCTGTCAAGCTCGCGGATCCGCCGGGCCAGCCGGTTGGCAAATTCGGTATATTCCGGCGGCAGGCCCGAGGTGTCGATGACGACGCGCGGGTCGGAGGAACGGGCGAGCAGGAACAGTTCCTCGGCCTCGTCCCAGATGATGTTGAAATAGCCGGCGATGCGCTGCAGCAGATCGAATGTCGGCAGACCGCGCTTGCCATGTTCGAGCGCCGAGAGATAAGCGGGAGAGACGTTCAGCGCTTCCGCCATCTCCTTCTGCGAGACGCCCTTGCGCGCCCTCAGCCGGCGAACCGCCTCGCCGAAGGGGGTCATGGCCTTTCCCCATGCCGCCGCGCCAGGCGGATATAGAGCGCGCCCTCACCGCCATGATGCTGTGCGGCCTGTTCATAGGACGAAATCAGGTAGCGGAATTCCGGCTTCGAGAACCAGAGCGGCACGGCCCGCTTCAGCGCACCGGCGCTGCCCATCGAACTGCCCTTGCCGGTGATCACAAGCACGTGGCGCATGCCGCGCTCGTGGGCGCGGATCAGAAAATCGAGAAGGATGACATGGGCCTCGCTTTGCACCAGGCCGTGCAGGTCGATGCGCGCCTCCAGCGCCAGCCGGCCCTTGGCGATCTTGCGCTTGACCGGCTTTTCCAGCGGATGATGCACCCCGGCCGGCCGTTTCGACGCCGACGGCGTTGCCGGCTGGTCCGGCGTAAACGAGGCGGGCAGCTGCTTTTCGGCCTTCTCCCGTTCCGCCGCCGCTTCCGTCTCGGCGAGAAAGGTATCGAGTTCGCTGAGCGCACCTGCCTTGCCGGGCATCGGCCGCGTGCTGCGGGCAACCTTGCCCCAGAGGATCCTTTCATCGGCGCTGAGCTTGCGATCCTTGGCCATCAGTCGAATCGTCCGGCGGCGGCGTTAGGAATGAGGATGGCGAAATCGGCGTCGTTGCGGACGGTGCCGGCTCGTTCTCCCGCCATATCCCCCGAGCCGGTGAAGATGTCGCCGCGCGCCGGCCCGACGATCGCCGAGCCGGTATCGAGCGCCAGCATCAGCCGGCCGAAGGCCCGGCCATCGTCGAGATGCGTGAGGCTTTCGGCGCGGATGAAAAAGGGAAAGCCGAAGGTATGGATCAGCCGGTCGACGGCCAGCGAGCGGCCGGCAAGAAGCGGCACCTTGGCGGCCGCGATCGGACCGGCCTCAGGATCGGCGACCGACGCTTCCCGGAAGAAAATATAGGAGCGGTTGTGCCATAGCACTTCGTCCACCTGCTCGGGATTGCGCGCCAGCCAGGCGCGGATCGACTGCATCGAAATCTCGGCTCGGTCGATTTCTCCGCGCTCGATCAGCAGTTTGCCGATCGCCGAGAAGGGATGGCCGGCCTTCGCCGCGTAGGTGATCCGGCCGATCCGGCCATTTCTGTAGCGCAGCCGGGCGGCGCCCTGCACATGCACGAAGAAGACATCGACCTTCGACTTCGCCCAGGCGATTTCAAGGCTGCGGCCTTCAAGAAAACCCTGGTCGATCGCACGGCGATCCGGATAGGCGCCGATGCGGCCGTCATCATGGCGGCGGCCGAACGCATAGGCCTCGCCCAGTTCGGCCGGGCGATTGCCGTCGTCGAGATCGATCAGATCGTCCGGACGGCGATAGAAGGGAAAACGAAAAACGTCATCCGGCGTTTCTGATACCTCGATCTCGGGCTCGTAGAAGGCGGTGACGAAGCCGGGATTGCCATCCTTGCGGCGGATCAGGAATGGCCGGCAGTGTGTTTCGAAAAAGCCGCGTGCCGATGCGGGAGAGGACGGTGCGAAATCTTCAGCGGCGATCAGAAGCGGAAGCAAATCTTCCGAGCTCAGGCCGAGCGAGCCGGCGCGGTAGGGTTTGACCTCGGTGATCTGGCGCCGACAGCATCGCATGACTTCAAAAAGGCCGGAGGGATCATCATCCTTCCAGCCTTCCAAAGTGTCGAAGCTTACGGCCTGCAGGACGAAGTCCGATGCGTGGTCACTCATGTTCCGATTCGGTCGCCACAAGTTTCCAGTTCGGATCGCGCGAGCGGGTATCGCGGGCGAAGGTCCAGAGGTCATTGACCTCGGCGACGTTCTCGGCATCGCCTTCGATCAGCGCATCCGCCTTGTCGTAAGTGGCCGATATCAGCTGGCTGACGATGCGCACGGTGATCTGCGCTTCGCTGCCCTTCGTCTCGGCATGGGTGATTTCGGCCTTGTCGATGCCGACGAAGGTGGACTTCACTTTCTCACCGCGGGCTTCGCGCTCGCCGATCGCCGCATCGAAGCCGTCATAGACCTCGCGGGACAGCAGGTTCTTCAGCGTTTTCCGGTCGCCGTCGGCATAGGCCATGACGATCATTTCATAGGCCATGCGGGCGCCGTTCAAAAACTCCTTCGGATTGAAGGAGGGATCGGCCTTGTTCAAGGCGCGCAGCGATTCGTTGAGCGGCGTTCCGGGCGCGGCAACGGCATCGATGGCGGCGAAGCGATCTTCGTCCTCGGCCGTCGCATCACGCCGCGGCAGCGTCACGACCTTGCCGGCATCGGCGGCTTCGGCAGGCGCCGCGTCCCGCGGCGTATAGAGATCGCGCGGCGGCTTCTCGTTTCCCGTGCGGCGGCCGAGCACGGAGCGGAGCTGAAAGAAAATCAGCACCGCCGCCACCAGGAAGAATAATGTGATGAAGTCGTTCGAACTCATATCGTATCGCAGCCGCCGTTAACATCTCTGATTTGTACTCCCATATAGTCCGCCTATACAGATGATTCAAATGATGGCTGGCATCTTCGCCGGCGCCAAGAGGAGACCGGCCAGTCCGGGACATGACGACCATGCGTTTTTCAATCCTGCCGGCTTTCATTCTGCTGCTGCCGCTTGGCGAAATTGCCGGTTTCGTCGTCGTCGGCCGGGCGCTCGGCTTGGCGCTGACACTTGCGCTCGTCGTAGCGAGCTTTGTTTTCGGCGTGGTCCTGCTACGCCGGCAGGGCATCGGTATCCTGCGCCGCATGTCGAGCGAAGGACGAAACGGCGTGATGCCCGGCAGCGAATTGCTGAAGCCGGCGATGAACGTCATCGCCGCGCTGCTTCTGATCATTCCCGGCTTCCTCACCGATATCATCGCAATCCTCATTCTCATTCCGCCGGTGCGCGATCTCGTCTGGCGCTCGATCGCCAAGCGCTTTGTCGTCGTCAACGCCGAGCGTGGCTTTTCCGCCGGCCCGAAACCGGATTTCCGCGACGGCAACCGGAATTCGAAGGTGGTGGATCTCGACGAGGAGGATTATCATAGGCAGCCGGATCGCAACTCGCCGTGGTCCGGCAAACATCTCGGTGATTGAGGTGGTTCGACCGAGCAACTGCGCCCAGCGCCCAGGGTTGTAAGCCCCTCCCCGAAATGTTAGATGGCGGCACCATTCCCATGCCCTTCGAGGAAAAGCCAATGGCAGACGACAACAACAGCAACGGTGCGACCAACCCCACCCTTTCGATCCTTGCGCAATATACGAAGGATCTGTCCTTCGAAAATCCGGGTGCGCCGCGTTCGCTGCAGGCCCGCGACAAGGCACCGACGATCAACATCAATGTGAACGTCAACGCCAATCCGCTTTCCGACACGGATTTCGATGTCGTGCTGTCGCTGAATGCCGAAGCCAAGGACGATGACAAGACGGTGTTCCATACCGAACTCGTCTATGGCGGCGTCTTCCGCGTTGCCGGCTTCCCGCAGGAGCACATGCTGCCGGTTCTCTTCATCGAATGCCCGCGCATGCTCTTCCCCTTCGCGCGTCAGATCATCGCCGACGTGACCCGCAACGGCGGCTTCCCGCCGCTGATGATCGATCCGATCGACTTCACGCAGATGTTCGCCCAGCGCGTTGCCGAAGAGCAGGCCCGCGCCAAGGTTCAGGCCGTTCCGAACTGATCGAATTCCTTCGGTTCTGACATGCGGATGCCCGGGCAAGTCCCGGGCATTTTCAATTCAGCGCTGCGCATCTGAAATTTAAGGAATCACGCCGGCGGGCTGCCGAATTTCGACCAGATGCCTTTTTCGCCGAGCTTGGCGACCAGTGCCTCATGCGCCTGCGCTTCGGGCTGGCTGAGGCGGGGCGCAAGCGGGCGGGGCCGCTCAAGCACCGCTGCTATCACGCCATCATCTTCCATCGCCATTCCGCCGCGCGCCGTCTGGCCGGATTGGCCCGATAGGCCGAGGCCAAGGGCCGCCTGCCGGCCGCCGATCATTTCGATATAGACTTCGGCCAGCAGTTCGGAGTCGAGAAGCGCGCCGTGTTTGGCGCGGTGCGAATTGTCGACGCCGTAACGCCGGCAAAGCGCGTCGAGCGAATTTGGTCCCATCGGATGTTTGCGCCGCGCCATGGACAGTGTATCGACCACCCGTTCCGGCAGGATCGGCGGCAAACCGATTCGCGCAAATTCAGCATTGATGAAGCCCATGTCGAAGGTAGCATTATGGGCGATCCATTTGGCATCGCCGAAAAAGGCGAGAATTTCCTCGGCGATCTCGGCGAAGGCTTTCTTGTCCTTCAGGAATTCGTCGGTGATGCCGTGCACGGCGAGCGCATCCGGATGGACCTTCTGATCTCCCGGATTGATGTAGATATGAAGCGTGTTGCCGGTCGGGAAGTGATTGAAGAGTTCGATGCCGCCGATTTCGATGATGCGGTCCATCCGGTTGTCGAGGCCGGTGGTTTCCGTATCGAAAATGATCTCACGCATTCCGGAAATCTCCCTTGGCAATTCGTATTTTCAGATCGGCGACGATCTCAAGCACCCGTTTCCTCGTCTGCTCAATGCTGTGGCTGGTGTCGATCAGGTAATCGGCACGGCGCCTCTTTTCTGCATCCGGCGTCTGGCGAGAGAGAATCATGTCGAATTTTTCCTCGGTCATGTCTTCGCGCGCAAGCACCCTCTGACGCTGAATCTGTGGATCGGTGCTGACGACGACGATGACATCCACCCTTTCCCAGGCGCCGGTTTCGAAAAGCAGCGGGATATCGAGCAGAACCATCTCGGCGCCGGCGGCGCGGTGGTGCGCCAGAAATTCCGTCTCGCGCTTGCGGACCAGCGGGTGAACGATCGCCTCCAGCCGTTTGAAGCCGTCGGGATCGAGCGCCAGCTGGCGGCCGAGTTCGTGCCGGTCGATCACGCCGTCCTTCATCGTGCCGGGAAAGGCGATATCCACCAGCGGGGCAGCCTCGCCGGCATAGAGATCGTGGACCACGGCATCCGAATCGTTCAGCGGGATCCCGGCCTCGGCAAAGAGCTTGCCGGCCGTCGACTTTCCCATTCCGATCGAGCCGGTCAATCCGATCTTCAGCATCAGTGTGCTTCCATATCCGCAATGATCAGTGCACGCAGTGCGGCGTCGACGACCGGGCGCTTGCCGAACCATTTCTCGAAGCCCGGCACGGCCTGATGCAGCAGCATGCCGAGACCATCGACGATCGCAAAGCCCTGCTCTTGCGCCTGCGCCAGGATCGGCGTCTTCAGCGGCACATAGACGATATCGGTGACGACGGCGTCGGCCGCAAGAGGGGTGAAATCGAGCTGCGGTGCCGCCTCGCCATCCATGCCGAGCGACGTGGTGTTGATAAAGAGGCCGGCGTCTTTCATGACCTCGGCAAGCGCCCCGGCCGGATGGGCGTGAACCTTCGGGCCAAAGCGGTCGGCCAGTTCGCGGGCCCGTTCGACCGTACGGTTGACGACGTGAATTGTCTTGAAGCCGCGGTCGCGAACCGCCTGGATGACGGCCCGGCTGGCGCCGCCGGCGCCAAAGATCACGGCCGTGTCATGCCGGTCCCAGCCCGGATGGCGTTCGTCAAGATTGGCAGTGAAACCGCGGCCATCGGTATTTGTCGCATGGAGAAGGCCATCCTCCAGCCACAGCGTGTTCGACGCGCCGAGTTCGCCTGACAGCGCGTCCGGTTCGTCGGCGAGGCGGAAGGCCAACTCCTTATGGGGAATGGTGACATTGCCGCCGGCAAAGCCGGAACTGCCATCCTTCAGTGAAGCGATGAAATCGGCAAAGGCCCCCGGTGCAACTTCGTGAGCGCGGTAGCTGCCCGGCAGGCCGAGCGTCTTCAACCAATATCCGTGGATCAACGGCGAGCGCGAATGCTTGACCGGAAAGCCGGTGACAAACGCTTTCGGCCCGAATGTTTCACGTGAATCACCCATCGATCGCTCCGAGTTCGCGCAATTTCTTCAGGAGCGGCAGCATCGGCAGGCCGAGGATGGTGAAATAATCACCTTCGATTTTCTCGAAGAGCTGAATGCCCTGTCCCTCCAATTGATAGGCGCCGACGCTCGAAAGCGCTCTGTCGCCGACCCGGGTCAGATGCCCGGCAATGAAATCCGTCGTCAGCGGTCGCATCGTCAGCTCCGCATGGGCGAGATGTTCCCACAGGACCACGCCATTGGTAACGATGGCTACGGCGCTGTTCAATCGATGCGTTTTTCCCGACAGGGCGTGAAGATGGCTCGCCGCGTCGGCCATGTCCTTCGGCTTGTGGAAGACGCGGTCGCCGAGCGACATCGTCTGATCCGAACCGATAACCAGGCTGCCCGAAAATCGGCGGCTGACATCCTCGGCCTTGGCCCTGGCCAGGGCGAGAGCAACGGCATCCGGCGTCGCGCCGGCTTTTTCCAAGGGCGCTTCCAGCGCCCTTTCATCGATCCTTGCGGCATGCGCCTCGAAGGACAGACCGGCATTTTCCATCAGCATCCGGCGAAACGGGCTCGACGATGCAAGGATGATTTTTGTTGTCATAGGTTCCTCGGAGTGCCGGCTTTCCGTCAGCGCTTAGCGCAGCTTCGGGCGCAGGGCAACGATTGCCGCGGCGGTTTCCTCGATCGAGCGGCGGGTCACGTCGATCAGCGGCCAGTTGTGACGGGCGCAAAGCGAGCGGGCATATTTCAGCTCCTCGGAGATCGCGGCGCGATCGGTATAGTGTTCGCGATCGAAGCCCTGGGTCGCTCCGAGGATGCGGTTTTCCCGCACCTGGGAGATGCGGTCGGTGGTGGCGATCAGGCACACGATCAGGGGTTTGGTCGCGACAAGCAGGCTCTCGGGCAATGGCACGCCGTAGACGATCGGAATGTTGGCCGTCTTGATGCCGCGATTGGCGAGATAGATGCTCGTCGGTGTCTTGGACGTCCGGCTGATGCCGATGATGACGACATCGGCATCGTTGTAATCGTCCGGCATCTGGCCGTCGTCGTGATCCATGGTGAAATTCAGCGCTTCGATGCGGGCGAAGTAGCCGGCATTCATCACATGCTGGGCTCCGACCCGGCGACGCGACGGAGCGCCGAGATAGATCTGAAACGCATTCATGACCGGCTCCAGCACATTGACCGAGGCGACGCCCATTTCGGTGCAGCGCTCGTCGATCAGGCTCGCCAGTTCCCGGTCGACGATGGTGTAGAGCACGATGCCGGGCGCATCGTCGATCGCCTGCAGAACCGGCAGCAGTTGTTTGCGATTGCGGATCAGCGGATAGACGTGCTCGATCGGCTGAGCCGATCGGAACTGCGCCGAGGCGGCGCGGCCGGCAGAGATCAGAGTCTCTCCCGTCGAGTCAGAAATCAGATGCAGATGAAAGAAGTTCGTTCTGTTCTCCACGCTATTTTCCGCTGCCTGTTGAAAACACTGGATGATGGAGAGCTAAGGCGGCGAGGCTGCCTCGGGCAAGGGAAAACATGCCGCCTTATCCACATTTCGGATTTTGCGGACCGGTTTTGCCAGGTCCTGTGGAGGATGGGGACGAAATCGGTTTGTCGACGAAAGCTCCACAACTTATCCACAGGAAGGAGAAAATTGCTTGCCGAGCAAGATTTTGGAATCATTTCCGGATTCGCCTTCTCCCCGAAATTTCGCAGAATCGGAAAATTCTTTTCGAGTTGTATAGCGGACGCGCGACAAATGGCATCGGCAGTGGATGGATTTTAATCCTTGATAGACACCGACTCTAAGAAATAGAAACCTTTTAAAATATCTTTGATTTTTTATAGGGAAGAAGCGCTTGAGCGACACGCGCCGAACGATCATGAGGGTTCTCGATGGCGAAAGCCTGAGCCCTCCTCCTCTCTGGCTGATGAGGCAGGCGGGACGTTATCTGCCGGAATACAGAGAGACACGGGCAAAGGCCGGAAGTTTTCTCGATCTCTGCTACACGCCCGATTACGCCGTCGAGGTGACGCTGCAGCCGATCCGCCGTTATGGCTTCGACGCGGCCATCCTGTTTTCCGATATTCTGGTCATCCCCGATGCAATGAAACGGAATGTCCGGTTCACTGAAGGGCATGGGCCGGAGATGGATCCGATCGATGAAGCCGGGATCGGGCGATTGAACGGGGAAGAGGTCGTCGCCTATCTCAGACCGGTTCTGGAAACGGTGCGACGGTTGCGGGAGGAGTTGCCTGATGAGACGACCCTGCTCGGCTTCTGCGGCGCGCCCTGGACGGTTGCGACCTATATGATCGCCGGACACGGCACGCCGGATCAGGCCCCTGCCCGTCTCTTCGCCTACAAATATCCCCGCGCTTTCGAACATCTGCTGATGCTGCTTGCCGACGTATCGGCAGACTATCTCGTCGCCCAGATCGACGCCGGTGCCGATGCCGTCCAGATCTTCGATTCCTGGGCTGGGGTTCTCGGGGAGAAGGAGTTCGAAGCTTTCGCGATCAGGCCGGTTGCGCGGATGATCGCGTCGATCAAGTCGCAGCGCCCGCATGCGCGCATCATCGCCTTCGCCAAGGGGGCCGGCTATCAGCTGAAATCCTATCGTCAGAAGACCGGTGCCGATGCGATCGGCCTCGACTGGTCGGTTCCATTGGCCTTTGCCGCCGAACTTCAGAAGGATGGACCGGTGCAGGGCAATCTCGATCCGATGCGCGTGGTCGCCGGCGGCCGGGCGCTGGAAGAGGGTATCGATGATATTCTGCAGCATCTCGGCCATGGACCGCTGATCTTCAATCTCGGCCACGGCATCACGCCGCAGGCCGATCCGGACCATGTGCGTCAGCTGGTCGAACGCGTGCGGGGCGCGAAGTGACGACGGAAAGGCAGACGGATCGGAAACCCGGCGCTTATGCCCGGCGCCGTGCCCATTTTGCGCTGGCCTTCTTCGCGCTGATGGCGGTCGGGCTTTTCGCCTGGAACCCCGACAATCTCTATCTCTGGATCAAGGCGCTTCACATCATCGCGGTGATTTCCTGGATGGCCGGACTGTTCTACATGCCGCGGCTGTTCATCTATCACACCGACGCGGAGCCGGGCTCGGTGCAGTCGGAGACCTTCAAGGTGATGGAGCGCCGGCTGCTGGGGATCATCATGACACCGGCGATGATGCTGACTTGGATCTTCGGTCTTTATCTCGCCTGGTCGGTCTATGGATTCCAGGGCGGCTGGCTGCATGCCAAGATCGGTCTGGTCGTGCTGCTGACCGCTGTTCATATGTTCTTCAGCCGTGCGGTCGGCGCGTTCGAGCGCGACGAAAATCGCCGCTCGGCACGCTATTGGCGGTTCATGAACGAGGCGCCGACACTGCTGATGATCCTGATCGTGATCCTCGTGGTGGTGAAGCCGTTCTGAGGAAAATCTTCCTCAGGTTAAATTTGCTTCATTTTAATCAGCCCCCTTGCGGCGGCGATTGCGACTCGCTATTTTCCGCGCATCTCATCTACGTGGCATGTGTGAAGAGTTCAGTCGTCTGCGAGCCCCTTTCGCAGTACCGAATACGACCCAACATCGCCTTTCCCCTTCGAAAATGAAAAGAGTATTGGTCACTTCATGGCTGAAATGAAGCTTCAGGAACTTAAGAGCAAATCCCCGACGGATCTTCTGGCTTTTGCCGAATCGCTCGAGGTCGAGAATGCAAGCACGATGCGCAAACAGGAATTGATGTTTGCGATCCTCAAGATGCTGGCCAGCCAGGATGTGGAGATCATCGGCGAAGGGGTGGTCGAAGTGCTGCAGGACGGCTTCGGCTTCCTGCGCTCGGCCAACGCCAACTACCTGCCCGGCCCTGACGATATTTATATCTCGCCGTCGCAGATCCGCCGTTTCTCTTTGAAGACAGGCGACACGGTCGAGGGACCGATCCGTGGACCGAAGGAAGGCGAGCGCTATTTCGCGCTGCTGAAGGTCAACACCATCAATTTCGACGATCCGGAAAAGATCCGTCACAAGGTTCATTTCGACAATCTGACACCGCTCTATCCGAATGAGCGCTTCAAGATGGAACTCGACATTCCGACCTCCAAGGATCTGTCACCCCGCGTGATCGATCTGGTGGCGCCGCTCGGCAAGGGCCAGCGCGGATTGATCGTCGCGCCGCCGCGCACCGGTAAGACCGTCCTTCTGCAAAACATCGCCCATTCGATCACGGCCAACCACCCGGAATGCTATCTCATCGTCCTTCTGATCGACGAACGTCCGGAGGAAGTGACGGACATGCAGCGTTCCGTCCGCGGCGAGGTCATTTCCTCCACCTTCGACGAACCGGCGGTGCGTCACGTCCAGGTGGCCGAAATGGTCATCGAAAAGGCCAAGCGTCTCGTCGAGCATGGCCGCGACGTCGTCATCCTGCTCGATTCGATCACACGCCTCGGGCGCGCCTACAACACGGTCGTCCCCTCCTCCGGCAAGGTGCTGACGGGTGGTGTCGACGCCAACGCGCTGCAACGGCCGAAGCGCTTCTTCGGCGCCGCGCGCAACATCGAAGAAGGTGGTTCTCTGACCATCATCGCAACGGCGCTGATCGATACCGGCAGCCGCATGGACGAAGTGATCTTCGAAGAGTTCAAGGGTACCGGCAACTCGGAAATCGTCCTCGACCGCAAGGTCGCCGACAAGCGCATCTTCCCGGCGATGGACATCCTCAAGTCCGGCACGCGTAAGGAAGACCTGCTCGTTCCACGCCAGGATCTGCAGAAGATCTTCGTTCTTCGCCGTATCCTCGCTCCAATGGGCACCACCGATGCGATCGAATTCCTGATCGACAAGCTGAAGCAGACGAAGAACAATTCTGATTTCTTCGACTCGATGAACACCTAATCCTTAGCCGGATTCATCTTTTGAGAGCTGGCGCATCGCCTCGATGTCGCCAGCTTTTTATTTGAGAGGAATCGATTCGGATTCGAACTGACAAGCGGACGCATGGCCATGGTGGATGATACGATTTATGCGCTGTCGAGCGGCGCTCCGCCCTCGGGTGTTTCGGTCATTCGAATCAGCGGTCCGTTGACCAGAGAACTGCTAACCAGGCTGGTCGGGTCAGTGCCGGCTGATCGGCTGGCTTCCTACCGAACGATTCGGGCACGTAACAATCAGCCGATCGATAGCGGTCTGGTGCTGTTTTTCCCCGCTCCAAACTCGTTTACCGGTGAAGATGTCGCCGAGCTGCAGATCCATGGCAGCAAGGCCGTCCTGGCAGCGCTGTTTCAGGTGCTGGGTGATACTCCCGGTGTTCGTATGGCGATTGAAGGCGAGTTTTCCCGACGCGCTTTCGAAAACGGCAAGCTTGATCTGGTCGAGGTCGAGGGCCTGGCCGATCTCATCGGGGCTGAGACCGAGATGCAGCGCCGCCTGGCCGTGGAACACAGCGCTGGTGGCGTCTCGGCAGTATATGATTCGTGGGCGGAACGATTGACCCGCGCGCGCGCCTTGATCGAAGCGGAACTCGATTTTGCCGACGAGGATGATGTCCCGGGATCGGTGTCGGATATGGTCTGGGCTGATATGGATCGCCTTCGCAATGATATCCGCCATCATCTCGACGCGGCTTCGGCAGGCGAGATTATCAGGGACGGCTTTAAGGTGGTCATCGCCGGCGCGCCGAATGCAGGAAAATCGAGCCTGCTGAATGCTCTCGCCCGACGTGACGTCGCCATCGTCACGGATATTGCCGGAACCACCCGTGACGTCCTGCAGGTCGATCTCGACATTGACGGCTATCTTGTCAAACTCTATGACACGGCCGGTCTGCGTGAGGCGGACGACCGGGTCGAGATGGAAGGCGTGCGGCGGGCGCGGGTTGCGCTTCGCGATGCCGATCTTGTGTTGTTGCTGGTCGATGTGAGCGATCCCGTTATTCCTGCCGACTTGGACCAGGCTTTGCCGCATGTTAGGGTCGGAACGAAGAAGGATCTCATCGAGACTGGCTCCGATCGATATGATCTGCGGATTTCGACGGCAACCGGTGAAGGCCTGCCGGAATTGCGGGCGCTGATCGGGCGCGTCGTCAAAGAGCGGTTTGATGGCCTGTCTATGGCGATCCCGAGCCGACAGCGGCATAAGGATTCGCTGGCGAAATGTTTGGCAGCGCTCGATGCGGCAATCTCGCAGAGCGAGACGAATCTCGAACTGCGCACGGAGCAGCTTCGCCTGGCGGCTGAGTATTTGGGACGGATTACCGGGCGGGTTGATGTCGAGCAGCTGCTCGATGTGATCTTCTCGGAGTTTTGTATCGGCAAATGATTCACGTGAAACCTTCTTGAGGCTGTCGCCCGAGTTCACGTGAAACCCCGCCGAGTTGGAGTTTGAGATGACCGGCAATGTCTATGATGTGATTGTGATCGGCGGCGGCCATGCGGGCACGGAGGCTGCCAGTGCAGCTGCGCGCCTCGGGGCGAAAACCGCCTTGGTCACCCACAGGCGAGACACGATTGGTGTCATGTCCTGCAATCCAGCGATTGGCGGGCTTGGCAAGGGACATCTGGTCCGCGAGATCGACGCGATGGACGGTCTGATGGGCCGGGTCGCCGATCTAGCCGGTATCCAGTTCAGAATGCTGAACCGGAAGAAGGGTGCGGCCGTCCGCGGTCCGCGAACGCAGGCGGATCGCAAGCTGTATCGACTGGCGATGCTGGCGGCGATCGAAGCGACACCAGGCTTGGATATCGTCGAAGGTGACGCATTCGATCTCGACGTCGTCGATAACCGTGTTGCCGGCGTGATCATGAAGGATGGCCGGCGGCTGAAAGCGCCGGCAGTCGTGTTGACGACCGGCACCTTTCTGCGCGGGCTGATCCATATCGGTTCGGAAAAGACACCCGCCGGCCGTGTCGGCGAACCCCCTTCGCTCGGGCTGTCGGCGACTCTGGCGCGGCTGGGGCTGCGCCTCGGGCGATTGAAGACGGGCACGCCGGCCCGGCTGGACGGCAAGACGATCGACTGGCAGTCTGTCGGTCGGCAGGGTGCGGACGAGGATCTCGTGCCCTTTTCCTTCATGACGGATTCGATCACGACGCGGCAGATCGAATGTGGCGTTACCCGGACGACCGAAGCGACACACCGGATCATCGTAGACAATATCAAGCGTTCGGCCATGTATTCCGGGCAAATCGAAGGTGTCGGGCCGCGTTACTGCCCATCCATCGAGGACAAGCTGGTCAAGTTCGGCGAACGCGACGGCCATCAGGTCTTTCTCGAGCCCGAGGGCCTCGACGACGATACGGTTTATCCGAATGGCATTTCGACGTCGCTGCCGGCCGAGGTCCAGGCGGAATTCATCAAGACCATTCCCGGACTCGAGACGGCGCGGATCCTCCAGCCGGGTTATGCCATCGAGTATGATCATGTCGACCCGCGGGAGCTGACGCCATCGCTTGAAGTCAAGCGGCTCAGAGGCCTGTTTCTCGCCGGCCAGATCAACGGGACCACCGGTTATGAGGAAGCAGCGGCGCAGGGGCTGGCGGCGGGCTTGAATGCTGCACTGCGAAGCACCGATTCGGATCCGTTCCATTTTAGCCGGGCGAATTCTTACATTGGGGTTATGATCGATGACCTCACGTCGCGAGGCGTTACGGAACCGTATCGGATGTTTACGTCGCGCGCGGAGTATCGTCTGACTCTGCGGGCCGATAATGCCGATGTTCGGTTGACACCGCTGGGCATGCGGCTTGGCTGCGTCAGCAGCGCGCGCGCGCGGCGATTCACGGCCTATCAAGCGGAAGTCGACGCCGGGCGCGCCCAACTGATGTCGCTGACGGTGACTCCCAATGAAGCGCGGCGCGCCGGCCTGAACATCAATCTGGATGGTCAGCGCCGGACGGCCTATGATTTGTTGTCCTACCCGGATTACGACTTTGCCGCCCTCCGGCAGGTCTGGCCGGATGCCCTCGGCGCGATCCGACCGACGGTTGCCGAGGCGTTGGAGATCGAAGCGGGCTACTCCGTCTATCTCGACCGGCAGGCGGCGGCCATTGCCGACCAGCAGCGCGACGAGGAGCGGCGTATCCCTGATGATTTCGACTATTCTGCGCTTTCCGGCTTGTCGAACGAGCTCAAGACGAAGCTTAGTGCGGCCCGCCCGTTCAACGTCGCGCAGGCAGCCATTGTCGAGGGCATGACGCCGGCCGCTATCGCGCTGTTGCTGGTGCATTTGCGCCGGCGGAGCGGTGCAGAGCGTCAAACTGCCTAACACAAGATTTGAGAGTCTTTGAGAATGGAATTGAACGGTTTGCGTGTTTCACGTGAAACACAGGCACGACTCCAGCAGTTTGCGGCACTCTTTCAGAAATGGGCAAAGGCCATCAATCTCGTAGCGCCATCGACGCTCGATGATCTGTGGCGGCGTCATATCGCTGACAGCAGCCAGATTTTCCAGATTTACCCCGAGCCGGTTCGCTGGGTCGATCTCGGCAGCGGCGGCGGCTTTCCCGGCGTGATCACTGCGATCTTCCTGGCGGAACTGCAGGATGGATGGGTGCATCTTGTCGAAAGCAACCACAAAAAGGCAGCATTTTTGCGAACCGCACTGCGGGAGACAAATGCACGCGGGAGCGTTCATGCCATTCGAATCGAGGATGCCCATGCCGAGATCGGCGATTGTGATGCGATTTCAGCCAGAGCCCTCGCCGACCTCGACGGGCTGATCGGCTATGCAGCGCCTTGGATGCTTGGCAAGGAAAATTGTCGTGGGTTTTTTCATAAAGGCCGGGATTACCTGAGGGAAATCGACGAAGCACGTGGCCGGTGGGAATTCGATCTGTTAGAACATAAGAGCGCCGTCGAGCAGGAATCTGTTATTTTGGAAATATCGAATCTCCGGCGCTTGGTTTAACAGATCGGATATTGCGGCAATGGCTGGCGAACGACATCGGATAATCACCATCGCAAATCAGAAGGGTGGCGTTGGCAAAACGACCACCGCCATCAACCTGGCAACAGCGCTGGCCGCTATCGGCGAGCGCGTCCTGATCGTGGATCTCGATCCGCAGGGCAACGCCAGCACCGGCCTCGGCATCGACCGTCGCGATCGCAAACTTTCCTCCTACGACCTGATGGTCGGAGAGCGCGGGATCAGCGAGGTGACGCTGGAAACTGCGGTTCCCAACCTCTTCATCGTGCCGTCGACCATGGATCTGCTCGGCATCGAGATGGAGATCTCGCAGCAGAGCGATCGTGTCTTTAAATTGCGGAAGGCACTGTCGTCCGCTGAAGCCATGGCGTTTTCCTATATTCTTCTCGATTGCCCGCCTTCGTTCAACCTGCTGACGATGAATGCCATGGCAGCGGCCCATTCGGTGCTGGTGCCGCTGCAGTGCGAATTTTTCGCGCTCGAGGGGCTGAGCCAGCTGCTCGAAACCGTCAGTCAGGTGCGCCGGACGGTCAACCCGCGGCTGGATATCCAGGGCATCGTCCTGACGATGTTCGATGCCCGCAATAATCTTGCCCAACAGGTGGTCAATGATGTGCGCACGCATCTCGGTGAGAAGGTTTACCATACGTTAATTCCGCGCAATGTCCGGGTGTCCGAGGCGCCGTCCTACGGCAAGCCGGCCATTCTCTATGATCTGAAATGCGCGGGCAGCCAGGCCTATCTGCAGCTGGCCTCCGAGGTCATTCAGCGGGAGCGCCAGAGACTAGCTGCGTAAAATCATTTCAGGATGCAGGTGAGTGTAGATCATGAATGACGATATATCGAAAAGGCGATTGGGCCGTGGCCTTGCGGCGCTGATTGGTGAAATGGATCAACCTGTTCCGGTGGAGGCTGAACGAACCGTCAGCGCCGACCGGATGATCCCGATCGAGTTCGTCAGTCGCAACCCCCGCAACCCCCGTCGCTTTTTCGACGACACCGAATTGCACGATCTTGCCAGCTCCATCCGCCAGCACGGCATCGTGCAGCCGATCGTGGTGCGAACGATGGAGCGGGACCGCTATGAAATCATCGCCGGCGAACGGCGGTGGCGCGCAGCGCAGCTTGCCGGCCTGATCGAAATCCCCGTCATTATCCGCGACGTCGACGATAAAACGGCGCTGGAGATCGCCATTGTCGAAAACGTGCAGCGCGCGGATCTCAATCCTCTTGAAGAGGCGTTGGGCTATGAGCAGCTTATCGCGGAATATGGCTATACGCAGAACGATCTTGGCGAAATTATCGGCAAGAGCCGCAGCCATGTCGCCAACTCGCTGCGTTTGCTGAAACTGCCGGATCCGGTTCGCGATCTGCTGGCCGCCGGCAGTCTTTCGGCCGGACATGCGCGTGCGCTGGTGTCGACACCCGATCCGGCAAGCCTTGCCCGCACGATCGTTGCCAAGGGCATGTCGGTGCGTGATGCCGAAAAGCTGGCGCAGAACAATATCAAGGCGCAATCTGAGCCGCAGCAGCCGGCTTTGCGCCGTGATCAAAAGGACTCGGATACGCTGGCGCTGGAACGCACGCTGTCCGATGCCCTCGGACTCGAGGTGTCAATCAATCACAAAACGAGCGGCGGCCAGATCAAAATTTCCTACAAGTCGCTCGAGCAGCTCGAGGAAGTCTGCCGCTTGCTGGAACGGCGATAATCACGCCGACTTGCGACCGGATTGCAGGGTGGTGGAGAGAAGTGTTTGCATCGCAACGCTGTCTTCCAGCACCTGCCGACGCCGGCTCTGAAGAATGGCCGCCTGCAGACGGTTGGATTCACGGGCGATGCTTTCCGCGGACCACTGGCGAAGCGCCTGCTCGAGGATCGGCTTGCGGCGAAAATGCAGATGCCGTCCCATCGTCTGCATCACCTGCGGCACCTGCAAGCGCTTGTCTTCCATCTCTGCACGCATGGTATCCAGAAGCTGGAACTGCTTCAGGCAGGCCTGCAACACGAGAAAGATCGCTGTTTTCGAACTGCTGATCTTTTGCATGGCATGGAGGAAGCCGTTGAGGTCGCCGCCGAGGATGGCGTCGACGGCATCATCAACGGAGATCGCGCTGGCATCGCCGATTATTTCGGTAACGTGATGTTCTTCGACCGTATCGAGGCCGCGGCAGTAAAGGGCGAGCTTGCGCACTTCATTGCGTGAAGCGATACGATCGCCACCGATCAGTGCGATCAGCGCCTGGCGTGCCGCCGGCGTAATACCGAGCTTTTCCGCCCCGAGTTCAGCATCGATCAAGCCGTTCAAGGCGCGGCTGTCGTCGGCATAAGACGGCACCGTCATGACGGCTCGCGCGGCTTCCGCGGTCTTGCGCAGCAGCGATCCCTTTTTCAGATCGCCGGCCTCGACGATCAGATAGGCGGCCTCGAGCGGTTTTTCAGCCAAGAGCGCCAGGGAATCGACAAGGTATTTCTCGTTGGCGGCGCCGCGGATCCAGATGAGTTTTTCGCCGCCGAACAGCCCGATGGATTGGGCCTCGTCAACCAGTCGCCCGGGATCCTTTTGCAGATCGGCGATATCGAGTTTTGTCAGCGAGAAAGGGTCGTCCAGCGCGACGCCGGTCTTGCCGGCGAGCTGGCCGGCGCGCTCGGACACCAGACCCCGATCCGGCCCGTAAATGACGAAAATCCGGTAGTTCCGCGCCGATTTCTGCAGAAAGGTCTCGAACTCGTGGGACTTGATCTCCGCCACCTGTCCGCCCTCAGCGGCTGAGGGCAGCGGCGAGATCGGCCCCTACGAATTCCGCCGTCTGATCGGCAGCGCGGTTCTCGGCATCGCGGATCGCCCTCTGCTTGGCAAATTCCTGCTCGGAGAAATCCACCAGCGCGGTCGCCTGGCGGCTGCCGGCCTTGATGACGCGACCATCGGCGATGGCGCTCAGCGTATAGGTGACGGTGACGGTGACACGACCGGCGCGCGACGTGTCGCCGGATTGCCGCAGGAGCGTATCGGCGACACCCGACGTGGCCCGCAGTTCAACGTGATACTGCGGATTTGCCGCTTCGCCGGCGCCGCGCGACGCCAGGAAGATCAGCCGATTGCGCACCTGTTGTTCGATGCGGCCGGATGCGTCGGAAAAGCCGACCGAGGACAGCTTTTCGGTGACGCCCGAGCTCTCGGAATAAAGCGGCCGGACCTGGCAGGCCGACAGAAATGTCGCGGCGGCAAGGATCATGGCGATGCCGGCATTGCGGGCCAGCTTGCGAGCGATTTCAGACGACAATGTTCACAATCCTTTGGGGAACCACGATGATCTTCTTCGGTGCCTGACCGTTCAGCACATTCTTCACCGCGTCCAGTTCCAGCACGGCGTCGGTGACGGCATTCTGATCCGCATCGCGAGAAATTGTCAATTCGGCGCGCTTCTTGCCGTTGATCTGCACGGGCAGGACAACGTCGTTTTCAACGACGAGCGCTTCGACGAAACGCGGCCAGTCGGTGCGGGCAAGCAGCTCCGTATTGCCAAGCGTGGCCCAGCATTCTTCAGCGAGATGCGGCGTCATCGGGGCGACGAGTTGAATCAGAATCTCGGCCGCGTCACGCACGGCGGCACGATAGGCGATATCGCCCTCCCCTGCCGCAACCCTCGTCAGCGGCGCGGCGAGCGCATTGACGAGCTCGTAGATGCGGGCGACGGCCTTGTTGAACCAGAGCTTGTCGTAGTCGTTCTGAACGGCCTTCAGCGTCTTGTGCGCCGCCTGCGAGATCGCCAGCGCCTCGCCTTCGCTTGCCGGTGCTGCCTCAACGGTCGACAGGACGCCGGCCGCTTCGGAAATCAGCCGCCACAGGCGCTGGGTGAAACGGTGAGCGCCTTCGACACCCGCTTCGGACCAGATGACGTCGCGCTCCGGCGGAGAATCGGACAACACGAAGAAGCGGGCAGTATCGGCGCCATAGGAGGCGATGATATCGTCGGGATCCACGACATTCTTCTTCGATTTCGACATCTTCTCGATCGAGCCGATGGCGACCTCCTCGCCTGTCGCCAAGAGCAGGGCACGGCGTTTGCCGTCGATCTCCTCGATGCGGATATCGGCGGGAGCCACCCATTCACGGCCGGCGCCGGCGTTGCGGCTGTAGGTCTCATGAACCACCATGCCCTGGGTGAACAGACCCTTGAAGGGTTCGCTCGCCGCAACGTGACCGGTCTCGCGCATGGCGCGGGTAAAGAAGCGCGAATAGAGCAGATGCAGGATCGCGTGCTCGATGCCGCCGATATATTGATCGACCGGCAGCCAACGGTTAGCCGCCTCAGGATCGGTCGGCTTGCCCTCCCACGGCGCGGTAAAGCGGGTGAAATACCAGCTCGAATCGACGAAGGTGTCCATCGTATCGGTCTCGCGGCGGGCATCCTTGCCGCAATTCGGGCAGGCGACGTGACGCCAGGTCTGGTGGCGGTCGAGCGGGTTGCCCGGCTGGTCGAAGCTGACGTCGTCCGGCAATTTCACCGGCAGGTCCTTCTTCGGCACCGGCACGACACCGCAGGCATCGCAATGGATGACCGGGATCGGGCAGCCCCAATAGCGCTGGCGCGAAATGCCCCAGTCGCGCAGGCGGAAATTGATCTTCCGCTCAGCCTGGGGCGTATTGCCGAGCGAAGCGGCCGACAGCCGGTCGGCAACGATATTGAAGGCTTCTTCGGTCGTCTTGCCGTCGAGGAAGCGCGAATTGATCATGACGCCATCGCCGTCATAGGCGGTATCGCCGACGGAAAAGCTCGCAGCGTCGCCATCGCTCGGCATGACCACGGGCACGACCGGCAGGCCGTATTTACGGGCGAAATCGAGGTCGCGCTGGTCGCCGGAGGGGCAGCCGAAGATCGCGCCCGTGCCGTAATCCATCAACACGAAATTGGCGATATAGACGGGCAGCTCCCAGGAGGGATCGAGCGGATGGCGCACACGGATGCCGGTGTCCAAGCCCTTCTTTTCGGCGGTCTCGAGTGCTGCGAGCGAAGTGCCGGCGCGGCGGCATTCCTCGCAGAAGGCCTCGATCTCGGCGTTCGTGGCGGCGGCATCCTTGGCCAGCGGATGGTCGGCGGAAATCGCCAGGAAGGAGGCGCCGAACAGCGTATCCGGCCGGGTGGTATAGACGGTAATCTCGGTTTCGCCGGCCGGCGCCGTTTCCGGCACGATCTCCCAGCGAATGGTCATGCCTTCCGAACGGCCGATCCAATTCTTCTGCATCAGGCGAACTTTTTCCGGCCACTGGTCGAGCGTATCCAGCGCGTCCAAGAGGTCCTGGCTGAAATCGGTGATCTTGAAGAACCATTGCGTCAGTTCACGCTGTTCGACCAGCGCGCCGGACCGCCAGCCGCGGCCGTCGATCACCTGTTCGTTGGCGAGCACGGTGTTGTCGACCGGATCCCAATTGACCTTCGACTGCTTGCGGTAGACCAGACCCTTCTCCAGGAAATCCACGAAGAGATGCTGCTGGTGCTGGTAATAGTCGACGTCGCAGGTGGCGAACTCGCGGCTCCAGTCCAGCGAAAGCCCCATGGCCTTCAGCTGCGCCTTCATCGAGGCGATGTTCTGATAGGTCCAGGAGGCGGGGTGGACGCCGCGTTCCATGGCGGCGTTTTCCGCCGGCATGCCGAAGGCGTCCCAACCCATCGGATGCAGCACGTTATAACCGCGGGCACGCTTGTAGCGGGCAACGACATCGCCCATGGCGTAGTTGCGGACATGGCCCATATGGATGCGCCCCGACGGATAGGGGAACATTTCGAGGACGTAATATTTTTCGCGCGGATCGGCGTTGTCGGTCTCGAAGACCTTGTCTTCATTCCATTTCTGCTGCCAGCGGGGCTCGGCATCGCGCGGATTATAACGTTCGGTGGCCATTGTATTCGAAATTCCGGAAAATCAGGGGAGGTTGGTCGAGACCTTCACCATGAAACCACCGTAGCGTCAAGTTTTGCAGGCGCTGCAAGCGTCCGATCTTCATTCCGGCCGGGCGATTTCGCGGCAGCGGGTCTTGGCAAGCACAGAATGGCTGGCTAGTTCATTGCCATCACTCTCATGCTGAAATGTCGAGGCAGAACGATGGAACTTCAAGAGCGCTTGAACGACGTGCGATCGCGGATTGCCGCCGGAGAACGCCAGGCCGGCCGGCCGGCCGGCTCGGTTCGGCTCGTCGCAGTGTCGAAGACATTCGAGGCGGAGGCGATCCGCCCGGCGATCGAAGCCGGACTGCGCATTTTCGGCGAGAACCGGGTGCAGGAAAGCCAAGGCAAATGGCCGGCGCTGAAAGCCGAACATCCCGACATCGAGCTGCATCTGATCGGGCCGCTGCAATCGAACAAGGCGGCGGACGCGGTGGCGCTTTTCGACGTGATCGAGACCGTCGATCGGGAAAAGATTGCCCGCGCCCTTGCCGAGGAGATGAAGCGGCAAGACAGGAGGCCGAGGCTTTACGTCCAGGTCAATACCGGGCTCGAGCCGCAGAAGGCCGGCATCGCGCCTGACGACACGCCGGCTTTCGTCTCGCTTTGCCGTGGCGAGCTCGGTCTTTTGATCGAAGGTCTGATGTGCATTCCGCCGGCCGAGGAAAATCCCGGACCGCATTTTGCCCTGCTGGCAAAGCTCGCGTCGAAATGCGGCGTTGAGAAACTCTCCATGGGCATGTCGGGCGATTACGAGACAGCGATCGCCTTCGGCGCCACCAGCGTCCGCGTCGGATCGGCGATTTTCGGCGCGCGCTGATACGCTGCTTTGGTCGGGCTTCCCGTTCCCCTCCCCTGTGCCTAGATTAACATCGAGGCTTGCATGTCCTGGGGAGGAGCAGATGCAGAACGGCTATCATCAGGCCTATGCGGCCTGGAAACGCGATCCCGAAGCCTTCTGGCGCGAAGCCGCCGCCGAGATCGACTGGTTCAAGCCGCCGGAGCGGGTGTTTTCGCCTGATGACGGTATTTACGGCCGCTGGTTCTCGGGAGCGGAAACCAATACCTGTCACAATTGCCTGGACCGGCATGTGACGGCCGGACGCGGCGGCGAGACGGCCATCATCTTCGACAGCGCCATGACCGGCGAGAAGCGCCGGTTCTCATATGACGAGGTGCTCGGCGAGGTGAAGGCCATCGCCGCGACGCTGCTGGCGCTCGGCATCGGCCGAGGCGATCGCGTCATCCTCTATATGCCGATGCTGCCGCAGGCAGTGTTTTCCATGCTTGCCTGCGCGCGGATCGGTGCCGTCCATTCGGTCGTTTTCGGCGGGTTTGCCGCCAGCGAGCTTGCGGCGCGCATCGACGACAGCGGCGCCAGGCTGGTGATTACCGCGAGCTGCGGGCTCGAGCCCGGTCGCGTCGTCGCCTATAAGCCGCTGGTCGATCAGGCGATCGAGATTGCGCGGGTAAAGCCGGAGCGCTGTCTGGTGCTGCAGCGGCCGCAGCTTCGAGCCGATCTCATCGGCGGCCGCGATGAGGATTTCGAGGCAGCGGTGGCGCGCCATCGCGTCGCCGAGGTGGCCTGTGTTTCCGTCAAGGCGACCGATCCGCTCTACATTCTCTACACCTCCGGTACGACCGGCCAGCCGAAGGGTGTGGTGCGCGACAATGGCGGCCACATGGTCGCGCTCAACTGGTCGATGCGGAATATCTACGGCGTGACGCCGGGCGAGGTCTTCTGGACGGCCTCCGATATCGGCTGGGTCGTCGGCCATTCCTATATCGTCTACGCACCGCTGATATCGGGCGTGACGACCTTGATCTTCGAGGGAAAGCCGGTCGGCACGCCCGATGCCGGCGCATTTTGGCGGGTCGTTGCAGAGCACGACGTGCGCGTGCTCTTCACGGCGCCGACCGCCTTTCGCGCCATCCGACGGGAGGATGGGGACGGCGAACTGATCGCGAACCACAAGATGCCGAACTTGCGGGCGCTGTTTCTTGCCGGCGAGAGGGCGGATCCGGAGACCCTGAAATGGGCCGAACGCATGCTTGCCATCCCCGTCATCGATCACTGGTGGCAGACGGAGACCGGCTGGCCGATCGCCGCAAATCCGCTCGGCCTCGGCGCCCTGCCCGTCAAGCACGGTTCGCCGGCACTGCCGATGCCGGGCTACGAGGTGACGGTGCTCGACGATGCCGGCCATCCGATCGAGGCGGGGACGCTCGGCAATATCGTCATCAAGCTGCCCTTGCCGCCCGGCTGCCTGCCGACCCTCTGGCATGCGGATGATCGTTTCCGATCGGCCTATCTCGACGAGTTCCCCGGTTACTACAAGACCGCCGACGCCGGCTATGTCGACGAAGACGGCTACCTCTTCATCATGTCGCGGACCGACGACATCATCAATTGCGCCGGTCATCGGCTCTCGACAGGTGCGATGGAGGAGGTTTGCGCGCGTCACCCCGATGTCGCCGAATGCGCGGTTATCGGCGTGATCGACGCGCTGAAGGGTCAGGCTCCCTGCGGCTTCCTGGTGCTGAAGCGGCATGTGCAGCGCGAATCGGCGGCGATCGAATCAGAGGTGGTGGCGATGATTCGCGATCAGATCGGGCCTGTCGCCGCCTTCAAAACGGCGATCACCGTCAATCGATTGCCGAAGACGCGGTCGGGCAAGATCCTGCGCGGCACCATGCAGAAAATCGCCGACGGCATACCCTGGAAAATGCCCGCTACCATCGATGATCCGGCGATTCTGGAGGAGATCGCCGAGGCGCTGCGCAAGCGCGGTTTCGGCTCTCTGCCGATGTAAAAATTAAGCATTCGATAAGCCTAATTGAGGAATTGTTAACCATGTTGCGCAAGGATTTGTTAACGGCAATGGCTTGCATAGCAGGCTTTGCATGACGCGGTCGCCGTTACCGGCCTGCTGCATAATTCCCTAAATCGGAATCGATTTAAGGATAAAATCATGCAGCAGTTGAAGTGCTACAGCGTCCTTTGTGCGTCTGAAAAGACGCGCGGCGCTGTAGTCCGGAATGCCCCTTTCTCCGATTGTGGAGCGGATCATGACGAGCATCCTCACCAACAACGCTGCCATGGCAGCGCTGCAGACTTTGCGCGGCGTAAACGATAGCCTCAAGGACACCCAGGGTCGCGTTTCCTCCGGTTATCGTGTCGAGAAGGCCGCCGACAATGCCGCATACTGGTCGATCGCCACGACCATGCGTTCCGACAACCTGGCGCTTTCGGCCGTCTCCGACGCTCTCGGCCTCGGTGCGGCGAAGGTCGATACCGCCTATGCGGCCATGGACAGCGCGCTTGACGTCGTCAGCGAAATCAAGGCGAAGATCGTTGCCGCCACGGAAAAGGGCGTCGACAAGACAAAGATCCAGCAGGAACTCGACCAGCTGCAGGAGCAGCTGCTCAGCATTGCCCAGTCCGCATCCTTCTCCGGCGAAAACTGGGTGGCCGGCGCTTCCGGAACGAAGAGCGTCGTCTCGTCCTTCGTCCGTGACGGCAGCAATGCCGTTTCAGTGAAGATGACCGATTATGTGCTCGATTCAGGCTCGCTCGGCAATGTGCTCTTCGGCATGACCAGCACGGGTGCGATCGAGACGAGCAGCGGTATCATCGGCACCGCCTTCAACGGCACCTATGGCGGCACCGTCATCGTCATGCCGTCGATCTATGATCTCGACATTATCGGTTTCACCCAAGGCCAGCTCGACGCAGCCCTGACCGGGATCGAACTGGTTCTCGGTGCCATGACCGCTGCCGGCTCCGCTCTCGGCTCGATCTCGACGCGCATCCAGCTGCAGGAGAATTTCGTCAGCGGTCTTCACGATTCCATCGACTCGGGCATCGGTCGCCTGGTCGATGCCGATATGGAAGAGGAATCGAGCAGGCTCTCGGCGCTGCAGACGCAGCAGCAGCTCGGCATCCAGTCGCTTTCGATCGCCAATAGCTCGGCACAAAACATCCTCACCCTGTTCCGCAGCTGATGCGGGGAGAGGCGATCCTCAATAAAAAACCCCGCCGGGCGGTTCGCTCGGCGGGGTTTTCCTGATGAGATCGCTGGTATCTCAGTACTGATCTTCTTCGTCCTCGTCCTTCGGAGCCGAGCGCAGCGAGCTCAGCTTGCGGAAGACGGCGTCGGCGTCGATTTCCTTTTCCTCTTCGCGCTCGTAGCTCGGCGTGAGGCGTTCGGTTTCCTGAGCCGATTGCAGCGTCGCGCCAAGCTCGGCGGCCGTCGGCAGCGGCCGGCCCTTGGAGGCCTTTTCCACTTCCATGTCGAGATCGATCTGGCTGCAGAGGCCGAGCGTCACCGGATCCATCGGCGCCAGGTTGGCGGAGTTCCAGTGGGTGCGCTCGCGGATCTGCTCGATCGTCGATTTCGTCGTGCCGACGAGGCGGGAAATCTGCGCGTCCTTCAGCTCCGGATGGTTGCGCACGAGCCAGAGAATGGCGTTCGGGCGGTCCTGACGCTTGGAAACCGGGGTATAACGCGGGCCACGGCGCTTGGATTCCGGCACGCGCACCTTCGGTTCGGAGAGCTTGAGCTTGTGGTTCGGATTGGCTTCGGCGCGGGCAATCTCGTCGCGGGAAAGCTGACCGGTCGAGATCGGATCGAGGCCCTTGATGCCCTGCGCCGCTTCGCCATCGGCAATCGCCTTGACCTCGAGCGGATGCAGTTTGCAGAACTGCGCAATCTGATCGAAAGACAGCGCCGTGTTGTCGACAAGCCAGATGGCGGTCGCCTTCGGCATGAGCAGTGTTTGAGCCATGGATATAGTCCTTCTATCGTCCGCGCCGGTCGCGGTCCGTGGATTGTCACCACAATGTCCGGGAAATATGCCGCTATATAACCGGACTGTCGCAGAATTGCAATTCTTCCGAAATCAAATGACCTTTGTCTAATTGCCGTGGCGATGCGACCTGCTATGAATTGCCCTGATTTGAAGTTCGGGCTCGTAGATCGCTTGGCCCGTCGCATGTCCCATGAGGAGGAGTTCCATGTCGGAGAAGATCCATCCGGTGCCGAAGCCGGTGAAGGCGCGTGCCCTGATCGATAAGGAAAAGTACCTGAAATGGTACGAGGAGAGCGTCGAGAACCCGGACAAGTTCTGGGGCAAACACGGCAAGCGGATCGACTGGTTCAAGCCCTATACCAAGGTCAAGAACACCTCCTTTACCGGCAAGGTCTCGATCAAATGGTTCGAGGACGGCCAGACCAACGTCTCCTACAATTGCATCGACCGCCATCTGAAGACGAATGGCGACCAGGTGGCGATCATCTGGGAAGGCGACAATCCCTATATCGACAAGAAGATCACCTATAACGAGCTCTACGAGCACGTCTGCCGGATGGCGAACGTGTTGAAGAAGCACGGCGTCAAGAAGGGCGATCGCGTCACCATCTATATGCCGATGATCCCCGAGGCGGCTTACGCGATGCTCGCCTGCGCCCGCATCGGCGCGGTTCATTCGGTCGTCTTTGGTGGTTTCTCGCCGGAAGCCCTGGCGGGGCGCATCGTCGACTGCGAATCCACCTTCGTCATCACCTGCGACGAAGGCGTGCGCGGCGGCAAGCCGGTGCCGCTGAAGGACAATACCGATACGGCGATCCACATCGCCGCCCGTCAGCACGTCAATGTCAGCAAAGTGCTGGTCGTGCGCCGCACCGGCGGCAAGACCGGCTGGGCGCCGGGCCGCGACCTCTGGTATCACCAGGAAGTCGCCACGGTGAAGGCCGAATGCCCGCCGGTGAAGATGAAGGCGGAAGATCCGCTGTTCATTCTCTATACCTCAGGCTCGACCGGCAAGCCGAAGGGCGTGCTGCACACGACGGGCGGCTACCTCGTCTACGCATCGATGACGCATGAATATGTCTTCGACTATCATCATGGCGACGTCTACTGGTGCACCGCCGATGTCGGCTGGGTCACCGGCCATTCCTATATCGTCTATGGGCCGCTTTCGAACTGCGCGACGACGCTGATGTTCGAGGGCGTGCCGAATTTCCCGGATCAGGGCCGTTTCTGGGAAGTCATCGACAAGCACAAGGTCAATATCTTCTATACCGCGCCGACGGCGATCCGCTCGCTGATGGGCGCCGGTGACGAATTCGTCACCCGTTCGTCGCGCTCTTCGCTGCGCCTGCTCGGCACGGTCGGCGAGCCGATCAATCCGGAGGCCTGGGAGTGGTATTACAACGTCGTCGGCGACAAACGCTGCCCTGTGATCGATACCTGGTGGCAGACGGAGACCGGCGGCCACATGATCACGCCGCTGCCCGGTGCGACCGACCTGAAACCCGGTTCGGCGACGACGCCGTTCTTCGGCGTCAAGCCTGAGCTGGTCGACAATGAGGGCAAGGTGCTGGAAGGGGCCGCCGACGGCAATCTCTGCATCACCGACAGCTGGCCGGGCCAGATGCGCACCGTCTACGGCGATCACGAGCGTTTCATCCAGACCTATTTCTCCACCTACAAGGGCAAGTACTTCACCGGCGACGGCTGCCGCCGCGACGAGGACGGCTATTACTGGATCACCGGCCGCGTCGACGACGTGCTCAACGTCTCCGGCCACCGGCTGGGCACGGCGGAGGTGGAATCGGCGCTCGTGTCGCACAATCTGGTTTCGGAAGCGGCGGTCGTCGGCTATCCGCATTCGATCAAGGGCCAAGGCATTTATTGCTATGTGACGCTGATGGCCGGCCACGAAGGAACGGACACGCTTCGCCAGGATCTGGTCAAACATGTGCGCGCCGAAATCGGGCCGATCGCCGCGCCGGACAAGATCCAGTTCGCGCCCGGCCTGCCGAAGACCCGCTCGGGCAAGATCATGCGCCGCATCCTGCGCAAGATCGCCGAGGACGATTTCGGCGCGCTCGGCGACACCTCGACACTCGCCGATCCTGCCGTGGTCGACGATCTGATCGCCAACCGACAGAACAAGGCGACCGCCTGACACGCAGAGCCGCTCCCGACCATCCGAGTCCCGGAGCGGCTCACTTTACATTGCTGGCTGATATTGGACGGCCTGCACAAGGCCCGGATTCGGGATCGACAATCCTTGCTTAGAAATCGATCGCCCGGCCATTGATCTCGTAATCGCCGAAGCGGGCCGGCTCGGCTCCGCCGCGGCCGCCGATCTCCGGCGGCAGGTCCAGCGGCTTCTGGTGCTTTCGCCGCTCCTCGGCCTCGGCAAGCGCACGCTGGGCCGCCGGGGACAGCATTTTGCGCGGCGGCTCCGATCCTTCGGCCGTCGGCGATTGGCTATTGTCGTTATCGGCGTCCTGCATGGCTTCTCCTGCCGGAAAACATTGAAAATGGCTGGTGAATAACCAAATCATAATGCGCCGGCGCCGGGATTAAAAGCTTGCGGCGCCGAAATCGGAGTTGGAGATTCGCAATGAACCTCGTTCGCACTGCCATGTTGCTTGCCTTCATGACGGCGCTCTTCATGTTTGTCGGCTTCCTGATCGGCGGTCGGGCCGGCATGATGATCGCATTCCTCATTGCCGCCGGCATGAACTTCTTCTCCTACTGGAATTCTGATCGCATGGTGCTTTCGGCCTATCGCGCCCAGCAGGTCGACGAGCGCAATGCGCCGGAATTTTTCGCGATCATCCGTGATCTCGCCCGCAATGCCGGCCTGCCGATGCCGAAGGTCTATCTCTACGATAGCCCGCAGCCGAATGCCTTCGCCACCGGCCGCAATCCCGAAAATGCCGCCGTCGCCGCCTCGACGGGCCTGCTCCAGGCACTGTCTCCTGAGGAAGTCGCCGGCGTGATGGCGCATGAGCTTGCCCATATTCAGAACCGCGACACGCTGACGATGACGATCACGGCAACGCTTGCCGGGGCGATCTCGATGCTTGGCAATTTTGCCTTCTTCTTCGGCGGCAATCGCGACAACAACAACAATCCGCTCGGTTTCGTCGGCGTCCTCGTGGCGATGATCGTGGCGCCGCTCGCCGCCATGCTGGTTCAGATGGCGATCAGCCGCACGCGCGAATATTCGGCCGACCGCCGCGGCGCCGAAATCTGCGGCAATCCGCTCTGGCTCGCGTCGGCGCTCGGCAAGATCGCCCGCGGTGCCGCCCATGTGCCGAACGAGGATGCCGAGCGCAATCCGGCGACGGCGCACATGTTCATCATCAATCCGCTGTCCGGCGAGCGCATGGACAATCTGTTTTCTACGCATCCAGACACGGAAAACCGCATCGCCGCGCTGCAGGAGATGGCGCAAAGCGGCATGAATGTCTCGACGGGACCGGTTCGTGCTGTTAATCCGACGCGCAAATCGCGCTCTGTTCCGAATACGGGTCGCGGTGGTTCGCAACCGCCAAGAGGTCCGTGGTCTTGAATTCAGACGGCACGAGAAAGCCATTCCGTAAACAGAAACCTTCCACCGACCGGCCGGCCGGCCGATCGGTGCCGGCCAAGCCCGGCCTGCAGGCCCGGGCCGCGGCGGCAAAAATTCTCGCCGCCGTCGTCGACCGCAAGCTGCCGCTCGACGGCGCTCTCGATCATGAACATGGCAATCCTGCCTATAAGGCGCTCGGTGAAAGCGACCGGGCGCTTGTGCGCGCCATTCTGAACACGACGCTGCGTCATCTGCCGCGCATCGATGCGGCGATCGCCTCGCTGCTGGAATCGCCGCTGCCGGAGGGCGCGCGGGCGCTGCATCACGTTCTGGCAATCGGCGCGGCACAGATTCTCTATCTCGACGTGCCCGATCATTCGGCCGTCGATCTTGCCGTCGAACAGGCCAATCAGGATCCGCGCAATCGCCGTTTCGCCAAGCTGGTCAACGCCGTTCTGCGTCGGCTCGGCCGCGAAAAGGACGAGGTGCTGGCGGAGATCGGCAAGGTCGCGCCGATGCCGTCCTGGTTCCTTGCACGGCTGGAAAAGGCCTATGGCCGCGACACGGCGCTGGCGATCTCGCAATCGCAGCTCGAACCGGCGGCGATCGATCTGACCGTCAAATCCGACGCCGAAGGCTGGGCAAAGAAGTTGAACGGCGTTGCGCTGCCGACAGGCGGCGTGCGGCTTGCCGCCTTCGACGGCGGCATTCCGTCGCTCGAGGGCTTCGATGAGGGCGCCTGGTGGGTTCAGGATGCGGCGGCAAGCATTCCGGCCAGGCTTTTCGGCGATCTCTCGGGAAAACGTGCCGCCGATCTTTGTGCCGCGCCGGGCGGCAAGACGGCGCAGCTCATCCTTGCCGGCGGCGCGGTCACCGCACTCGATCAGTCGGAAAGCCGGCTAAGACGGCTGCGCTCGAATCTCGATCGGCTCGGCCTGACGGCGGAAACGGTCGCGGCAGATCTGACGACATTCAAGCCGCCAGAAGGCTTCGATGCGATCCTGCTCGACGCCCCCTGCTCTTCCACCGGCACGACGCGCCGGCACCCCGATGTGCTGTGGACCAAGGGGCCGGAGGATATCGCCAGGCTGGCGGCGTTGCAGGAGCGGCTGCTGCGTCATGCGCTGACCTTGCTGACGCCCGGCGGCATGCTGGTGTTTTCAAATTGCTCGCTCGATCCCGCCGAGGGCGAGGAGGTTGTCGCCCGTGTTCTTTCCGATACCGGCGCGATCGAGCGCGTTCCGATCAGCGCGGGCGACTGGCCCGGCCTTGAGGCGGCGATCACGCCGCTCGGCGAATTCCGCACGCTTCCGACCATGCTGAAAATGCCTGAGGGCATCGCCTCCGGCCTCGACGGCTTTTACGCGGCCGTGCTGCGGCGAGCGGGCTGACCAACCTCAAAGGTCGGAGCAAAGCATGCGGGGATTTGAAATCCTCGCATCATCGCCACAGTGCGTTGTGAACCGTCGAATGATCTCAACTGAAATGCAGTAATTTGCGTATATTCGAACTTTGTCACGAATTAATTCATTGCGGGCGATGAAATCGGCCGCTTTTCACCTATTCTTAACCACGAGGGTCAATAGACAATAGAATATGCAGTCCGGTCGGCGTTTTGCGAGCATGTATGTTCGGGAAGCTTGGCGGCGCGCCTTGCGCCGCGTCGCGCTGCTGCGCCTGAAGCTCTTTCGCCATTCGATCAAAGTGCCCGAGCGCCTGATCGTCGCGCCGACCGATCTGCGCGGCATCGATCCGCATGTGGCCGACGAAATTCTCAACGGACGGTTTCTCCTGGCCGGGCGGATGTTGGAGACGAACGGCAAATCGCCGTTTACCTTCACCCTGCCCTCGCGCCCCTTCGCGACCCGCCTTCACAGCTTCGGCTGGCTGCGGCACATGCGGGCGCACAAGACTGAACGCAACTCGGCCGCCGCCCGCGCCATCGTCGACAGCTGGCTTTCCGTTCATGCCGGCCGCATGGAAGGAATTGCCTGGGAGACCGACGTCACTGCCCAGCGCGTCATCGCCTGGCTGTCGCATTCGCCGGTCGTGCTGCAGAATGCCGACCGCGGTTTCTATCGCCGGTTCATGAAGTCGCTGGCGTTTCAGGTCAGGTTCCTGCATCGCATGGCGCCCTATACGCTCGGCGGTCTGGAGCTGTTTCGCCTGCGCATTGCGCTCGCCATGGCCTCCGTCGCCATGCCGACCCGCGCCTCCACGCTCAAACGGGCGGCCCAGGCGCTCGACCGCGAATTCGATAGCCAGATTCTGCCGGATGGCGGCCATGTCTCGCGCAATCCGCGCGCCGGGCTGGAACTGCTGCTCGATCTGCTGCCGCTGCGCCAGACCTATGTCAATCTCGGCCATGATCTGCCGCAGAAGCTGATCTCCGGCATCGACCGCATGTATCCGGCCTTGCGGTTCTTTCGCCATCAGGACGGGGATCTGGCGCTTTTCAACGGCGCGACGTCGACGCTCGCCAATGAACTGATGTCGGTGCTCAGATATGACGAGACCGCCGGTCAGCCGTTCAAGGCTTTGCCGCAGTCGCGCTATCAACGGCTTGCCGGGGGCAAGACAATCATCATCGCCGATACCGGCACGCCGCCTTCGGGAGGCGCGTTGCGCAGTGTGCATGCCGGCACCCTCTCCTTCGAGATGTCGTCCGGCCGCCATCGCTTCATCGTCAATTCCGGCTCGCCGAAATTTGCCGGGCACCGCTATGTCCAGATGGCGCGCACCACCGCGGCGCATTCGACCGTCATCCTCAACGACACGTCGTCCAGCCGCTTTTCGCTCTCGCCCTTCCTCAACCACGCGATTACCGAACCGGTCAGGACCGTCACCGTCGAGCGTGCCGAAACGGAGGATGGACGCGACGGCATCAAGCTCAGCCATGACGGTTATGTGCGAGCCTTCGGTGTGCTGCACGAGCGTGAAATCACGCTCAATGCGGCGGGCACGATCGCGACCGGCCGCGACCGGCTTGTCGTCCATGAAGGATATGAGATTGACGAGCCGGTGAAGGCTGTCGCCCGTTTTCACGTCCATCCTTCGATCGTCCTGCAGCAGAGTGACGGGGAGTCGGTGCTGCTGACGGCGCCGGACGGCGAAAGCTGGCTGTTTTCCGCTCCCGGCAATGAAGTGCTGATTTCCGAGGATATTTTCTTTGCCGACAGCTCCGGCATTTGCGGCTCGGACCAGATCGAGATCGACTTCGATCTTGCCGAGAAGACGGAAATCCGCTGGTTTTTATCCCGCAAGGGATAGCGCCTGTTTGCGCGGCGGCGAAGCTGTGCTAACGCGGCGCAAGCAGAACCGAAGCCGAACGGAGAAAGTTCATGGCCGTCATTTCCAAGAAGATCCCCGCCCCGGACCAGGTCGAAATCAAGACCGCGCTCCTCTCCGTCTTCGACAAGACCGGCGTCGTCGAGCTCGCCCAGGCCTTGTCTGAAAGAGGCGTGCGCCTGCTGTCGACCGGCGGCACCTACAAGGCGATTGCTGCGGCCGGTCTCGCCGTCACCGATGTTTCCGACATCACTGGTTTTCCGGAAATCATGGATGGACGCGTCAAGACGCTGCACCCGACAGTGCATGGCGGCCTGCTGGCGATCCGTGATGACAGCGAGCACCAGGAAGCGATGAAGAAGCATGGCATCGAGGCCATCGATCTCGCTGTCATCAACCTCTATCCCTTCGAAGAGGTGCGCGCGGCCGGCGGCGATTATCCGACGACGGTCGAGAACATCGATATTGGCGGCCCGGCGATGATCCGGGCATCGGCCAAGAACCACGCCTATGTGACCATTCTGACCGATCCCAACGATTATGCCGAGTTCAAGGAGCAGCTTTCGGCCGATGCCGGCAAGACGGCCTATGCCTTCCGCCAGCGCATGGCGGCCAAGGCCTATGCCCGCACCGCGGCTTATGACGCTGCGATTTCCAACTGGTTTGCCGAGGCGCTGTCGATCGACACGCCGCGCCACCGCGTCATCGGCGGCGTGCTGAAGGAAGAGATGCGCTACGGCGAAAACCCGCACCAGAAGGCGGCCTTCTATGTGACCGGCGAGAAGCGTCCGGGTGTTTCGACGGCTGTCCTTCTGCAGGGCAAACAGCTCTCCTATAACAACATCAACGATACCGACGCCGCCTACGAGCTCGTCGCCGAGTTTCTGCCGGAAAAGGCGCCGGCCTGCGCCATCATCAAGCACGCCAATCCCTGCGGCGTCGCCACCGGTTCGAGCCTGGTCGAAGCCTATCAGCGGGCGCTTGCCTGCGATTCCGTTTCCGCCTTCGGCGGCATCATCGCGCTCAACCAGATATTGGACGCCGAAACGGCCGAAGAGATCGTCAAGCTCTTCACCGAGGTGATCATCGCTCCCGATGTCACCGAAGAGGCGAAGGCGATCGTCGCCCGCAAGCCGAACCTGAGGCTGCTGTCGGCCGGCGGCCTGCCCGATCCGCGCGTTGCAGGGCTGACGGCGAAGACCGTCTCCGGCGGCCTGCTGGTCCAGAGCCGCGACAACGGCATGGTCGAGGATCTGGAGCTGAAGGTCGTCACCAAGCGGGCGCCGACGGCGCAGGAGCTCGAGGACATGAAGTTCGCCTTCAAGGTCGGTAAACATGTCAAATCGAATGCCGTGGTCTACGCCAAGGACGGCCAGACGGCCGGGATCGGCGCCGGCCAGATGAGCCGGGTCGATTCGGCCCGCATCGCGGCGCTGAAGGCCGAAGAGGCCGCCAAGGCGCTCGGCCTTGCGGTTCCGATGACAAAGGGTTCGGCGGTTGCCTCCGAAGCCTTTCTGCCGTTTGCCGACGGTCTTCTGTCGATGATCGCCGCAGGCGCGACGGCGGTGATCCAGCCGGGCGGCTCGATGCGTGATCAGGAGGTCATCGATGCCGCCAACGAACACGGCGTCGCGATGGTCTTCACCGGCATGCGTCACTTCCGGCACTAGAACAGGATGATTTTAGGCCGGGTCGGCCTAAAATCTGAATCCTGTTCTAAATTAAAGAGTTAGAGCATGATGTCGCTCGAAAACCGCTCACACTTTTCGGCATCATGCTCTGAAGAAGTGCCGGAAATGACCGGGCATTCCTATGCCCGGTCGGCCGGATAGGGCGTGCGGATCAAGAGCAGCAGGCCGCCGGCAAGAAACAGGATCAGCGTCGCCATTCCGAGCCGCGGTGATCCGCTGATATAGGTCATCAGCGAGAAGAGCAGCGTCGCCATGAAGCTCGTGGCGCGCCCTGAAAGCGCGTAGATGCCGAAGTAGCGGCCGGCTTCCTCCAGGCTGACGCTGCGGGCGAGATAGGAGCGCGACGAGGCCTGCACCGGCCCGAAGGCGAACCCGATCAAGAGGCCATAGAGGATATAGGCCTTTTCCGCCGCGGTGCCGAAGAGGCCGCCGGAATCGGCCGACGGCAGCGGCGTCAGGCCAAACAGGGTATAGCCCGGCCCGGTCGAGATGATGCCGATGGTGGCGAGAAGCAGCATGGTGAGGCTGATGACGACGGTTACCTTCGAACCGACGCCCTTGTCGATTCGGCCGGCGATCAGGCAGCCGAAAATGGCGACGACGTTGAGGATGATGCCGTAGAGGCCGATCTCGATCGTCGCCCATCCGAACATGCCGGCGGCGAAAACGCCGCCGAGGATCAGCAGGCCGTTGACGCCGTCCTGATAGATCATGCGGGCAATCAGGAATTTCAGGATGCCGCGCCGCTCTTTGAGTTCGCCGAGCGTGTTTCTCAACTCCCGCAGGCCGGCGCGAATGGCAGCGCCGAAGGGCAGGCCTCTGCCGACATCGGGCGTGAAGAAGAACATCGGCAGGATGAAGATCAGGTACCAGATGGCCGAGATCGGCCCGGTGATGCGCGCATCCTGGCCGGTCTTGGGATCAAGGCCGAAAAGCGGGTCGAGGCCGAGAACGGTCTTGCCGCTTTCCGGACTTGCCGCCAGAAGCGTGACGACGGCAATCAGCACGATCATGCCGCCGAGATAACCAAGCCCCCAGGCGGTGTTGGAAAGCTTGCCGACCTCGTGCTTGGCGACCAGGCGCGGCATCATCGAATCGTTGAAGACGATCGAAAACTCGGCTGAAATCGAGGCGAGGATCATGAAGATCACGGGATAGAGGACAGGCGAACCCGGGGCGGCGAACCACAGGCCGAACAGGCTCGCGATCTTGATGATCGCGAAGAAGCCGATCCAGGGTTTGCGTGCGCCCGACTGGTCGGCGATTGAGCCGAGAACCGGCGAGAGCAGGGCGATGATCACCGAGGAGATCGTCGCCATGTTGCTCCACGTCGTCTGAGCCGACACCGGGTCATCGGTCAGGCGCGAAACGAAATAAGGCCCGAAGATGAAGGTGGTGACCACGGTGAAGAAGGGCTGCGCCGCCCAATCGAAGAACATCCATCCCCAGATGCCCTTCTCCGTGGCTTTCGGCGGCTGCGTCCCTGTCCAGTCTATGCGATTCAACATCCGCTCCTGTTTTGGCGGACTGTCTCACCTCGCCCGGTCGCGCGCAAGATCGGTCAGGATACCTGCAGCAACGGTAATACGCGCGAGATTGGGGTCGCCGCTGTCGCTGAGGCTCGAAAGCTCCTCGACAATGCGGTTGATGCGGACGCGATCCTGGGCATGCCAGGCCTGGACAGGCAGCTTCTCCTTGCCGTGGTCGGAAAGGGCCGAGATGACGATGTCGCGCCGGGCGCTGGCGATCTGGTCGATGCTGCGGGCAAGGGCCAGGTTTTCGTAGTGGTCTGAGGTGAGGATGCGTCCACCCGCCGCCAGCAGCCGCGCGATCCGGAAGGTCTGCGACACCGCGAAATAGTTCTCGGCGGCGCGCACCAGGGGTTCGCCGGTGCGTTCGGCGATCTGCATGATCTCCGGCACCAGCGCGAAGCTCTGGAGATTGGCGATCTCGGCTGCGAGTTTCTCCGGCACGCCGGCTTGAACATAGTCCGCCTGGCGCGCGGCGGCATCGACGGCGGACTGTTCGGCGAAGGCAGGCTTTAGCTTTTTGAGAGCTGCCTGCAGCCGGCTAATCACTTCCGCCATATCGATCTTGCCCATGCCGGTCTTCAGAAGCAGGCGCGCCAGCACGGTGAAGCTGTGGCTGATCTCCTCGTAGATACGGTTTTGCACCTCGCCGGAAACCTTGCCGTCGAGCGCATCCGTCTCAGCCCAGAGCCGGGTGAGGTCGAAACCGTCGCGGGCGACGATCGCGGCGCGCACCACTTCCGGCGCCGAAGCCGCCGTCGCGTCCATCATGGCGACGGTGAAGCTCGGCCCGCCGCGGTTGATCGCTTCGTTGGCAAGCACGGTCGCGACGATTTCACGCCGCAGGCGGTGGCTGGCAATGTCGCCGGCGTTCGACTTCTGCATTTTGACGGGGAAATAATTCGACAGCGTCGCGGCAAAATAGGGGTCGTCGGGCAGATCGCTTGCGGCGAGCGCATCGAAGAGCACGATCTTGGCATAGGACACCAGCACGCCGATCTCCGGCCGCGTCAGCGGCTTGCCGGCCGTATAACGTTCGGCGAGGGTCTGGTCGTCGGGCAAGGTTTCGACCTTGCGGTTCAGCTGACCGGCGCCCTCGAGCACGCTCATGAAGCGGCCGAGCTCCAGGCCGTTGGCCGTGCCCTTGCGCTCGGTCAGCGAGATCGCCAGCGACTGCAGGTAGTTGTTGCGCAGCACCAGGGCCGCCACTTCGCCGGTCATCGACGAAAGCAGCTGGTCGCGTTTTGCCCGCGTCAGCCGCCCGTCATGCATGGCGGCCGCCAGCGCGATCTTGATATTGACCTCGACGTCCGAGGTGTTGACGCCGGCCGAGTTGTCGATGGCGTCGGAATTGCAGCGCCCGCCGGTAAGACCGTAGGCGATACGGCCCTTCTGGGTGACGCCGAGGTTTGCACCCTCGCCGATCACCTTGGCGCGCACCTCCGCCGCGGTGATGCGGATCGGGTCGTTGGCACGGTCGCCGACCTCGGTATCGGTTTCGGACGGCGCTTTGACATAGGTGCCGATGCCGCCGAACCAGAGCAGGTCGACCGGGCTCTTCAGGATCGCCGTCATGATCTCAAACGGCGTGGCCACGGCTTTGTCGATGCCGATCGCAGCGACCGCTTCCGGCGTCAGCGTCACCGATTTCGCCGCGCGGGAAATGATCATCGCTCCCTTGGAAAGCACGCTTCTGTCGAAATCCTGCCAGCTCGAGCGCGGCAGGTCGAAGAGCCGCTGGCGTTCTGCCAGCGTCTTTTCCATGTCGGGATCGGGATCGATGATGATGTCGCGGTGGTCGAAGGCGGCGACGAGCCGGATCTTCGGCGAGAGCAGCATGCCGTTGCCGAAGACGTCGCCCGACATGTCGCCGACGCCGGCGACGGTGAAGGGAGTCGTCTGGATGTCGATGTCCATTTCGCGGAAATGGCGTTTGACGGTTTCCCAGGCGCCGCGGGCGGTGATGCCCATCTTCTTGTGGTCGTAACCGGCCGAGCCGCCGGAGGCGAAGGCGTCGTCCAGCCAGAAGCCGGCTTCCTGCGCCAGCGCATTGGCGGTGTCGGAAAAGGTTGCCGTGCCCTTGTCGGCGGCGACGACGAAATAGGGGTCGTCGCCGTCGAGCCTCACCGTATCCTTCGGCGGCACGATCTCGGCACCGGAGATATTGTCGGTGATCGAAAGCAGCGTGCGGATATAGGTCTTGTAGGCCTCGCGGCCGGCATTGAAGATCTCGTCGCGGCTGCCGCCGGCGGGAAGCTTTTTCGGATAGAAGCCGCCCTTGGCGCCGACCGGCACGATGACGGCGTTCTTGACCTGCTGCGCCTTGACGAGACCCAGCACCTCGGTGCGGTAATCCTCGGCGCGGTCCGACCAGCGCAGGCCGCCGCGCGCCACCTTGCCGAAGCGCAGATGCACACCTTCGACCTCGACGCCGTAGACGAACATCTCGCGGAAGGGTTTCGGCTGCGGCAGCCCGTCGACCAGGTTCGGATCGAGCTTGAAGGCGAGCATCGATTTCGGCGAACCATCAGGGTTTTTCTGGAAGTAATTGGTGCGCAGCGTCGCATCGACGATGTTGACGTAGCGGCGCAGGATGCGGTCGTCGTCGAGGCTCGGCACCTCGGCAAGCTCGGCCTCGATCGCCTGGTGCAGCTCGGCAAGCTTCTTCGCCCGGGCCTTCTCCGGCAGCTTGGGATCGAGCGTGTCGTGGAACAGCCGGAAAATGGCGGCAGCGACATCAGGATATTTGTCGAGCGTCGTTGCGATATAGTCCTGCGAATAGGCGATGCCGGCCTGGCGGAGGTAGCGGGAATAGGCGCGCAGCACATTCGTCTCGCGGGCCGAGAGCCCCGCTGAAAGGATCAGCCGGTTGAAGCTGTCATTGTCGATCGTGCCGGCGAAGGCGGCGACGAAGGCTTCCTCGAGGGCGGCGCCATAACGCTGCAGGTCGATGTCGCGGTCGTTGCGGGTCTCGAGCTCCATGTCATGCAGCACGACGAGTTCGGTTTGGCCGTCGGCGACCGGCACCCCGATATCGAAGGTGCGTTCGCTGACGACATTGAAGCCGAGGTTCTCGAGAAGCGGCACGCGCCGTGACAGCGCCAGCTGGCCGCCGGCGTGGAAGATCTTCAGCGAAAGGATGCGGCCCTGTTCTTCCTGACGATGATAGAACTGGATGCGGAGCGGCTCGCCAGCGGCGCAGGCGCCGATATCGGCGAGGTCCGCCACGGTTTCCTCCGGGGTGAAGGAATCCTGGAAGGCCTGGTCGACCGATAGTTTCGGCGCCTTCGGCCCGGCCAGCACTTCGAAGCGGTCGTCCCAGCGGGCGGTGATTTCGCGGATCGTCTGCTCGAGCTTGGCTTGCGGAATGCGCGGCGTCTTGCCGCCGGAGCGGCCGATGATGAAATGCACGCGCGCTACGCCGCCTTCGGGGAAAGCCGGGTAATAGGCGGAGACACGCCCGTCATAGACCGTCTTCAGATAGGTGCCGATTCGCTCGCGAACGATGGAATCGTATTCCTCGCGGGGGACATAGACGATCACGGAGACAAAGCGGTCGAAGTGGTCGATGCGCGGCAGGACGCGCACGCGCGGCCGGTCGGCCAGGTCGTTGATCTGCTCGGCAAAGCTTGCAAGCAATGTTGTGTCGATCTGGAAAAGATCGTCGCGCGGATAGGATTCCAGCGTGTTATCCAGCATGCGGCCGGAATGGCTCATCGGGTCGAAGCCGAAATGCTCCTTCACCTTTTCGATCTTGGAACGCAGCAGCGGGATTTCCGAGGCGAGCGAGGTATAGGCGGTCGAGGTGAAGAGGCCGACGATGCGCAGTTCGCCGGTGACATTGCCCTCGGCGTCGAAACGTTTGACGCCGACATAATCCATATAAGCGCGGCGATGGACGATCGATTTCACGTTCGCCTTGGTGACGATCAGGAAGTCGGGGCCGTCGAGGAAGGCGAGGATCTCGGGCGTCGTGGTCACGGCATCCTTGCCGGTACGCAGCACGAGAACATCGGGATTGGAGAGGATGCCGAGGCCCGTTCCCTTGTCGCGCTCGACCTTGGCGTCGGCACCCTTGCCGGAATAAACATATTCGCGCATGCCGAGAAAGGTGAAATTCTCGTCGCGCAGCCAGGTGAGGAACGCCACCGCCTCGGCGTGTTCGGCCTTCCTGCGGCCGGCACCATTGGCCGAAAGCTCGGCGATCACCCCGTCGAGCTTGGAGAGCATCGGCTCCCAGTCCGAGACGGACAGACGGACATGTTCGAGCACGGTCTGGATGCGATTGACGAGATCGGCAGCCTGGCTGGAATTCAACGGGGCGATATGAAGCTGGATGTGGCTGACGCGCGCCGCGGGATCACTCGGCTGGTCGGCGGAATAGAGCGTAGGCGCCTTGCCCTTCTCCATGATGAGGATGGGATGCACGGCCATGAAGAGATCGCGGTGGGTGCTCGTCACTTCACCCATCACCGATTCATAGAGGAAAGGCATATTCCGGTCGGTGACCGAAAGCACCGAGACGGCAATGCCGTCAGGCGCCACACCGCCGATGGTGTCGATACTGACGCGCGGGGTCTTGCTGTTCCAGGCGGCAAGTTCTTTCGCCGAATGCACGGCAGAAAGCGCCAGCATTTCAGGCGTGTAGCGTTCGAGATCGTCATTGCTTGCCCGGCCGAAGAGAATTTCCGGATCGAGATGGGCCTCGCCCCTCTCCTTGGCGATCTTTCGCGCGCCTTCAATCTGTTTTTCTCGTTTCGGATTGTTTCTGGCAGCCATGGATCGCCTCCCGCAATGGACTGATTTTCTGCAAGCTAGCAGAAGATTCTTCGAAAAAATCTCTAAAATAGGGGCCAGCGGGATGGTTTTGATGCTTTTTTGACGTCGGAAATGGGAAATTGTCGGAGATTTTTCCGATTTCGTAGCCAAAACAAACGTGGACGGCCCTCTTTTTGTTTTTCTTCCGCCGCACATTTCCATGCTCACGTGAAGAATGGTTGACAGCGCGGCGTCAAAAAGATCATCAAACGCCATCATCATTCGGACCTCGGTATCATGTCGGAAAATGCAGCGGGCGCAGTCATCGTCATTTCCAGCCATGTCGTGCGCGGCTCGGTCGGCAACCGGGCGGCGGTATTTGCGCTGGAGACGCTCGGCCATCCGGTCTGGGCGCTGCCGACCGTCGTTTTGCCCTGGCATCCCGGCCATGGCCGTTCGACGCGGCTGACATTTGCGGAAGCCGATTTCGACGCGGCGATCGACGATCTGATCCGTGCGCCCTGGATCGGTGAAGTCCGGGCAGTGCTTTCGGGTTATTTCGGCAATGCCGCCCAGGCGCGCTCCGTCGCCCGGCTGATCGCTGCGCTCCGGCAGAACAATCCCGAACTGCTCTATGTCTGCGATCCCGTGATGGGCGATCTCGGCGGCCTCTATGTGCCGGAAGCCACGGCCGAGGCCATTTGTGACCATCTCATCCCGCTCGCTTCGTTGGCGACGCCGAACCGCTACGAGCTTGCCTGGCTGTCGGGAGCAGCACTTGACGACAATAGCGCGATCATGGAGGCGGCGCTGGCGCTCGGGCCGTCGCGCATGCTCGTCACCTCGGCGGTGCCGATGATGGCGGGCGGTACCGGCAATCTCTACCTTTCCGGCCGTCACGCGCTGCTTGCCGAGCACCGCGTCGTCGAGAACCCGCCGAATGGTCTCGGCGACCTGCTCGCCGCGGTTTTCCTGTCGCGCCTGCTGTCCGGCCTCGAGGATGAAAAGGCGTTGCAGCTTGCCACCGCCAGCGTGTTTGAGGTGCTGGCGCGTGCCGTCAAGCGCGGCAGCAACGAGTTGATGCTGGCAAGCGACGCGTCCAGCCTTTCGACGCCGATGGCCATGGTACAGATGCGGCGCCTTGTGCACCCGGCGCAGCGGCGGAAAAAATGACGCATCTGCCAGTTTGCTCATTTTGCGGTGCAGCAGTTGATCTTGTCTTCCGCGCGCGCTAATCCAGAAGCATGCAGCGTTTTCCAAACACCCTTCTGGACGGTTATCGCAACTTTATGAACGGGCGTTACGCCGACGCCCGCGACCGGTATCGGCAACTGGCCGAAAACGGTCAAAGTCCCAGCACGTTGGTGATTGCCTGTTCGGATTCACGTGCGGCGCCCGAGCTGATCTTCGATGCCGGCCCGGGTGAGCTTTTCGTCATCCGCAACGTCGCCAATATGGTGCCGCCCTACGAGCCGGACGGTCATTTCCATTCGACATCGGCCGCGCTCGAATTTGCCGTGCAGGCGCTGAAGGTCTCGGATATCGTGGTGATGGGCCATGGCCGCTGCGGCGGCATCCGCGCGGCGCTCGATCCGAATGCCGAGCCGCTGTCGCCGGGCGATTTCATCGGTCGTTGGATGTCGCTGGTCAAACCGGCAGCCGAGCAGATCCAGAGCAATGACGTGATGACGGCCGCCGAGCGGCAGACGGCGCTGGAGCGTGTCTCGATCCGCAATTCGATCGACAATCTCAGAAGCTTTCCCGACATTAAGGCGCTCGAGGAAGCGGGAAAAATGCATCTCCACGGCGCCTGGTTCGACATATCGACGGGTGAACTCTGGGTCATGGACGCCGAAACGCGTGATTTCATTCGCCCCGAGATCTAGGGATCAACGGGTTTATCAGTTTTTTAAGGATTGTTGTTAAGCTGCCGGAATTGGTCGCGCACGACCGACGTCTTGATCACCGTGGCGATTGGCGATGAAGTTCGAAACCATCAAAAAGGTTATTCTGGCGGCCATCATGCTGCCCTTCGTCTTCATGCTCATTGAAGGCGTCGTCGTTATCCGGACTTCGCTGACGCAATACTGGAACCTCGAGAAAGACCGGCAGTTCGCCGACGTGCTTGCCCGCGGCGGGTCCATCGCCGCCACGGAGATCCTGAGTGAAATCGGCGCCACGCGCCGCTATCTCGCCCATCCCAGCAGCAGGACCGCGATCGAAATGCAGCGCAGCCGGGCGACGCTCGACGACGAACGCCTGGCTTTTCACGCCAGCCTGCCTTCCCGCGATGCGCTCGACGAAGGGCTCGTGGACGAATTGTCGGCTCTCAGCCTCGCCTATAGCCGCATCGTCGCCGCCCGAAGCGCCGTCGACCAAGGTCGTTATGCCGGCAGCGATCCCGGTGCCATCTACTGGTACGCGGCTCTCAAGCAGCTTGCCGTCGTCGATGCGCTCTCCCCGCTGATCAACGATCCGGTGCTGCTCGAGAAATCCAACCAGCTGATGGGCATCATGCTGACCTACTACGGCGAAAGGCTGATCACCGGGATTGGCACGCGTTACCTCGACCGCGGCCCTTCCGCCAGATTTCCGGTGGAGCTGTTCGTGCAGGGAAAAGTGATGATCGGCGAGGGTATGGATCACATGGTCTTCCATTCCGCGACGTCGATCGAGCGCGATATCGTCGGCTATCTCGGTCGCAGCAGCCAGGTGAAGGCGAATGCCATCACCGATGCGATCCTCGCCGGATCGCGGCCGACGCGCGCAATACGTGACGTCTGGGCCACTGCGCAGAACGAACGCATGAGCTTCCTGCAGCAGAAGATGATCGAAGCCGCCCGAGATATTCACGACACCGGCGAGAACTTTTCGACGCGTTCGCACCTGCATTTGACGCGGATCCTGGCGCTGTGCGCTGGTCTGCTGATCCTCGCCACTTTGGTGATGGTGCTGGCGGCAAGGGGTCTGCGCCTGATCGACCGGCTGACGCAGGATCGCGAGGCGCTGGTGGCGGAGCTGCGCAACGCCGCCCAGACCGACCTCTTGACCGGCCTGTACAACAGGCGCGGCTTCGAGGTCGCTGCATCGGCGCTTCTCACCCAGGCCGAACACGGATCGCGCTGGATATCCGTTGTGCTGTTCGATCTCGATCATTTCAAGAAGATCAACGATGTCAACGGTCATGATGCCGGCGACGCCGTGCTTCGCCATGTCGCGGGCATCGCGCGCGAGAATTTCCGCTCCTTCGATCTGCTGGTGCGTCACGGCGGCGAGGAGTTCCTGGCGCTTCTGCCCGATTCGACGCCGGACGACGCTGCCATCGTCGCCGAGCGGGTGCGGCTGGCGATCGAGATGGCGGAAATCCCTTTACCGAGCGGCGAGCTGCTCAAGGTGACGGCGAGTTTCGGATGCGCCGGCCGGGCAAACGACGGCGCAAGCCGGAACTTCGAGGATCTTGTCAAACGCGCAGATCTGGCGCTTTACGCCGCCAAGGCCTCCGGCCGCAACTGCGTCGTTTCGGGGCCGGTCGTGCCGGCTCCGCCGCAGGAGGAGCGCCGCAAGACGGCCTCCGGCGGTGGTTTCGATTCCCGCCTATGAAAACCGCCGCATCTTGCAGCGGCGTTTCGGGGGATCGTTGTCTATGAAGGCCTATCTGCCGCCGTCGATCTGCTGGCCGATATAGGCAATCGCCTGCTGATAGACGCTGGCGGCGTTCCAGCCCTGGATGGCAGCGAAATTCGGCTCTCCCGGCTGATAGCCGGCGCCGGCCCGCCAGCCGTGGCCCTTGAGAAAATTGGCGGTCGAGGCCAGCGCATCGGCACGGGAACCGACCATGTCGACACGGCCGTCGCCGTCGCCGTCGGCGCCGAAACGCACGACGTTCCTCGGCAGGAACTGCGTCTGGCCGATTTCACCATGGGCCGCACCCTTGGCCTGCGGGCTCAGATAGCCCTCCGAGACGAGCTGGAGCGCGGCATAAAGCTGGTCGGTAAAATATTCCGAACGACGGCAGTCATAGGCAAGGGTCGAAACAGCCGACAGCGTATGCTGGTTGCCCATATAGCTGCCAAAACCGGTCTCCATGCCCCAGATGGCGATCAGCGGGCCGGCGGGAACGCCGAAGCGACGCTCGAGCGAGGCAAAAAGCGCCTGGTTGGCCGCCTTCATCGAGCGGCCGCGGGAGATGATGGCAGCACCACCGCGCTTCTGCATGAAGGCGTCGAAGGAGAGCTTGAAGCTCTTCTGGCCGCGGTCGGCGGCGATCGTCGGCTTGTTGTAGTTGACGTTGGCGAAGGCGCGGCTGAGCACCGACTGGCTGACGCCGTTCGCGGCTGCCGTCTGTTTGAAATCGGCGACCCAGGCGTCGAAGCCGGCGCTGGTATTGCCACATTCTGGTCCTTGCGCGAACGCCGGTACCGCATGGAGAAGGCCCATTGCCGCAGCGGCCGCCAGAAACAACTTTGTCATGCGCATTGAGAAACCCCACTCTCGATCTGCATAGCTTTCAGGCGGGCAAGAGGATGCCAGCCACTCGCGATTTTGTCACGACCACCTTTTAGCGATCGCTTATACAGTTGTATTTGCCCGGAAAAGCCCCGCTCAGCGAGCAGGGCTTTAACATCTTATGGTTTACAAATGGTATCAGGCTGCCTGCTTGCGTGGCTTGACCAGGCCGCGATTGACGAGGAGCTCGGCGATCTGGATGGCGTTCAGCGCTGCGCCCTTGCGCAGGTTGTCGGAAACCACCCACATATTGAGGCCGTTTTCGACCGTCGCGTCCTCGCGGATGCGCGAAATGTAGGTCGCATCTTCGCCAGCGGATTCATAGGGCGTGATGTAGCCGCCGTTCTCGCGCTTGTCGATGACGAGGCAGCCCGGGGCGTCGCGCAGGATGTCGCGGGCCTGGTCGGCGGTGATCTCGTTTTCGAACTCGATGTTGACCGATTCCGAATGGCCGATGAAGACGGGCACGCGCACGGCCGTGCAGGTCACCTTGATCTTCGGGTCGAGCATCTTCTTCGTCTCGGCCAGCACCTTCCACTCTTCCTTGGTATAGCCGTCTTCCATGAAGCTATCGATGTGCGGGATGACGTTGAAGGCGATGCGCTTGGTGAACTTCTTGTTCTCGATCGGATCGGCGACGAAGACGGCGCGTGTCTGGTTGAAGAGCTCGTCCATGCCGTCCTTGCCGGCGCCGGAGACGGACTGGTAGGTCGAGACGACGACGCGCTTGATCTTGGCGAAGTCGTGCAGCGGCTTCAGCGCCACCACCAGCTGGGCGGTCGAGCAATTCGGGTTGGCGATGATGTTGCGCTTGGTGAACTGGCTGATGGCATCCGGGTTCACTTCCGGCACGATCAGCGGCACGTCGGCGTCGTAGCGCCAGGCCGAGGAATTGTCGATAACAACGCAGCCCTGCTGGCCGATCTTCGGCGAGAACTTCTTGGAAACCTCGCCGCCGGCCGACATCAGGCAGATGTCGGTGTCGGAGAAATCGTAGTTCTCCAGATTGGAGACCTTCAATGTCCGGTCACCATAGGACACCTCGGTGCCCTGCGAACGCGCCGAGGCGAGCGCCACGACCTCATCGGCGGGGAAGCCACGTTCGGAGAGGATGTTGAGCATCTCCCGGCCGACATTTCCGGTCGCTCCTGCAATTGCTACTTTGAAACCCATTTCTCAAGCTCTCTTTCTCTTCTCTCCTCTGGTCCGGTGAGGGGGGAAGGCGCGACGGATCGCGTCTTCCTGTCCCCAGCCGAGCCGGGGAGAGAGCGGCAGGCCAGAGACGTCAGACGGTTTTCGTCGTCGTTTTGGCCTTGGTTTTGGCAGAAACCGGAACGGCAATATCCACCCCGGCAACCCGTGCCCGGTCACTGCATGCGGCAATGGCGTGTTCGTCGCGAACCATGGAGATTCCTTTTCCGCTGTTGCTATTAGAAGGTTTTCCACAGGAGTCAAGGTTTTTGCGCCGTCAGCTGCCAGGCGGAAGGAGCGGTGCCGTCCTGCCGCGCCTTGTCATGCCGCTGTCATCACCCGGGGGTATCCCGACCCGGTTGTTAATATCTGCAACGAAAACGGGGGTTTTCCATGCGTATGCTTCTCGCCGCCTTTGCGGCCACCACCATTCTCGCTGGCGCCGCTCAGGCGACGACGGTCTACCCGCTTGATCGCGCGACGATCCTTGTCGGTTCGCCGTTCGACTTCAAGGTCGAGCTCAACAAGCAGGTCAAGCCCGAAGACGTGAAGATCACGGTCAACGGCCAGGATTACAAGACCGTTCTCGGAGGCGCGGCTCAGTTCGTCGAATTGGAAAAGGGCAAGGAAGACAAGGCCCTCGGCTCCGCCCTGCTGCTGCGCGGCCTGAAGATTTCCGCGCCGGGCGACTACAAGGTCGAGGTCTCTGCCGGCGACGAAACGAAGTCGGTCACCTGGAACGTTTACGAAACCGCCGGTCAGCCGAAGGCCAAGAACATCATCTTCCTGCTCGGCGACGGCCTTTCCGTCGCCCATCGCACTGCCGCCCGCATCATGTCCAAGGGCATGACCGAAGGCAAAGCCAATGGCCGCCTGAACATGGACGATCTCGATCATATGGCTTTCATCGGCACGTCGTCGACGAATGCCGTCGCCACGGACTCGGCCAACACCATGTCGGCGTTCATGACCGGCCACAAGACGGCCGTCAACGCGCTCGGCGTTTATGCGGACCGTACGCCCGCTCCGCTCGACGACCCGCGTGTCGAAACCATTGGGGAAGCCGTTCGCCGCACGACCAAGAAGTCGATCGGTATCGTCGCGACGTCCGAAATCGAGGATGCAACGCCGGCTGCCGTCGTTTCCCATACCCGCAGCCGCAACGACAAGGCCGACATCGTCGGCATGCTCCTCGAGGTCAAGCCGGAAGTCATCCTCGGCGGCGGCTCGGCCTATTTCCTCGGCAAGGAAGTCGCCGGTTCCAAGCGCAAGGACAATCAGGACTACATCAAGCTGTTCCAGGATGCCGGCTACAAGCTTGCGACCGATAAGAACGAGCTTGCAGCCAATGCGTCGGCTGACGGCAATCTCCTCGGTCTCTTCCACACCGGCAACATGGACGTCACGCTCGATCGCGAATTCCTGAAGAAGGGCACCGTCGACAAGTTCCCGAACCAGCCGGGTCTCGTCGACATGACCAAGGTTGCGCTCGATCGCCTCTCCAAGAATCCTGACGGTTTCTTCTTGATGGTCGAAGGCTCCTCGATCGACAAGATGTCGCATCCGCTCGATTGGGATCGCGCCGTCATCGACACTATCGAATTCGACAAGGCGATCGGCGTTGCCCGCGAATTCCAGAAGGCGCATCCGGATACGCTGATCGTCGTGACCGGCGACCACACGCATGGCGTTTCGATCATCGGCACCGTCGATGACGAGAAGCCGGGCACGGAAATGCGCGAAAAGGTCGGCACCTATGCCGAAGCCGGCTTCCCGAACTACAAGGACGAAAACGGCGACGGTTACCCCGACAAGGTCGACGTCAGCCGCCGCCTGTTCCTCAGCGCCAATAACGGCCCTGACCATTACGAAACCTTCCGTCCGAAGCTCGACGGTCCGTTCGTTCCGGCTGTCCAGAACGAAAAGAAGGAATATGTCGCCAACGAACAGTACAAGGATGTTCCAGGCGCGGTCCTCGTTCAGGGCAATCTGCCGAAGAGCAGCGAGAGCGGCGTCCATGCCGTCGACGACGTCGTTCTGCAGTCGGCCGGTCCGGGCGCCGAAGGCTTCCATGGCTACATGGAACAGAGCGACGTCTATCGCGTGCTCGCCGATACCTTCGCCCTCGGCGCCAAGCAAACGAACTGATCTCTGGATGCAAGGCCGCTTGCCGGCCTTGCGTCTTTCGTCGATCATGGTCCCGGCCGTTCAGCGGCCGGGATTTGTTTCCTGGAGGTCGCCATGGACATATTCTCTTCGCTGCATCTCAGCCGCCGCCGGCTGATCGGCGCTGCCGTTGCGCTCCCCTTCACCGCCAACGCCGTTCGTGCCGCCGGCGCTTTGCTCTCCTTCGACGAGCTCTATGGCAAGTTCGGCGTGCTCGGCCTTGAGTTCTCCGATAAGGTCAAGCGCCTCGCCGGCCAGGAGATCAGCATGAAGGGCTTCATGGCGCCGCCGCTGAAGGCCGAGGCGCAGTTCTTCGTGCTCACCGAAGTGCCGATGTCGCTCTGCCCCTTCTGCTCTTCCGATGCGGACTGGCCTGACAATATCGTCGTCGTCTATCTCGGGGAGAAGCAGACCTTCGTGCAGCCGCGCCAGACGATCGAAGTGCGCGGCACGCTGGAATATGGTTCCTGGACGGATCCGGAAACCGGCTTCGTCAGCCTGCTGCGCATCCGCCAGGCCGAATATTTCGCCGTGTGAACCCGACATGCTCGCGCTCGATATCGAAAACCTTGATGTCACCTTCCCGGGGCTCGCCTCGCCGGCGCTGGCGATCGGCCGCCTGTCGATCGATGCCGGCAGCAGGGTTGTCATCACCGGGGCGTCCGGCTCCGGAAAGAGCACCTTCGTCAATATCGTTGCCGGGCTGGAGCGGGCTCGCCAAGGCCGCATCCGCTGGAACGGCGAGGATATTGCCGGCTTCTCGGAAAGCCGGCGCGACCGGTTCCGCGCCGCCAATATCGGCCTGGTCATGCAGGAGTTTCATCTTTTCCCGGGCCTGTCGGCACTTGAAAACGTGCTCCTGCCCGCCCGGCTTGCCGGCGCCGCTACGGCCGCCGTCATCGAGCGGGCGCATGCGCTTTTCAACACGGTCGGTCTTTCCCGCCCGGGCCAGAAGATCGAGACCATGTCGCGCGGCGAGATGCAGCGCGTGGCGATCGCCCGCGCGCTGCTGCGCAAACCCGGCGTCATCATCGCCGACGAGCCGACTGCAAGTCTCGACGCCGAAAGCGGCGAGGCCGTCGGCGATCTCATCCTTGATCTTGCCGTTGCCGAAGGCAGCACGCTGATCATCGTTTCGCACGACCAGCGCCTCGCGGGCCGCCTCGACCGACGCATCACCTTCGGCTCCGGCCGGATCAGCGAGGATTCCGCTGCGGCAGCGGGGGAAGCTGCATGATCCGCTTCATCCTTGTCGATCTTCGCCGCCTCTGGGCCGGGTCGCTGGTCGTCGTGCTGCTGGTGGCGCTGGCAACCGCGCTCGGCGTTTGCGTCGTCCTGCAGGAACGGGCGCTTCGGCTCGGCAGCGCGCGCGCCGCCGACAAGTTCGATCTCGTCATCGGCGCCGGCGGCAGCGAGACGCAGCTCGTGCTCTCCTCCGTTTTTTTGCAGCCCTCGCCCCTGCCGCTGATGCCGGGCGAGGTGCTGGCCAGGCTTGCCGCCGATCCCCGTGTCGACTGGGCCGCGCCGATCGGCTTCGGCGATTCCTTCTCCGGCTATCCGATCGTCGGGACGACGGTAACGCTGGCGGAGAAGCTGTCCGGCGGCTTTGCCGAGGGCAAGGTTTTCGCACATGAGGGAGAGGCGGTGATCGGCTCCGCGGTCAAGCTGCCGCTCGGCGGTGAAATCAAGCCGATGCATGGCTCGGCCGAAGAAGGCGGCGAGACCCATACCGAACTCGTCTATCACGTCGCCGGCCGCCTGCGGCCGACGGGGACCGCCTGGGATCGGGCCATTCTCGTTCCGATCCAGGCCGTCTGGCATATCCATGGTATGGAGGCGCATGAGCATGCGGAGGAGGGCGCCGGGCACGATCATGAGGCGGCGTCCGCCACGGCTGCCGCTGAACCCGGCCACAAGCATGAAGAAGCCGGCGATCATCACGATGGGCATGAGCATCACGGCGAGGCCGATCCGGATGCCGCGCTCAACGAGAACTGGACTGCGGACACTCCCGGCGTTCCCGCTATTCTCGTCAAGCCGAAGACGATCGCCGATGCCTACAAGCTGCGGCAGGACTATCGCAGCGGCAATACGGTCGCCGTCTTTCCCGGCGAGGTGCTGACCAATCTCTACGCCACGCTCGGTAACGCCAAGCAGATCCTCGTCGCGGTCGCCGCCGGGGCGCAAACTCTCGTCGCCGCCTCGCTGGTGCTGGTCACGGTCATCCATATCGGCCAGCGCCGCCGCCAGATCGGCGCGCTGAGGGCCTTCGGCGCCCCGCGCGGCGCGATCTTCGGTATCGTCTGGCTGGAATTCTTCTTCCTGGTGGCGGTCGGCATCGGGCTCGGATTCGGCTTCGGCTATGCTGCGGCGCTGACTTTGTCCGGCCTATTCTCCGAGACGAGCGGTATCGCCATGCCGGTCGGCTTCGCCCGTGAAGACGCCGGGCTTGCGGCGGCACTGCTCGCCTTTGCCGCAATTCTTGCCGCTCTGCCGGCGGTGCTCGCCTATCGGCAATCGCCGGCGCAGGCGCTGAGAGCGTAACGGTCCGGATCGCAAACCGCAGTCAAACTTCCTTCCAACGGAGCGCGATGCGCGCGACAAAGCGCCCTGCTGTTAGACTAAAGTCATAATCCCAAAGCATCCCTCTTTTTGATCTGCCGTTTCTGGCACACTCCCGTCAGGCGTGTCGCGGCCAGGGGTATGCTCGAGGAGAGTAGGCCGCGCGCGTTGCTCATCACTCTGTGGAGGACAGACAATGGCAAATGTCGCAAGCATCGACGGCGCGAAGGCCGCTCCGATGACCGGCGAGGAGAAGAAGGTCATCTTCGCCTCTTCGCTCGGCACCGTTTTCGAATGGTATGATTTCTATCTTTACGGTTCGCTCGCCACCTATATCGGCGCAACCTACTTCACCCAATATCCCGAGGCGACGCGTAACATCTTTACGCTGCTCGCCTTTGCCGCCGGCTTCCTGGTGCGTCCCTTCGGCGCGCTGGTATTCGGCCGTCTCGGCGATCTTGTCGGCCGCAAATACACCTTCCTGGTGACGATCCTGATCATGGGCATGTCGACCTTCCTCGTCGGCATTCTGCCGGGTGCCGCCAGCATCGGCATTGCAGCCCCGATCATCCTGATCGGCTTGCGCCTGCTGCAGGGCCTGGCGCTCGGCGGTGAATATGGCGGTGCGGCAACCTATGTCGCCGAACATGCGCCGAACGGGCGCCGCGGCTATTTCACTTCCTGGATCCAGACCACGGCGACGCTCGGCCTGTTCCTGTCGCTGATCGTTATCATCCTGGTTCAGTCGCTGATGGGGCCGGTTCAATTCGCCGCCTGGGGCTGGCGTATTCCGTTCCTGGTCTCGGTCGTCCTGCTCGGTATTTCCGTCTGGATTCGCCTGAAGATGAACGAGTCGCCGGCATTCCAGCGCATGAAGGCGGAGGGCAAAGGCTCCAAGGCGCCGCTGACCGAAGCTTTCGGCCAATGGCGCAACGCCAAGATCGCGATCATCGCGCTTCTCGGCGCGACGATGGGCCAGGCGGTCGTCTGGTACGGCGGCCAGTTCTATGCACTGTTCTTCCTGCAGAACGTGCTGAAAGTGGATCTGCAATCGGCCAACATCATGGTCGCCATCTCACTTCTGCTTGGAACGCCCTTCTTCGTCATCTTCGGCGGCCTCTCCGACAGGATCGGCCGCAAGCCGATCATCATGGCTGGTCTTCTTATCGCCGCGGTGACCTATAATCCGCTGTTCAAGGCGATGACCTGGACGGCAAACCCGGGGCTTGCCGAAGCGCAGGCTTCGATCCGCGCGACGGTCACGGCCGATCCGGCGGACTGCAAGTTCCAGTTCAACCCGACGGGCACGGCGAAGTTCACCAGCTCCTGCGACGTGGCGACGGCGTTCCTGACGAAGAACTCGGTGCCTTATGACGTCGTGGCCGGCCCTGCCGGACAACCGGCGACGGTGAAGGTGGGTAACGCGACGGTGCCGAGCTTCGACGCCGCTGCTGCCGGCGACAAGGCGAAGGGCATGACCGCCGCCTTCGAAAAGAGCATCAACATCGCGCTTCACGATGCCGGCTATCCGCTGAAACGCGGCGTCGCCAAGGTGCCGGATGCCAAGCTCGATGCCTTCATCGCCGCCAATCCGGAACTGGCGCTCAATGCCGAAGCTATCCGCGCCGGCGAGAAGGAAACCATGCCGGCGGCCAAGCTGGTCGAAGGCAAGCTGCTGACGGCGGATGAGGCCAATGGCGTCACCGATATGGCGGTCTACAACATCGCCAATGGCGGCACCTTCGCCATGACCGCCGATCCTGCCCGCGTCAACTGGATCGGCACGGTCGCCATCCTGTTCGTCCTCGTCCTCTATGTGACGATGGTCTACGGCCCGATTGCGGCACTTCTGGTCGAGCTCTTCCCGACCCGCATCCGCTATACCGGCATGTCGCTGCCCTATCACATCGGCAATGGCTGGTTCGGCGGCTTGCTGCCGGCGACGGCCTTCGCGATGAGCGCTGCGGCGGGCGATATCTACTACGGTCTCTGGTATCCGATCGTCTTTGCGGCGATCACCCTGGTGATCGGCCTGATCTTCCTGCCGGAAACGAAGAACAGGGATATCCACGCAATGGATTGATGGCGCGTTCGCGTCTGAGAAGCTCGAGAAGCGGCCCGGCGCTCACAAGGCGCCGGGCTTTTCCATGTCAGGGAAAAGGCGCTTGGCGAGCGGCCAGCCATCCGGCGCTAGTTTGAAGAGCAACCCGCAGCGGGCAAAGACGATCGCCATCAACAGCGAGAACCAGGCGCCGAAGGCAAGGCCGGCGATGACATCGCTCGGATAATGGGCGCCGACCATGACACGCGTCATGCCGAGCCAGATGGCGCAGGCGATGAAGGCAACGCGGTAGCGCGGAAACAGAAGCGCGAAGGCCGCGAAGAAAGCGCCGACCGTGGTGGAATGGCCGGAGGGAAAACTTTCGAAAGCGGAATGGCCCGAAAAGGGCGTGAAAGAAAACATGCCGTAATCGTGGAAGTGATCGGGGCGAGCCCTTCCGATCGCCCGCTTCAGGAGATTGGCGAGAAGCCCAGAGAACACGACGGTGGTGAAGAGATAGGCGCCGATCCAGCTTACATAGAGTGCCTGCGCCCTGGAGCGCGCCGTCTTCAGGAGCTTGTAACCCGCCCTGCCCTGGAAGAAGAGCAGGATGCTGGTAAGGATCAGCCAGGCGGAATCGCCGAAACCGGTCAGGAGCTCGCCAAGCTGCTTCACTGGAGCGGGAGGTTCGCTGGCGCCTATCGGCGCATCGAAGAGCAGCATGGAAAGGATCACGGCATTGATCGTGATAAAGAGGCAGGCCTGCCAGCGCAAAGGCGGCATGGCAGCGTCGCTTCGGCGCCAGCGCCTGTCCAGGGAAGTCCAAAATGCCCGCATGCCGTCGTCCGTTCGAATTGGCATGGCCGAAAATCGATCTCGGTTCTCGGTCATGCGCTCGTGAAATCCGGCGCAAAAATACACGAGATTGTGGCCGAGGATAGTCCGGCTCGGAGAATTCGACCAAGCGTTGCGGTCGCCGACTGCAGAAAAAGCAGCCCTCCGCGTGGGATGCGAAGGGCTGATACTGTTTCACGTGAAATATATCAGGCCGAAAGCGCCTTGAACTCGGCAAGGATCGCATCGCCCATCTCGACGGTGCCGACCTGCCTTGCGCCATCGGCCATGATGTCGCCGGTGCGGATGCCCTTGTCGAGCACGTTGGCAATCGCCTTTTCCAGGTCGTCGGCTTCCTTCACCATGTTGAAGGAGTAACGCAGGCACATGGCGAAAGAGGCGATCATGGCGATCGGATTGGCAATGCCCTTGCCGGCAATATCGGGGGCCGAGCCGTGCACCGGCTCGTAGAGCGCCTTGCGCTTGCCGGTCTTGCCGTCTGGCGCGCCGAGTGAGGCCGAGGGCAGCATGCCGAGCGAGCCGGTCAGCATGGCGGCGACGTCGGAGAGCATGTCGCCGAAGAGATTGTCGGTGACGATGACATCGAACTGCTTCGGCTGGCGCACCAGCTGCATGCCGCCGGCATCGGCCAGCATATGTTCGAGCTGGACGTCGGAATATTTCGCCTTGTGCGTCTCGGTCACCACCTGGTTCCAGAGCACGCCCGACTTCATGACGTTGCGCTTTTCCATGGAGCAGACCCGGTTCTGGCGCGTGCGGGCCATTTCGAAGGCGACGCCGGCGATGCGCTCGATCTCGTAGGTATCATAGACCTGCGTGTCGATGCCGCGCTTCTGGCCGTTGCCGAGATCGATGATCTCCTTCGGCTCGCCGAAATAGACGCCGCCGGTCAGCTCGCGGATGATCAGGATATCGAGGCCTTCGACCAGCTCCGGCTTCAGCGAGGAGGCCGAGGCGAGGGCCGGATAGCAAATGGCGGGACGCAGGTTCGCGAAGAGCTGCAGATCCTTGCGCAGGCGAAGCAGGCCGGCTTCCGGACGCACTTCATACGGCACGCTATCCCATTTCGGGCCGCCGACGGCGCCGAACAGAACGGCATCGGCGGCAAGCGCCTTCTGCATGTCGGCTTCCGAGATCGCCGCGCCATGGGCATCATAGGCAGAGCCGCCGACAAGGCCTTCGTCGGTGACAAAACCGGCATTCATCGTCTCGTTCATATAGGCGATGATCTTGCGGACCTCGCCCATGGCCTCGGGACCGATGCCGTCACCCGGCAGCAGGAAAAGATTGCGCGCTGTCATGAAGCCCTCCTGGAAAAACAAGCTGCGGCTTCTTAGCCCCCGGAAATGGGCATTTCAAGCGAGAGAAGGCCTGAATCGGTACGCTTCGCCGCCCGCCGCAATGGTTGCTCCTGGACCGGCAAACGGATTAGAACGGTCGCCACCCTTTTATTTCCCGGATATTCTCCCATGGCCTTTACACGTCTCCATCTCGACACGCCGCTGTTTCGGACCGCCCCCGACTACAGCGCCAGCGGCAAGCCTCTCTGGCTGAAGCTCGATGCGCTGCAGCCCTCCGGCAGCTTTAAGCTGCGCGGCGTCGGCCGGCTTTGCCAGCACGAGGTGGAAAATGGCGCGCGCGAGATCTTCTGCGCTTCCGGCGGCAATGCCGGCATTGCCGCGGCCTATGCCGGCCGGGCGCTCGGCGTGCCGGTGACGATCGTCGTGCCGGAGACGACGGCAGCCGATGTTCGGCAGACGATTGCGGCAACCGGCGCCAATGTCCTCGTGCACGGCGCCGTTTTCGACGAAGCCAATGCCCACGCGGTCGAACTCGCTCGCAGCCGCAAGGCAAGCTATGTGCATCCTTTCGATCATCCGCTTCTGTGGGATGGTCATGCGACGCTGATCGACGAGGTGGTGGCGAAGGGTGCGGAATTCGACTGCGTCGTCACCAGTGTCGGCGGCGGCGGGCTGCTTGCCGGCATCGTCGAGGGGCTGAAGAGAAACGGGCTGCCCGACGTGCCCGTCATTGCCGTCGAAACCGAAGGGGCGGCTTCACTGCATGAAAGCCTCAAGGCAAATGAGCGCATTACGCTGCCTGCCATCACCTCGATCGCCACTTCGCTCGGCGCGCGGCAGGTGGCGCAGCATGTCTTCGACCTGCCGAAACAGCACCCGATCGAAAGCGTTCTTGTCAGCGATGCCGATGCCGTTGCCGCCTGCCTGAAATTTGCCGATGCGCAGCGCATTCTGGTCGAGCCGGCCTGCGGTGCCGCCCTTGCCGCTGCCGATGTGCATGCCGGGCTGCTTGCGCGCTTCGACAATCCGCTGATCGAAGTCTGCGGCGGCATCGGCGTGTCGCTGGAAAAGCTGAGGCTCTGGAAAGAGAAGTTTCTCTGATCTCTAAAGCGCGTTCTTTCGGATTCGCTCCTTGCGCTTTAGGTTCTTTGTTGAAGCATGTCGTTGCCGCAAAACCGCTGCACACTTTTGCGCGACATGCTTCGACCAAAGAAAAAGCCGGGCGAAAGCCCGGCTTGATCGATCGTCATTCGTTCGGGCTCAGGCAGCCCAAGGATGCACAGAGGCGTTCTTCTTTTCGAATTCGTCGATCGCCTTGCCCTTTTCCAGCGTCAGGCCGATATCGTCGAGGCCGTTCAGCAGGCAGTGGCGCTTGAACTCGTCGAGATCGAATTTGATCGAGCCGCCGTCGGGGCCGGTGATTTCCAGGTTTTCCAGGTCGATCGTCAGGATGGCGTTGGAGCCGCGTGAGGCGTCGTCCATCAGCTTGTCGAGGTTTTCCTGGCTGACCTTGATCGGCAGGATGCCGTTCTTGAAGCAGTTGTTGTAGAAAATGTCGGCGAAGCTGGTGGAGATCACGCAGCGGATGCCGAAATCGAGCAGCGCCCAGGGAGCGTGTTCGCGCGAGGAACCGCAGCCGAAATTGTCGCCGGCGACGAGGATCTTGGCATCACGATAGGCCGGCTTGTTCAGCACGAAATCGGGATTTTCCGAGCCGTCTTCGTTATAACGGGCTTCGGCGAAAAGGCCGGTGCCGAGGCCGGTGCGCTTGATGGTCTTCAGATAATCCTTCGGAATGATCATGTCGGTGTCGATGTTGACGACCGGCAGGGGCGCCGCAACGCCCGTGAGCTTCACGAATTTATCCATGACCCATGCTCCACTTCAGCAAATGTACTTTCCTGAATGTGCATCTAGTCCAGTTTTCCGCCGAAATGAAGGAGAATCTTTCTAAAGCGCGTCGCGATCTTTCAGATTCGCTCCTTGCGCTTTTAGGTCTTTGTTTTGACGCATGTCGTTATCGCAAAGCCGCCGCACACTTTTGCGCGACATGCTCTAAATCGCGGCCGCGCGACGTTTCGCGCGGCCCGAAGAGTGCGTGCGTTCTTACTTGGTCGGGGCGTTCAGGCCCCAAAGCACGCCGAAAGGATCGCGAAGCTGGCCGTAGCGGTCGCCCCAGAACATCAGTTCGATCGGCATGACGACTTCGGCGCCGGCGGCCACCGCGCGCTCCCACCAGAAATCGATATCGTCGATGATCAGCTGGATGGCGAAGCCTTCATGGCCTTTGAAGGGATGGCCATATTCGGGATAGGCATCCGCCAGCATGAGCGAGCTGCCGTTGATATAGAGATGAATATGCATGGTGCGGCCGCTCTCATCGACCGGCACCCGATGCGCCTCTTCGGCGCCGAAGGCCTTCTTGTAGAATTCCGCGGCTTTCACCGCGCCGTCGACCGTCAGATAGGGCAGCAGGCCATTCTTGACCGGCGGCATTTTAACCGGGTTGTTTTCCGTCGTCGTATCCATGCTCGTCCTCCATCGTGTTCAAGCGCCGGCTGAATGCCTGGCTGCTTAAAGACGTATCATGGACGCATGGTCCGACAATGTCGGTCGGTTTTTTTGAGCGACGCGGCTTAGAGATCGATGATCGTGCCGCGACCGTCGTTCCAGATGCGCATCTCGCGTTGGCCGTTGTTTGCCTTGGCGCGGACCGGAGCGGGCTTCATCTTCATCGAAAGGGCGCGGCCGACCATGAGCACGGTCAGGATGCCGCCGACGGCAAGCGTCACCGAAAAGGTGAGAAGCAGCATGGCGACAAAAACGGTGGCGCCGGCAAGCATGAAGAAGATGGAGCGAATGTTCTGCATGGGTTTGATACCTTTCTACAGAAAGGAATGTGGTCCTTCTTTTTTCTCTCTGCAAGGCAAGCATGGCTTTTTGTTGTCTTGCCGGGCTTTGCGAAGCTTGGCACTAATGAGTGATGAGCCGAACCATACCTCCCCGTTCCCTGCATCTGCGCCGCTCGGTGCTGAGCGTGCCCGCCATCAATCTCCGGGCGCTTGAAAAGAGCCATTCCCTTGATTGCGATGCGGTTATTTTCGACCTGGAGGATTCCGTCTCGCCCGAGAAGAAGGGGCAGGCGCGGGAAAATCTGCGCGGCTTTTTTGCCGGGCCGCCGCTTGAGGGCAAGGAGAGGATCATCCGCATCAATTCTTTGTCATCCGAATTCGGGGCGGCGGATCTCGATCTGGCCAAGGCGCTTTTGCCCGAAGCCGTTCTCCTGCCGAAGGTGGACGAGCCTGGTGATGTCACGGACATCAACGATCTGCTTGCCGATGCGGAGGCGCCGGAGGCGCTGCGCATCTGGGCGATGATCGAGACACCGCGCGGCGTGCTGAATGTCGGAGCGATCGCCGAAGCCGGCCGCACGCCGGGTGCAAGGCTCGATTGCCTCGTTGTCGGGCTTAATGACCTGCGCAAGGAAACGGGCGTGCTTCCCCAGCCGGGACGGAGCCATCTCGTGCCGTGGCTGATGCAGGTCGTCCTTGCGGTCAGAGCCTATGGGCTCGATGCGATCGACAGCGTCTTCAACGATTTTAAGGATGCCGAAGGCTTCGACGCCGAATGCGGCCAGGGCCGCGCCATGGGTTTTGCCGGCAAGATGCTGATCCATCCCTCGCAGATCGAGCCCGCGAACCGGCATTTCGGGCCGAGTGCGGAGGAGATTGCGGAAGCCGAGGCGGTCATATCAGCTTTTGCCGATCCTGACGCCAGGGGCCTCAACGTCATCAATGCCAATGGACGGATGATCGAACGGCTGCATCTTGTCCAGGCCGAGGCTCTGGTTCATAAAGCTCGCCTGATATCTGCAAGAAAGCCCGCCTGATGAAACTCTACCGCTTCCTGACCGGTCCCGACGATGCTTCCTTCTGCCACAAGGTCACCGCCGCCCTCAACAAGGGCTGGTCGCTGGAGGGTTCGCCGACCTATGCCTTCAATGCCGCAACCGGCGCGATGCAGTGCGGCCAGGCCGTCGTCAAGACCGTCGAAGGCAAGGATTATGATCCGGAGATGAAACTCTCCGAGCAGTAAGACTTAATTCCAGGATAGACGCCTAACGCTCCGCGGCTTCCTCGGCGCTGGCCTCGATCCGCTCCATATCATCGTCGCTCAGCCCGAAATGGTGGCCGATCTCGTGGATCAGGACATGGGTGATGATATCGCCGAGCGTCTCGTCGTTCTCCGCCCAGTAATCGAGAATGGGGCGCCGGTAGAGGCGGATGCGGTTCGGCATTTCGCCGGTTTCCACCGTGAAACGTTCGGAAATGCCCCTGCCCTCGAAAAGGCCGAGCAGATCGAAAGGGGTTTCCAGCGCCATGTCCTCGAAAACGTCGTCATCGGGGAAGTCCTCGATCTCGATCGTGAGGTTGGTCGTCAGCTGGCGGAATTCATCCGGCAGATGGCTGTAGGCCTCCATGGCCAGCGACTCGAAGGTGCTGATCGTCGGCGCATGGCGGTCCCGCCAATCATCGCTCTGGTCTATGCGGGCCATGAATATTCCTTCCTTTGCGGGCCCATATAGAACCTTTATTGCCGATTTTCGAGTGCGGAATCAAAGGCAGGAATAAATTCATAGAAAATGATTGTTGACTCTTCATTAGCTCTCTGGAATCTATAAGAACATAACAGGAACAAGACGGATCGGAGTGAACGCCATGGCGCAGAACGCCCTGGCGCGCGAGCGGCTTTTTGCGCTCCGCGAAACCATTGCCAGACTGGAAGGAAAGCCCGCGCCGGCATTTGCGGCCGCGGAGCGGGAAGCCTTGGCGGAAGGACGCAAGACGCGCCAGGAGCGCATTCTGCCATCCCTGCCGTTCGGGCTGGAGCTTCTCGATCGGGCGCTGGAGGGCGGCCTGCCCCTCGATGCGATTACCGAATTCCGTTCCGCGCTGTCTCGCGACGCCGGCGCGGCAAGCGGACTGGCGATGGCTGTTGCCGCGCGGCTGCAGAAACAGGAATCAGATGCCGGCAGGCTGATGCCGCTGCTCTGGATCGGCGATGCAGTCGGTACGCTGGAGGCCGGCCGTCCCTATGCTCCCGGGCTTCGGGATTTCGGGTTGAGCCCTGAGCGATTTCTCCATGCCGCGCCGCGCAAGCTGGACGAAGCGCTCTGGCTGGCGGAGGCGGCGGTGGAAAGCGCTGCTTTCTCGGTCGTCATCCTCGAAGTGCGGGGCAACCCTGTGCATTTCGGCCTGACCGAAAGCCGCAGGCTCAGTCTCAGGGCGCATGCTGCCCGCCGTCCGCTCTTTGTCGTGCGGCAGGCAGGGGCGGAGGAGGCCAGCAGTGCGGCCTTGCGCCTGCATGTCGAACCGGGACCGTCTGCTCTGCGGCCGTTACCGGACGGATCGAAGCTTGCCGGCAGCATCGGCAATCCGATTTTCCGTCTCACGCTGGAGAAGAGCCGCAATCCGGCCCCGCTCTCCTTTCTCCTGGAGTGGAGCCCCCATGAACGCGAATTTTTCCCTGTCATCGAACCAAACCTCATTCGTCCTCCAGGCGAACAGTCAGCGCATTCTGGCGCTCAGCTTCCCGCATCTACCAACCGACCGTATCGCCCGCAGGCGATGGGGGCCCTCCTGGCGTTCGAAAGAGCGTCCTGAGGCGCCGGCCATCGTCTGTTCGGCCAAGCTCAACAATGCCATGCGGCTGACGGCACTGGACGAATTGGCCGAGCGGCTGGGGCTGAAGAAGGATCAGGGCGTTGCCGAGGTGCGCGCCATGTATCCGACGCTCGAGGTGGTGGAAGAAGATCCGGCCGCCGACCGCCGGCTGCTGGAAGCAATTGCCGACTGGTGCGACCGTTATACGCCTTTGGTGGCGTTCGACGGCAAGGACGGTCTGTTTCTCGACATTACCGGCTGCACGCATCTTTTCGGCGGTGAGAAGGCGCTTCTCAAGGATGTTCTGTCGCGGCTCTTTCATATGGGGATCGATGCGCGCGGCGCGATCTCATCGTCGCCGGGCCTTTCCTGGGCCGTGTCGCGTTTCGGGCAAAGCGGCGTGATCGGGGATGAGGAGACGGAGCGTGTGCTGATGTCTTTGCCGATCGCAGCCTTGCGGCTGCAAGGGCAAACCGTCGATGCGCTGAAGAAACTCGGCCTGAAATATATCGGCGACGTCATCAATGCGCCGCGGGCGCCGCTGACCCGCCGGTTCGGGCCGGAATTGCTTTTGCGTCTCGACCAGGCGCTAGGGCATGAAGAAGAACCGGTTTCGCCCCGTCGCCCCGTCGCCAGTCTTTCGGCCGAAAGCCGCCTGATCGAGCCCATCGGAACGGAGGAACAGATCCTTGCCGTCACCAGGCAAGTCGCCGTGTCGCTGCAGCCGTCGCTGGAGGCACGAGGCGCCGGCGGGCGGGTGTTCGAATTGGTTCTATTCCGCGTCGACGGCAGGGTCTTCCGTATTTCCGTCGGCGCTTCGCAACCGCTTCGCGAACCGAAATTTATCGCCGGGCTTTTTTCCGAACGACTGCAGGCGGTCTATGACGATCTCGATGCCGGCTATGGTTTCGAGATCGTGCGGCTGAATGTGTTGCAGCATGATCCCTTCAACGAAGCGCAGGCTGATTTCGAGGGCGATCGTCAGGGAGAAATCTCCCTTTCGGCTTTCGTCGACCGTGTCTCCGCCCGGCTGGGTGCGGATTGCCTGCAAAGCTTCCAACTCCGTGAGAGCCATGTGCCGGAACGCGCCGTCATCGCAGTTCCGACGATGGATAAGCTTTCAAGACGGGGGAAGGCGGAACAGAGCGGTCCTCTCCCTTTCCGCGAAGAGCGTCCGTTGCGGCTTTTTGCAACGCCGGAGCCTGTCGAGACCGTACTCGCCGAAGTGCCGGATGGCCCGCCGCAGATCTTCCGCTGGCGGCGCATGCAGCATCAAGTGGCAAAAAGCGAAGGTCCTGAGCGGATTGCCATGGAGTGGTGGATCGACGGAAGCGACGCGGAGGCGCGCGATTATTTCCGTATCGAGGACGAGGCCGGACATCGCTTCTGGATCTATCGTCGAGGTTTCTATGGTCAGGAGCTCGACCCTCGCTGGTTCATGCACGGGGTATTCGCATGAAGGCCGAACGTGCATTCTTCGAGATTGGCGCGAGGACGAATTTCTCGTTTCTCGAAGGCGCCTCCGGCCCCGAGGAGATGGTCGTACAGGCCGCCCATCTCCGGCTCGGCGGCCTCGGGATTGCGGACAGGAATTCGGTTGCCGGCGTGGTCAGGGCGCATGCGCAGGCGTTGCAGCTCGAGGAGAAGTACAAGAACAGACATGAGACGGATTTTCAGGCGAAGGAAGGCGAGGAAATCCTCGATCCGGTCAGGGTTCAGCCGGGTGCCCGTCTCGTCTTCTGCGATGATACGCCCGACATTCTCGCCTATCCCAGAAACCGCCGCGGTTGGGCAAATCTCTGCCGGCTTCTCAGCGCCGGCAATCTGAAGGAGGAAGCGGTCAAGGGAACCTGCATCCTGACGGAAGAAGAGCTCATGGAATGGGGAGACGAGATGATGCTTGCCCTCGTTCCGGATCGTACCCTTGTCGATCATCAGCAGGGCCAGTCGACGCTGGAAGATTGTCTGGAGCGGTTTCGCAGACGGTTCCGCAAGGCTTTTTTTATGGCGTTGGCGCCGGCCTATGACGGCCGCGATAGGCAGGTCTTTGCGGTGCTTGCCATGCTTGCCGCCCGAAATCGCGTGCCGTTGATTGCCACCAACCAGCCACTTTACCACCATCCTGAACGCCGGCCGCTTTCGGATGTCGTGATCGCGATCCGGGAGCATGTGCAGATATCGCAAGCCGGATTCCTGCTGGCACCGAATGCCGAGCGCTACCTCAAGGATTCACGTGAAATGGTCCGGATCTTCCGGGACTATCCTGGTGCGATCGAAAATACGCAGACCTTTTTCGGGAAGTTGACCTTTTCACTGAAGGAACTGGAGCATAATTATCCGCCTGAAAACGATCCTGGCGAAACGCCGCAGGAGACCCTCGAGAGACTGACAAGGGCGGGGGCGGCAAAGCGCTATCCCGAGGGGATTCCGGCCAAAGTTGCGCCGCAGATCGAGTATGAACTCGATCTCATCGGAAAGAAGAACTACGCCTCCTACTTCCTGACGGTTCACAGGATCATCCAACACGCCCGTTATGACCTCAAGGTCTTGTGCCAGGGGCGCGGATCGGCGGCAAATTCGGTCATCTGCTATTGTCTCGAAATAACGGAAGTTGACCCTCAAAAGAGCACGCTGCTCTTCGACCGCTTCATTTCGATGGATCGCGACGAACCGCCGGATATCGACGTCGATTTCGAACATGACCGGCGTGAAGAGGTCATCCAGTGCATCTACAAAAACTACAAGAGAGAACATGCCGGGCTGACGGCAGGGGTTACCACCTACCGCACCCGTTCGGCCGGCCGCGAGGTCGCCAAGGCCTTCGGCCTGTCGGAGGATGTTCAGTCGGCGATCAGCAGCCTCGTCTGGGGTTGGTCGGAGGACAATCTTTCCGAGAGGGATGCCAAGGCGGCCGGTCTCGACGTCAAGGATCCGGTGACCCGGAATGTGCTGAAATATGCCTCCGAGCTTCTCGGCTTCCCGCGCCACCTCACCCAGCATGTCGGCGGCTTCGTCATCACACGGGACCGGCTCGACGAGGTCGTGCCGATCATGAAGACGGCGATGCCGGATCGCTACATGATCGAATGGGACAAGGACGATCTCGACAACGTCAAGATCCTTAAAGTGGATGTGCTGGCGCTCGGCATGCTGACCTGCCTGCGGAAGGCCTTTTCGCTGCTTGAACTGCATTATGATGTCAAGAAGACGCTCGCAGACCTCGGCAACAGGGAGCATGGGGACGAGGGCAAACCGGTCTATGAGATGATGGGCCGGGCCGATACGCTTGGCGTCTTCCAGATTGAAAGCCGGGCGCAGATGAGCATGCTGCCGCGCCTGAAGCCGAAGATATTCTACGACCTCGTCATCGAGGTGGCGATCGTCCGGCCGGGGCCGATCCAGGGCGATATGGTCCATCCCTATCTGAAACGCCGAGAACAGCGCGCCAGGAACATCCCGATCGAATATCCGAGCAAGGAGCTGGAAGCGGTCCTCGAAAGAACCCTCGGCGTGCCCCTGTTTCAGGAGCAGGCGATGCAGATCGCGATCACCGCTGCAGGCTTCAGGCCGGCAGAGGCCGACAAACTTCGCAGGGCGATGGCGACATTCAAGCGAACCGGTACGATCGGCGATTTCGAGAAGCGCTTCATCGAGGGAATGGTCTCAAAGGATTACGATCCCGAGTTCGCAAAACAATGTTTCAATCAGATCAAAGGTTTCGGTGAGTACGGCTTTCCGGAAAGCCATGCCGCTTCCTTCGCGCTGCTGGTTTATGCCTCTTCATGGCTCAAGGCCTATTATCCCGATGTCTTCTGCGCGGCGATGCTGAACTCCCAGCCGATGGGATTCTATGCGCCGGCCCAGCTGGTGCGGGATGCGCGCGAGCATGGAGTAAAGATCCTGCCGGTCGACATCAATGAATCGGACTGGGATTGTACCCTTGAGGAGGCTGCCTTCGACCGGAAGGCCGTCGATTTCCGGCATGGCGAGATGCGCGGGATCATCAAGACCCGGCATGCGGTGCGGCTGGGTTTCCGGCAGATCAAGGGTCTCTCGCCGGACGATATGAAACGGCTCGTCGACAATCGCGGTCAAGGATACAGTACGGTGCGTGATCTCTGGCTGCGGTCCGGCCTGCAGAAATCGGTCATCGAGCGGCTGGCGGATGCGGATGCGTTCCGATCCATTCATCTGTCACGGCGCGAAGCGCTTTGGGCTGTGCGGGCACTGGATGTGAAGAGTGCAGCCGAAGAACTGCCCCTTTTCGAACAGGTCCGTCATGTCGACCTTCAGCCAGAACCCGCGGCGGTGCTGCCGGATATGCTGCCGGGAGAGCAGGTGATCGAGGACTATCGTTATCTCTCCCTGTCGCTGAAAGCGCATCCGGTCTCCTTCCTGCGCGAGGAGTTCCGGAAGATCGGCATCACTCGCAATGTCGATCTTCTCAGAGTGCCGAACGGAAAGAGGGTGACGATCGCCGGGCTGGTGCTCGTGCGCCAGCGGCCGGGTTCGGCCAAGGGCGTGATCTTCATGACGCTGGAGGATGAGACCGGGGTCGCCAATGCGATCGTCTGGAACAAGGTATTCGACAAATACCGGGCGATCGTCATGGGGGCTCGGCTCGTAAAAATCCGCGGCAGGCTGCAAAGCCATAGCGGCGTGATCCATACGGTCGTCGAGCATATCGAGGACATGACACCGGCGCTCGGCATCCTGCAACGCGAGGCGCGCCGTTTCGGCGCCTGCGAGCGTTCGGACGAGGTGCTGAGACCGGGAGGCGACCAACGGCAGATCGCCGACGCGCGGAAGGGGGCGGAATTGGAAAAACGGGTGCTGGCCGCAGGCCGCCATGCGGGCGTGGCGGAAACCGCCGAAGTCATGCCGCGCGGGCGGAATTTTCATTGACGTGCGCCGCGCCGGTCGAAATCATCCGGACATGCCTTCATTGTGTGTGGGCGTTACCGCCCGGAATCGCCCCCATAATTTAGATAATCTGCAACAAGCGTTGCCCATCGCTGCTGCCCGATGGGGCCGGACTCGAATTTTTTCTTGACAGCCACCATCTTCTTTAGCAGAAAACACGATAGTCAGTGTCATGTTTGGAAATGAAGACGTGCTTGTCTGCAGCTGCAATTATATAACCGACAAGGAAATCCGGGAGGTTATCACCAACCTTCTCGACGAAGACTGTTGGCAGCTTATCGTGCCTGCGAAGGTCTACCACGCGATGGAAAAACGCGGCCGTTGCTGCGGCTGCTTCCCCAATGTGGTCGATATCATTATCCAGACGACCGAGGAATATCACGCCCGTCGCCACTCGACGGAGACCGAAATATTTGATTTCATGTCACGCTTGAAACAATTCCATGAGGAAAACAGGAGAGCGGACATTGAAAGGCGACAAAAAGGTCATCGAGCGGCTTAACGAGGCACTGTTCCTCGAGCTCGGCGCGGTCAATCAATATTGGGTTCATTATCGGCTTCTCGAGGACTGGGGCTACACCAAGCTCGCCAAGAAGGAGCGTGCCGAATCCATCGAAGAGATGCACCATGCCGACAGGCTTGTCGCGCGCATCATCTTCCTCGAAGGCCATCCCAACCTGCAGACACTGGCGCCTCTGCGCATCGGCCAGAACGTCAAGGAAGTGCTGGAAGCCGATCTTGCCGGCGAATATGACGCCCGCACGGCCTACAAGAAGTCGCGTGATATCTGTCACGAGGCCGGCGACTACGTTTCCATGAAACTTTTCGAAGAACTGCTGGCGGATGAGGAAGGCCATATCGACTTCCTCGAAACGCAGATCGATCTGCTCGAGAAAATCGGTGAGAGCAAATACGGCCAGCTCAACGCCGATTCCGCCAACGAAGCCGAATAATTCGGATAGGAACGCCGGCCGCTCCGCGCGGCCGGCATCTCACACCTGCGAGCCGCAAACGGGCGCTCAGTCTTCGGCCTGCAGCGCTGCCAGATGCCGGAACTCGGCGATCACTTGGTCATAGACGGCGCGCTTGAAGGGGACGATCAGACCGGGCAGCTCCTGCATCGGCTTCCATTCCCAGGCGTCGAATTCCGGCTCATGGCCGCCCGGCGGCGGGTTGATGGCGATCTCGCTTTCGTCGCCCTCGAAGCGGAAGGCGAACCAGCGCTGTGTCTGGCCGCGGAATTTCCCTTTCAGTCCGATGCCGATCAGCGCCGGCGGCAGATCATAGTTGATCCAATCTCTTGCTTCGGCAAGCAGGGTCACCGTTCTGATCCCGGTTTCCTCATAGAGCTCACGATAGGCGGCGTCCAAGGGATCCTCGCCCTTGTCGATGCCACCCTGGGGCATCTGCCACAGCTGCGGCGAGCCGTCATATTCGGAATTGCCGTCGGGGATCCGTCGCCCGGCCCAGACCAGGCCATCGCGGTTCAGGATCATGACGCCGACGCAGGGACGGTAGGGCAGATCCTCGGCTTTCACGGTCGCCTGGCTCATCTTCTTCTCCGTTCAGGAATTATCTCAGGGGCTTCTCGGGTCGTTGGAAAGCGCCGCGACGCCGACGATCTCGATGCCGCGCATGGACGCTTCCTCGCTCCATTTGGCGATGGCGTCGACGCTTTCGTCGAAAGCCGAGGCGATGCCGATCGCCTGGCCATTCTTGCGGGCGATGCGTTCGAGCTCGTCGAGCTTCTTCAGGATGGCGCTGATATCGACCTGGCCGTCGAGCTGCAGGTCGGCAAAGGCATAAGGCAGTTCGGTGCCCTTGGCGACCGTCGCCGTTTTCGACTGTGCCGACGTGCCGTCGTCGAGGAAGAGCAGGCCGCGTTTGCCGATATCACGCATGACAGGTTCCATGGCGGCGGGGTCGGAGAGGAAACGGCCGCCGAGATAGTTCATGATGCCGGTGTAATTGGTGATCTCACCCATCGCCTTGTGCAGGTTCTCGATGTTGCGGGCCACCGGCTTCGAGGTCAGCAGGGTCTCCGGACCGGGATCATTGGCCGGATAATCAAATGGCTCGAGCGGGACCTGCAGAAGAATCTCGTGGCCGCCGCGGCGGGCTTCCTGCATCCAGCGCTGCAGGCTGTTGCCGCTTGCGGCAAAGGCGAGGGTGATTTCCTCCGGCAATTCGGCGATGGCGCGCTGCGTCCCCGTCTGGCTGAGCCCAAGGCCGCTGACGACGATGGCAATGCGGATCCCGCGTGCGCCGGATGAGGGGCGGGCATATTGGTCCATCGGCCGCCGGCCGTCGGGGCCGACGATCGGCAGCCTGCCAAACGCGGTGTCTTCGAGCAGCGCTTCATTGGGCTGGGCTGCCATGCGCGGATCCTGGCCGATCTGCATGGCATCGACCAGCACCGGCCCGCTGCCGTCGCGCGGGCGGGGACTGTATTTGGTGACGACGGAGCCATCGCCGGTGATCATCTGTTCGACATTGGCGCCCGAGCGTGGATCGGCGCGGGGCATTCCGTCCACCGCCTGGTCGGCAGCGGTCGTTGGCGGTTTGCCGGACGCTTGGGTTGCGGCCTGTTCGGCCGCCGGCGGTTTGGCGCGCTCCAGCCCGTCGCCCCGAAAGGCGGTATAGAGAGAAAAGCCGCCTATCGCGAAAAGGCACAGGCTGGCTGCAATGCGGCCGAGGCGCAGCACGCCAGGACGCCGGCTGGCGGTTTTGCGGTTGCGCCCCAAAGGCGCATGCAGGTCCGTTCCCAATTTTCTCGCCCGCTCCAAAACCGGGAAACAGCATAAAGGGTCAAGGCCGGGCGAGTGCCCGGCCTTGCGACGATCGATTACTTGGCGACGACGGCCTTGTCAGGGTTCGGCGGGAAGGCCGGATCGGTCTTCTTGCCGCGCAGAAGGTCGAGCGCGTAGTTCAGCTGAACGTCATCCTTCGGATCCGGCGGCACGTAGGCAACGGAGCCCGAACCTTCATCGGTTTCGCTCTGGCCCTTGATGTGGCCGCGCAGGCTGGATTCGCCTTCGGTCACCATCTTGCCCTGCAGTTCTTCCGGCAGCGGCTCTTCGACCTTGATGTCAGGCGTGATGCCGGTGCCCTGGATCGAGCGGCCCGACGGTGTGTAGTAAAGTGCCGTGGTCAAGCGCAGCGCGCCGTTCTCGCCAAGCGGGATAATCGTCTGGACGGAACCCTTGCCGAAGGAACGGGTGCCGAGAACGGTGGCGCGGCGCAGATCCTGAAGCGCGCCGGCAACGATTTCCGATGCGGAGGCCGAACCGCCGTTGATCAGCACGATGACCGGCTTGCCGTCGGTCAGGTCGCCCGGGCCGGCGTTGAAGCGGCGGGTTTCATCCGGATTGCGGCCGCGGGTCGAGACGACCTCGCCGCGCTGTAGCAGCGCGTCGGAGACATTGATCGCCTGGTCGAGCAGGCCGCCCGGGTTGAGGCGCAGGTCGAGGACGTAACCCTTCAGCTTGTCGGCCGGAACGGTGTCCTTGATCTTCTTGATCGCCTTTTCCATGTCGGGATAGGTCTTCTCGGTGAAGGAGATGATGCGGAGGTAACCGACATCGTCCTCGACGCGCGATTTGACCGCCTGGACGGCGACGACGTCACGGACGATCGTCAGCTCGATCGGCTTGTCGGCGCCCTTGCGGATCAGCGTCAGCTTGATCGGCGTGTTGACGGCGCCACGCATCTTCTCGACCGCGTCTTCCAGCTTCAGGCCGCGCACGGACTGTCCGTCGATCTCGGAGATGTAGTCGCCGGCGAGAACGCCGGCCTTGGCGGCGGGCGTATCGTCGATCGGGGTGATGACCTTGACGAGCTCGTCTTCCATCGTGACTTCGATGCCGAGGCCGCCGAACTCACCCTTGGTCTGGGTGCGCATGTCCTCGGCGTCCTTCGCATTCATATAGCTCGAATGCGGATCGAGCGAGGAAAGCATGCCGTTGATGGCATTCTCGATCAGCTTGTCTTCGGCCGGCGGCGTGACGTACTGCGCACGCACACGTTCGAAGACATCGCCAAATACCGAGAGTTCCTTGTATGTAGAGGATCCGGCCGCTTCTGCCGGCACACCTGCCGAGTAAATGACGCTCATCGCGGTCGCACCCATCAATGCGCCGACCAGAACAAGAGAAGCCCTACGAATCATTGCGTGCCTTTCCAGTGTCCTTGGCGGTCCACCACGGTCGGGAATCGACCGGTTTACCGTCTTTTCGAAATTCAATGTAAAGCGTTGGCCGGTCCGTTTCCAGCGCCAATGCAGTTGCGCTTGCCACTCTTTTCGCTCCCATCACGGCGAGCGGCTCGCCGGAGAAAACGAACTTTCCCTGACGGGTATTGATCGTATCCATTCCCGAGAGAACCAGATGATATCCATCGCCCGCGTCGAGAATGATCATCTGGCCGTAACTGCGGAAAGCGCCGGCGAAAACCACCAGGCCGTCCGCAGGCGCCGTCACCACTGTCTCCGGGTTGGTGGCGACCGTCATGCCCATGGCTTCGTGGCCGGTGCCGTCGGCATCGCCGAACTGGCGCAGGATATCGCCTGCCACCGGCAGCTCCAATTTGGCCTTCAATTCTCCGAAGGGATATGCGGGCGCAATGCGGTTTTTATCGGGCACGCCGCTCTCGGCCAGAGCCTTGGCCTGAGCCCGCTGCTCGTCCGTCAGGAGCTTGCGGTTCTCCTCGGCCTGGCGGGCGGCGGCAGCCGCGTCGCGCACCGAAGCGATCTCGGATTCCATGGAGGCGACGAGGCCTTCGAGGCTGGTCGCCTTGCCCGCCAGCTCCTCCGAACGTTTCCTTTCGGCCTGTAGTTCGGCGGCGCTGCTGCGGCTGAGCTTGTCGTTTTCGGCAAGCAGCAGGTCCATGCGCCGCTCTTCCTCGATGCTATCGGTCATCGTCGCCGTCAGGCCGGCCTTCTCGGCCGCACTTGCCGTCTGCAGCGCGGCGAGGCTTGCAAGATCTGCGGCGAGCTTGTCGGTTTCCTTGCGGATGCCGGGCACGACGGCGCCGAGCAGGATGGCGCTGCGCACGGAAGCGAGCGCGTCATCGGGAGTGACCAGCAAAGCCGGAGGCGGGTTGCGGCCCATGCGCTGGAGTGCGGCCAATACCTCGGCCAGCAAGCCGCGGCGCTCGTGCAGCGAACGGCGGATGCCATCCTCTTTGACGCCGAGATCGGCCAGCTTCTTCTCGCTTTCGAGGATCTGCTTCTCGAGCCCCTTGCGGCGGGCGGCGGATTCGATCAGCGCCTGGCGGATGCTCTGCGTGCTTTTTTCCAGATTGGCGATGCTTTGCTGGAGTTCGCTCACCTTGTCCGAGGAAAGGTTGATCGATTTCGACAGGGTTTCGAGCTCGGCGCGGGTCTGATCGCGTTTGGCGGCAAGATCAGCGGCCGGATCGGGCGGCGGCTCGGTTGCCGGCGGCTGCGCTGCAGATTGTGCCGCCTCCGGCGCGGCTTCCTGGGCCCGGACGGTGAAGGTGTTTGCGGACACGACGACGACGGCGACACCAAAACCGGCCGCAAGTGCCGGCAGAATCATGCGGTGTCGCCTGGTTGGTGTCGTCGTCATGCGTGTCGGGGCACTCTCTCAAAATCGCGCGGAGACTAAGCTGATTTGGCACGCTTTGCCAGAAAGTTTGCAAGCGAACGGCCGGCCACGCGAAACACGGCTGCGTGACAATGCGACGCATCGTCAAAGACTTGAGTTCCACGTGGAACATTTCAGACGCGGTGATAGGGATGGCCGGACAGGATGGTGACGGCGCGATAGAGCTGCTCGGCGATCAGCGTGCGGACGAGCTGGTGCGGCCAGGTCATTTTGCCCAGGCAGAGCGTGGCGTCGGCGCGATCGTAGAGCGCGGGATCGAGGCCGTCGGCGCCGCCGATTGCGATCATCAGCTCGCGTTTGCCCTGGTCGCGATAGGCGCCGAGCAGATTTGCGAAGGCTTCGCTGTCGAGCGCCTTGCCGCGTTCGTCGAGAAGAATAAGGACGCTGCCTTCGGCAAGCGATTTCAACAGCATCGCCGCCTCCTCGCGTTTGCGGGTCTCCGCATTGGAAGCGCGGCTTTCGGCAACCTCGGCGATACGGGCAAGTTCGAGGCCGACCGCAGGGCCGGCCTTGGCGAAACGATCAAAATAACGGGCCGCAAGATCCTTTTCGGGGCCGGATTTCAGCCGTCCCACCGCAAAAAGACCAACGCGCATTCACCCGCTCCCGCTCATGAGGCATTGACGACGCACAAAGCGCGCCCACCGGCCGGCTCACGATGTTTCCCAGCCAGTCAATGCCACGTCTCAGGCGCCGGTCAGAATGCCGGACCGCCTGTCAGTGCCGTGTTTCTTCATCCATATCGGGAGCCGCCCACATCTTTTCGATGTTGTAGAACTCTCGGATTTCAGGACGGAACACATGCACGATAATGTCACCGGTGTCGATCAGGATCCAGTCGCCGCCCTCCTGACCTTCGACGCGGGCCGTACCGAAGCCTTCGTCCTTAAGATCGGTGAGCAGGTGGTCCGAGATCGCCATGACATGCCTGTTCGAGCGGCCGGAGACGACGATCATGTAGTCTCCCAGCGCCGATTTTCCGGCAATGTCGATGGTGACGATATCTTCGGCTTTGGAGTCCTCGAGGCTGGCGAGGACGGCTTCTAGGGCGCGGGCAGCGGCATCGGCGCCACGTTCTGCGCTCTTCGGGAGAACGGCGAGCGTTTTTCCCTTGGCGTGTACTGTTGTCAGTGCTTTCCCTTTCCTGGAATGACAAGCCATGCACAACACGAGATCCGATCACGACCGGATCATGGTTAAGATAGGCATCAAACCATTAATGTTTCAAGACGTGCTAACGTACGGAGCGGCGGAAAATCCGATCTGGCGACCGAATTGAACTATATTGCTGCCCTCGCTGCTTGTCCGGGCGGTGTACAGTTTCCAGGGCGCAGCGTAAAGTGCCGGAAATTCCACCATCTGCAGATTCGAATGACCGATCCGGCCGCAAAAACACTCGTTCCCATCTTGCGAATCAGCTTCCCGGATGAGGATCGGCTCGGACGCGGCAAGATGGAGCTGCTGGAGCACATCCGCGCGACCGGATCGATCTCCGCAGCCGGGCGGGCGATGGATATGTCCTATCGCCGCGCATGGCTGCTGGTCAGCGAGATGAACCGGATGTTCTGCGAACAGGTGGTGGAATCACAACGCGGCGGCCAGAAGGGCGGCGGTGCGGCGCTGACGCCGTTCGGCGAGCAACTGCTGGCGCGGTTTCGCCGGATGGAAAGCATTTTGCAAGCGAGCCTTGCCGAGGACCTTGCCTGGCTCGAGGCAAAGCGCAACCCGCGGCGGGATGGGCACGGCTAAGCCTCTAGAGCATGATGCCGAAAAGTGTGAGCGGTTTTCGGACGACATCATGCTCTAAACCTTTAATTTAGAACAGGATTCAGATTTTAGGCCGACTAGGCCTAAAATCATCCTGTTCTAGGGCAACCGTCTTGATGACGGCGAAGACGGTCTTGCCGGGTCGAAGGTCGAGGCGCTCGCAGGAGAGCGCGGTGACGCGCGAGAGGATGCTATCGCCGCCGCAGTCGAGCCGGATTTCAACCGTTCCGTCCGTATCCTGAAATAACTGTTCGATCCTGCCTTCGACAATGTTGAGGGCACTGAGCCCCTCCGGTCTTGCCGTCGCCAGCATGACGTCGCGCGACGGGATGCGGATACGGACCGGACTGCCGGGCGCGAGTGCCGCGCCGGGAATATGCAGCCGGCCGGATTTGAGGGCGACGGTCGAGAGACGATGACGCGCGTCGAAGGTTTCGACGATGCCTTGCAGCAGCGCGCCCGCTTCTTTCCGGTCGAAGGCGGCAGAGGCGCGGCTCAAAATGTCGACGGCCGGGCCAACCGCCTCCACCCTGCCATCGCGCATGACCACCACTTTGTTTGCGAGCTGCGCCACCTCGGCGATCGAATGGCTGACATAGACGATCGGGATTTCGGTCTGATCCCGCAATCGCTCGAGATAGGGCAGGATCTCTGCCTTGCGCGCCTCGTCGAGGGCGGCCAGCGGCTCGTCCATCAACAGCAGCCGGGGCGAGCAGAGAAGGGCGCGGCCGATCGCGACCCGCTGCTTCTCGCCGCCGGAAAGTTTGGCGGGGCTGCGATCCAGCAGCGTCTCGATGCCGAGCAGGTCGACGACGTGATCGAAGCTCTCGCCGCGTGCAGGTCTTGGCGCGAACCAGCGGCCGTAGGAAAGATTGGCGCGGACGCTGAGATGCGGGAACAGCCGCGCCTCCTGGAAGACATAACCGAAATGACGGCGGTGTTTCGGAACGAAGCGGCCGGCTTTGGTTTCGGTCAGGGTTTCGCCGTCAAGGATAACGCGGCCCTCGTCCGGACGGGCGAGGCCGGCGATGATGCGGATCAGTGAGGTCTTGCCGGAGCCGGAGCGTCCGAACAGCGCGGTCACGCCGCCTTCGGATGTGAAGGCGGCGTCGAGAAGAAAGGCGCCGAGCCTGTGTTTTGCCTCGACGATCAACGTCATTCCGGATCAATCCTTCGGCCGGCGAAACGCGCGAGGAACTCGGAGGCGAGCAGGGCGGTCATGGAAATGATGACGGCGACCAGCGTCAGGCGCAGCGCGCCGGCATCGCCGCCGGGCACCTGGGTAAAGGTGTAGATGGCGGACGACAAGGTCTGGGTCTCGCCGGGAATGTTGGAGACGAAGGTGATCGTTGCGCCGAATTCGCCCATCGCCTTGGCGAAGGAAAGGATCATGCCGGTGATGATGCCGGGCAGGGTCAGTGGCAGCGTCACCGTCAGAAAGACCAGGATCGGGCCGGCCCCCAGCGTTCCGGCGGCCTCCTCGAGCTTGCGGTCGACCGCCTCGATCGACAGGCGGATGCTGCGCACCATCAGCGGAAAGGCCATGACGGCGCAGGCGAGTGCCGCACCCGTCCAGCGGAAGGAAAAGACGATGCCGAAATACTGGTCGAGCAGGCTGCCGATCGGGCCACGGCGGCCGAAGAGGATGAGGAGAAGAAAACCGGTGACGACGGGGGGCAGGATCAGCGGCAGGTGAACGATGCCGTTCAGCACCGACTTGCCCCAGAAACGGCCGCGGGCAAGCAGCAAAGCGACCAGGATGCCGAGGGGCAGGCTCGCCAGCATGGCGACCACCGAGACGCGCAGGCTGAGCAGGATCGCAGTCCATTCTTCATCGCTCAGGCCGAACATATCCAAACGCAGTTGTCTCCCTGGAAAATCCGGTGTCACCCGATTGCCCCTCATCCGCCTGCCGGCACCTTCTCCCCGCTTGCGGGGCGAAGGGGAGCAGCCGCAACCCTTCCGTCCCTCGCCAACGTTTCGCTGGGCACGTCCCCTCGCCCCGTTTACGGGGAGAGGGTTAGGGTGAGGGGCAGCTTAACGCTAAGCTGTCACCATCGATTCCGCAATCAATTCAGCCCATCATTTCAAGACAGTAAATCCCTGCGCCGTGAAGAAGCCGGCTGCCTTATCGGATTTCAGGAAGTCGAGATAGGCTGCGGCGTCCGGGTTCTTGCTCTCGGCAAGAATGGCGACCGGATAGATGATCGGCGGGTGGGAATCGGCCGGGAAGGTGCCGACGATGGCGACACCCTTATCGGCTGTCGCGTCGGTCTGGTAGACGATGCCATAGGGCGCCTCGCCGCGGGAGACCAGGGCAAGGGCGGCGCGCACGCTTTCGGCGCCGGCGACCTTGGTTTCGACCGATGTCCAAACGCCGAGCTTGTCGAGCGCGGCCATGGCGTATTTGCCGGCCGGAACCGATTTCGGCTCACCCATGGCCAGCTTGCCGTCACCGAGCAGACCGGCAAGATCGAAGCCCTGCTTGATCTCGACCGGCTTGGCCTTGTCCTTTTCGGCAACGAGCACGATCCGGTTTCCAAGCAGGTTGGTGCGGCTGTCGGCCTTGATCAGGTTCTTCTTGGCGACGTAATCCATCCAGTCGGGGTCGGCCGAGATGAAGATATCGGCAGGGGCCGCGTTTTCGATCTGTTTGGCGAGCGCGCCGCTTGCCGCATAGGAGGCGACGGCTTCCTTGCCGTTCTCCTTGGCCCAGGCGGCATTGGCGGCATCGAGCGCGTCCTTGAGGCTTGCTGCGGCAAAGACGGTCAGCTTTTCGGCGGCTTCTGCCGGTGTCGGCAGCGTTGCCGCGCCAAGCCAGAGAGCCGCGATCGCGGCGGTTGCCAGTTTCATCCATTGGCGGCGGTTCTGCATGATTCTATCCCAGGATTCGAAATATCTTGACGAATATAACGACACCGCGGTTTTGGCCAGGGATATATCCACGGAAATATAACCCTATTGGCTGGCGATGAGGATCCACGCGTTCATGAAGCGCATGGCTGTTCCGAGAGCAGGAGATTTGGCAGTACTGATATGGCTGGGAAAGCCGACGACAAACCACAAGACCCGCCGGGACAATGCCCATTTTCGTCCGCCTTGCCGATAAAATCGGCAGCAGTCGAAGCCTCTCGCCTTCAGTGTTGCATCGCCAGCATTGCTGCATTGCACAAATCGATATTCAACTTCCTCAGGAATATGGTACAACACACTCATCGAAACGGCTTTCTCCTCCTCCCATAAGCCGTTCGACAGGATCGACAACACTCCTCCTCCCAGTTGTCGATCGAGTTCATAAGCCCGACGGATCCTCCCCCGTCGGGCTTTCTCGTTTTTGGGATTTCCTTGAAAATCAGCCTATTTGACTGCGCCCGGCAACGCGCCGTTGCGGATTGCCGTCGAGCTCAGGCCGGACCGCGGTCCGTGGATGAAGGTCCAGGCCGGTGCCGGTTTCTTCCAGAGGACGCGCGCGTCGTCCTCGTCGATGCGGGCGAAATCGAAGGTCCGCGTCATCTTCGAGGAGAGATAGGAGAGTGTCGCGCCAGGCCGGTCGATCACGGCGATCGGGAAGGTGCGGGCAATCTCCTGCCACTTCTGCCATTTGTGAAAGGTCTGCAGGCTGTCGGCGCCCATGATCCAGATGAAATGCACATGCGGATTGCGGGCCTTGATGCGGGCCAGCGTATTGGCGGTGTAGCTGACGCCGAGCGCCTGTTCGAAGGCGGTGACCTTGATGCGCGGATCGGCGGCGACACGCTCGCTTTCGGCAATGCGTTCGGTAAGCGGTGCGAGCTGGTTGCGGCTCTTCAGCGGATTGCCCGGGGTCACCATCCACCAGAGCTGGTCGAGGCCGAGCCGCTTGATGGCGATCTCGGCAACAAGCGCGTGGCCCTGATGCGGCGGATTGAACGAACCGCCGAACAGGCCGATGACCATGCCGCGTTCGCTGTGCGGCATGCGGAGGTAGCGCCGATCCAGATTTTCCGTCGTCACGTCAAGGTCGGGTCTGTCCGGCACCGCGCACCCGGTATTTGAAGGAGGTGAGCTGCTCGACGCCGACGGGGCCGCGCGCATGCATCTTGCCGGTGGCGATGCCGATCTCCGCGCCCATGCCGAACTCGCCGCCATCGGCAAATTGCGTCGAGGCATTGTGCAGCAGGATCGCCGAATCGACCTCGGTGAAGAAACGCTCGACGACGGCGGGGTCTTCGGCGATCACTGCCTCGGTGTGGTTCGACGAATAGGTCTGAATATGGGCGATGGCGCCCGATATGCCGTCGACGACGGCGACCGAAATGATCGCGTCGAGATATTCGGTCGTCCAGTCCTCCTCGGTCGCCGGCTTGATGCCGGGGGCGACCTTCAGCACCGTCGCGGAGCCGCGGATCTCGCAGCCGGCTTCGGTGAGAACCTCGAGCAGCGGCGTCAGATGCGTGCCGATCGCGGCGCCATCGACCAGCAGGGTTTCGGCCGCGCCGCAAATGCCGGTGCGGCGCATCTTGGCATTGACGACGATCTGCTTCGCCATCTCGATATCGGCGGAGGCATCGACATAGATGTGGCAAAGGCCTTCGAGATGGGCAAAGACCGGCACGCGGGCCTCGCTCTGCACCCGGGCCACCAGGCTTTTGCCGCCACGCGGCACGATGACGTCGATCGCGCCGTCCAGGCCGCGCAGCATGGCGCCGACGGCGGCGCGGTCGGTGACCGGAACGAGCTGGATAGCATGCTCTGGAAGTCCTGCCGCCTTCAGGCCGTCGACGAGGCAGGCATGGATAGCCTGCGATGAACGACGCGAATCCGAGCCGCAGCGCAGGATGACGGCATTGCCGGCCTTGAGGCAGAGGGCGCCGGCATCCGCCGTGACATTCGGCCGGCTTTCGAAGATGACGCCGATGACCCCGAGCGGCGTGCGGACGCGCTCGATCTTTAGGCCGTTCGGCCGGTCCCAGGCGGCGATGACTTCGCCGACCGGATCGGCAAGGGCGGCGATGGCGCGGATTCCCTCGGCCATTTCGGCGATGCGCTTGTCGTTCAGCGTCAGCCGGTCGACGAAGGAGGCAAGCGTCTCGCTGCCTTCGATATCCCTCAGGTCCTTGGCATTTTCGGCAAGGATATGCGCCTTGCTGGCGAGGATCGCATCGGCCATGGCGTGCAAGGCGCGGTTCTTCGCCTCGGTGGATGCGAAGCCCAACGGTCGTGCGGCAGCCTTCGCCTTGCGGCCGATGTCGTTCATCAGCGCGTCAATGTCAGGGCTTTGCGCAACGGTATCAGGCATGGGCCGCGTCCTTCTTCTGCCTTTCCAATTTCTGTCTGATCTGTGTGGTCATCACCATGTCGTCGCGATGGACCATGGCGGCGCGGCCGGCATAACCGAGGATGGCCTCGATCTCGGCCGACTTGCGGCCGGCGATCCGGCGGGCGTCCTCGGCATCGTAGCTGGCAAGCCCGCGGGCGATCTCGCGACCTTCAGGGCCGACGATCGCCACCGTATCGCCACGGCTGAACAGGCCGGAAACGCTGCGAACGCCGGCGGGAAGCAGGCTCTTGCCGGCCCCGAGGGCGGTGACGGCGCCGTCATCGACATGCAGTTCGCCGGCCGGCTGCAACTGTCCGGCGATCCAGATCTTGCGGGCGGTCACCGGCGTGCCCGAGGGTGCGAACCAGGAGGAGCGGGCGCCGTTCTCGATTGCCGACAGCGGGCTGTCGGTCTTGCCGGAGGCGATGATCATGGCGCAGCCCGATGTCGTGGCGATCTTGCCGGCATCGATCTTGGTGCGCATGCCGCCGCGGGAAAGCTCGGAAGCCGCACCCCCGGCCATCGCCTCGATGTCAGGGGTGATTTCGGCGATCGTCTCCAAGAAGGCCGCATTCGGATCGAGATGCGGCGGCGCGGTATAAAGACCGTCGATATCGGAAAGAAGAATGAGCAGATCGGCGCCGGTCATCGTCGCGACGCGGGCCGCCAGGCGATCATTGTCGCCATAGCGGATTTCGCTGGTCGCGACCGTGTCGTTTTCGTTGATGATCGGCACGGCGCCGATTTTCAAAAGCTGGTTGATGGTGGCGCGCGCATTGAGATAGCGACGGCGCTCTTCGGTATCGCCGAGCGTCAACAGGATCTGGCCGGCGACGATCTCGTCGCGCGACAGGCTTTCCGACCAGGCACGCGCGAGCGCGATCTGGCCGACGGCGGCGGCCGCCTGGCTTTCCTCGAGCTTCAGCGCGCCGGAAGGCAGGTCGAGCACCGAGCGGCCGAGCGCGATCGCGCCCGAGGAAACGACGAGCACATCGATCCCCTTGGCCTTCAGTCCTGATATGTCGGCGCACATGGCGTCGAGCCAGGCTTTTTTCAGCCCGGCCTTGCGGTCGACGAGGAGGGCCGAGCCGATCTTGATGACGATGCGGCGGTAGCGGCCGAGCGGCTTACGGTTGGTCATCGACCCCATCCTCGCCCGTGTCCTCTTCGGAGACGATCATGTCGCGATGCCTGAGCTTCGGCACCTTGGCCGGCTTTTCCTCGGCATTTTCTTCGACGATGATATCGCGCAGCGCCCGCAGGACCTCGGTCATGCCCTTGCCAGTGACGGCCGAAATCTGGAACGGGGTCTTGCCGCAGGCCTTGGCCAGTTCCTTCGTCTTCTTTTTCAACTCGGCCTCGTCGAGCACGTCGATCTGCGACAGCGCGACGATCTCCGGCTTCTCGGTGAGATGGTTGCCATAGGCTTCGAGTTCGTGCTTGACCGTCTTATAGGCTTTGCCGACCTTTTCCTCCTGGGCGGAGACGAGATGGAGTAGCACGCGGGTGCGCTCGACATGGCCGAGGAACCGGTCGCCGATGCCGACACCTTCATGGGCGCCTTCGATCAGGCCGGGAATGTCGGCCAGAATGAATTCCCGTTCGTCGACGGTGGCGACGCCGAGATTGGGATGCAGTGTGGTGAAGGGATAGTTGGCGATTTTCGGCCGAGCGCGGGTGACCGACGCCAGGAAGGTCGATTTGCCGGCATTGGGCAGGCCGACGAGACCGGCATCGGCAATCAGCTTCAGGCGCAGCCAGATGGTCTTTTCCTCGCCGGGCAGGCCGGGATTGGCCCAATCCGGCGCCTGATTGGTCGAGGTCTTGAAATGGGCGTTGCCGAAGCCGCCATTGCCGCCATGGGCGAGGCAGTAACGCTGGCCTTCGACGGTGAGATCGCAGATCAGCGTTTCCCGGTCTTCCTCGAAGATCTGGGTTCCGACGGGGACCTTGAGCGTCACGTCGCTGCCGTTGGCGCCGGTGCGGTTCCTGCCCATGCCATGGGTGCCGATCGTCGCCTTGAAATGCTGCTGGTAGCGGAAATCGATCAGCGTGTTGAGGCCGTTGACCGTCTCCACCCAGACATCGCCACCGCGTCCGCCGTCACCGCCATCGGGGCCGCCGAACTCGATGAATTTCTCGCGCCGGAAGGAAACGCTGCCGCCGCCGCCGTCTCCGGATCGGATATAGACCTTTGCTTCGTCGAGAAATTTCATTTTACTTCCAGTATCCGGTGGCAGTTGGACGGCCCGTCTTGGCCCATTCGATATAGGCGGTTCCGACGGAGGTCAAAGATTATCGTGAATTTTGCGAGCTATAACATACAGTACGGCTTCGGTCTCGACGGCAGATACGATCTCGCGCGCATTGCCCGGAGCCTCGAAGGCGCCGACATCATCGCGCTGCAGGAGGTGACCCGTGGCTTCTCGCGCAACGGTTTTGCCGACATGGTCGCCGGTATTGCCGCCTTCTTTCCCGACCATTTCTGGGTATATGGGCCGGCCTGCGACCTGCATGTCGAGGCTGATCAAGGCAAGCCCGCGCCGGGACCCGGCACGCGTTTTCAGTTCGGCAATATGGTGCTGTCGCGCTGGCCGATCGTCTCGACCCGGACGCTGCTTCTGCCGCGCAGCCGGACGCTCGGCAAGATCAACCCGCAGCGCGGCGCGACCGAGGCGGTCATCACAGCGCCCGGGGGGGCGATCCGCGTCTATTCCGTCCATCTCGACCACGTTTCGCCCGACGAACGCATCCGCCAGCTGCAATTTTTGAACGCTCATATCAATGCTTTCGTCCAGGAGGGCGGGTCGCTGACGGGGGCGGCCGAATTCGATCTGCCGGAGCCGCCGCTGCCGGAGGATTACGTCATTCTGGGTGATTTCAACATGGAGCCGGAATCGCCGGAATATTGCGCGCTTGCCGGCGCTGCCGGCGGATATTACGGCCGCGTCGCCAGGATCGGGACGCCGGTCGACGCCTTTGCGGCGCTCGAAGCTTATCGCCCGGAGAGCTACAGCTGGATGGATCCCGAGGATCACGGCAAACGCATGCATCTCGATTATTGCTTTGTCAGTTGCGGCCTCATGAGCCGGTTGAAATCCGCCCGGATCGACACGCAATCCGTCGGCTCCGATCATTTCCCGCTCTGGGTCGAGATCGAAAATTGACGGAGACGCCGCCGCGGGCGGCGGCGTCTCCTTTTTGATTAAGCCACCTTCCGCGGCTGCAGCATACCCGGCTGCAGCACGGTTTCGATGTGCGACACCATGGTGTTGCGGGCGAAACAATAGATTTCGCCGCAACCCGTCATGCGGAACCCGAGCTTCTCCTGCAGTCGCAGCGACGCCGGGTTGTCGGCGAAGACGCCGGAATGGATCGGCGTCTCCGGCATGCGGCGCGAGAAGCGCTCGATGATCGCCGCCACCGCCTCGCTCATATAGCCGCGCCGCCAGTAGTAGCGGTTCAGCCAATAGCCGAGGTGCCAGCGGCCGTGGCGCAGCTCGATCGAGACGTTGCCGATATGGACATCGTCCTGACCTGTTATCGCCAGGGGCCAGTCGGGCAGGGTGCCCGAGGTGACCGGCATCAGCCAGTCCAGCGCATCCTGCCGGTCGAAGGGCGCGGGAACGCGGGACAACATGCGCGTGACCGCGAAATCGGAAAGCGATTCCGCGATCGCAGGCGCATCGCTCAGCCTGTGCGGGCGGAGCGTCAGCCGTGATGTCGAGATGACCGGCGCGGGGCCGGGCATCAACGGCTTCAACTCCGGCCTTTGCAGCGCGGTCGTGCTCATGCGATGTTCCCCCAGCTTCTCAGCGACATCCAGGTCTTGCGGTCGAGCCTGTACCATTCCACAGGCACGTTGCTGCCGAGCGCCAGCGAGGCGGCAAGCCCCGAGCCCTGGAACTGGAAGCCGCACTTCTGGATGACGCGCCGCGAGGCGACGTTCATCACCCGGCAGCGGGCGTCGATCTGGTCGACGTCCTGGCGGGTCCTGAACACCATATCGACCAGGGCATGGCAGGCCTCGGTCGTATAGCCCTGGTTCCAATAGGGTTCGCCCAGCCAGTAGCCGATCTCGACGGTCTTGCCGTCGGCATGCGGCTCGACGCCGCAGCAGCCGATAAAGGCGCCGTTTTCGGCTTTGGTGATGGCATAGACGCACTTGCCGATCTCGCCATTTCGCGTACGCCAAACAAAGTCGGCGGCATCATTGGCGGTATAGGGGTGCGGCATACGCGATACCATGGTGGCGACTTTGGCGTTGTTGGCGAGATGGGCAAGGGCGTCGATGTCTTCTTCGTGGGGCGCGCGCATGACGAGCCTTTCCGATAACAAGACAGGGCAATCGGTCCTTAACCGTTCCGGCCTCAGCCGTTCTATGGGAGACCGCTGGTCTTCCCGGGGAGACCGTGATTGGTCTGCCCTCAACAATTCGCCTTGCATGTTCAGTCCTCCTGTTTGGACAAAGAAAAAGGGGAGATGGCGCCCCATCTCCCCTGTTTTCTGGACTGAACCTGGTACGGCCAGCCGGGTCGATGAGACGCCGGCTGTTTTTGAGCGCTACCGGCTTATTCCGCTGCTTCCGCTTTCGGCATGACAGACACGTAGACGCGACCGTTGGCCTTCGTTCGGTAGTTCACATTGCCGGCGGTAAGCGCAAAAATCGTGTGATCCTTGCCGAGGCCGACGTTGGAACCCGGATGCCACTGCGTACCGCGCTGACGCACGATGATGTTGCCTGCGATGACGGCTTCGCCGCCGAACTTCTTCACGCCAAGGCGCTTGGATTCGGAATCGCGACCGTTGCGCGAGGAACCGCCAGCTTTTTTGTGTGCCATTGGAGTTCTCCTTTAAACCTTGTCCCGTTGATCTTACTTGGCAGCCACGATGTCCGTGATCCGGACGACCGTGTGATGCTGACGATGGCCGCGCGAACGCTTCGAATTCTGACGGCGGCGCTTCTTGAAGGCGATGACCTTCTTGCCGCGGTTCTGTTCGACGACTTCTGCCTTGACAGAGGCGCCGGTGACGAAGGGCGCACCGATCGCAGCGTCGGCGCCTTCGCCGATCACGAGCACTTCGGTGAATTCAATGGAGTCGCCAGCGGATGCTTCAAGCTTCTCGATGGTCAGCACGTCATTGGCTGCCACTCGGTACTGCTTACCGCCGGTCTTGATGACTGCGAACATTTTTTATCCTTTCATGTTCGTTCCGGCGCTCCCCGCATCTAAGCAGGTGGCCGTCTTTTTATCAGTCGAAGTTAGCAGGGATTTCAGGGAGCTAGCCCGGAATTCTGGTCTGCCGGTGAAACCCCGCGCGAACGCGGGGCGGGCAAGGGGCGGATTACTCCACTCCTATTGCGGATGCGGGATACGCGAGTGACAGAAAGGTGTCAAGGCAAAAGGATGGAAAAGCTTGAGATTTCGGCTTGCCAACCTGTCATATGCTCGTTATGAGAACGCCCGCGCCGAACAAGCGCCGACCTGACCGCGGAGAGGTGGCAGAGTGGTCGAATGCACCGCACTCGAAATGCGGCATACCTGCAAGGGTATCGTGGGTTCAAATCCCACCCTCTCCGCCATATGGAACGCTGAGCCGTAAAACTTTACCGTGATCTACTGATTTCTCTCGATCTGAGATACTGGTGTCGAAATTGGCTGGGGCCCACTCCAGGCGCTGAGATGCCACAAGACGACGCTGTTCCGGCGTGCTGATGCCGGGCAAATTAAACTCCTGCCATGCGAGATGTGCATCACATAGCGAATAGCACAGCCGCCTCGCTCTTATGAAGCCGCTTACAGCCTTTACGGCCAAGACTCTGATGTTGAATCTTCACTTTAGAAAGCGCTGGATGCAATGGCCTTCCAGGAGGGCTAATGATTGCGGTGGCGTAAGAATGGACCTGAACCTGACAGATCACTGGGTTTAGCTTGAGCGGAATTTGACCATTTGTTCGATATTGTCTTTTGTGCACCTGTCGCCAAGTACAATCAGATCGTTTCTCCATGTATTGGATGATGGCAAAAGATAGAGATTTCGTGCTTGGGTCTGATAAGAATTTATGGCATTCGACTGATCTATAGCCGCTTGCCTTTTGTCACCGGTTACATAGAAGACGAGTGTTAACCAATTTAGCATCGCAGTCTTGGACAGTTTTTCTGCTTGTTCGTTAAACGCTTGCTGCTGATCTTCCGGCAGCGCAGCCACCTCTGACAGGATCGGACGAATCACAAGTTGCCCATCCTTGGCTCGATAGGTCTGCATTTTGGGAGGCAGGGGCGTTTCTGCGATCTTGCTACAGTAAGCATCGCCAGCGCTGATAGCAGCTTCGATTGCCTTCGCGCGATCGGCAGCTACGATTTGGTCTCGCAATAGAAAAGTCTGCCACAGAGCGATACCCGCCGCGGCGACGGAAACAATAACTGTCGCAGTCTCTAGAATCTTAGCCATAAGTAAACCCCAATCCAAAACGGCGGGAAATGACCACAACCAGGGCGTCGGCTCAAGAGGACGTGAGGGGATAGGATTACCGCAATCTTAAGCGCCGGGAAGTAGAGGCGCCATAACATGCAAAATATCAGATAGCGTGGCAGACCTCGCGTTGCTCCACCAAATTTCGATAAAATCATTTGCGCCATATAAGAGGGCTTCCTCCACACTTTATTGTCCCGCAGCGGAAGCACGGGGGAGGTGCGGCGCGTGAAAAGCTCCGGGCTACGCGCAGGCTCTTGGCGCGCTGTTGACCCGCCGTTCTTAATGGAAGGAACCGCTCACCTCGGCGCTTGGTTTCGGAGCCGATTCGATTCGACTCAACAGTATGAGTCGTGGCATACTTCTGCCCATGGCAGAGGTGACGAAACTTTCCCCGAAGTCCACAGGCGCACGAGAAGAGCGCCTGCCTTCCGATTCCCAACAAATCGCGGATCAAATCAGAGCGCTTTTGGAAAGCGTCACTCAGGAAAGCCGGGAAGCTATTCTTGCTGCAATATCCGAATACGTCAGGCCTATTCCAGTTGAGCGTGCAGGGGACGTGCTGGGAACCGTGGTAAGATTCGTACAACGGAAGCAGGAAGTTACGGTTGAGGATGTCAAAGAGGCCGTCCGCGAAGCGGGCCTCGATGCTACTCCGAAGGAAGTCTACAACGCCATCGGTTATTTAACGAGGAAGGGACACATGCGTCGTGTCGGTTACGGCCGTTACATCATCGACGGCGTGGAATTTGTCACCTCCGATGACTTCGGTGGCGCGCCATCCCGCCACGAGGACGGATACAAAATTGATGAATCCGGTCAGTGACTTGCAGAAGGGAGGGTAAAGTAGGATAATAGTCAGACAGGCAAAGCTTTCGCGTCTGAACAGGTCTTCGACCACCTATCCAGACGCTTGGCTGAAAGCCTTAGCGCTCGTAGCTCAGTAGGATAGAGCAGGTTCTTGCTAGGTCCCAGGTCGCCGGTTCGAATCCGGCCGAGCGCACCATCCATCTACTAGCGCCCGCTGATGATAGCATTTGCGGGCGCTAGATGGAATCGGCTGCAGTAGAAAATATTTTTGTAGTTAATCGCATCAACCCATTCGTGCTCTTGTTTAAAGGCTTATACACGCTCAGAGATTCCTTGTGGCTACTTATCGACAGCAGCGCACTTCAGTTTCCCCTCGTCGACGAAGAGACCCATGCGCCTCGCGAGGCCCCCAATGACAACGTGCACGTCAGGGATTTTTTCAGGCGATGCGACGAGGCAGGTTTGATGCGAGAGGAAACTTATAGGTTCAAGGTAGCCAAAGCGCCTTTTGATGACATCGGCAGAGATAGGGTGCGCCCGCACTGGAAACGACGACTTGGTAAAAGACGTTTTGTGATACTGCGGCTCGAATGCGCGGGGGAGTCCGCGCTAGTGTCTGCTCTTGGTCACGACGAGGTGAAGAAATCATCCAGATGGATATTGACCTGCGGGACAAGCTGCAGGTTGCGCTCGACAGCGCAGTGGAGATGAAGGTGTCGCTGGCGTCGTGGCATCAGCAACTACGGTGGTATCTAAACGCCACAGACCCGGCCGTGCGCATTCCGGCGTGGCTTGGTGTCTGGTCTTTTGTCGTCGGGCTAGTAAGCATTCTTCCGATCTATTCCTGGGTATCAGATGCAGTAGCATACCTGGTTTCATTGACGTGCGGATGATTCACAAATGAAGTCACCATCCAACAAAAGTTCGAGTCGATACGGGATTTGTCGATTGACGGGATCCGAGGGGAAATTAGTCCGGAGCCATCTATTGCCCAAGGCTGTAACACGCACGGAACACCCCGGAGAAGTGCGTATCGAAACCGGAGAAGGAGTTATCCCGAGAAGGCGTTTTGACGGCTGGTATGACGCGCGCATGGTTACCCGTACCGGAGAGAACATACTGTCGCGATTGGATGACTACGGTATCTCTGAGCTGCGCAGGTTGAAGCTTCTGTGGAGTTCGTGGAATGGTCCAGCGCTGCTTGAAGATCAATCCATTGAATGGTTCACCCAAGATTGGGGAATGCGTAAAGTCTCGCCGTCAGATCCGCAGAGATTGCGCTTGTTCTTCTTGAGTCTCCTCTGGCGTGCTGCGATTACAGAGCAAATCGGCTTCACTTCTATTGTACTCTCGCAAGAGCGCCTCGAAAGACTCAGGTTGATGGTCGCGACGGGCGACCCCAATCCCATCAGTGTCTTTCCTGTTACTTTGATGCAGCTCTCAACTGATGGCGGCTGGCACAACACGACGCCAACAAAGGAGATAAAGACCTATCCGGACGAGAGTGGACACAGCAGGGTGTCGTCCTTTCGCTTCTACTTTGACGGCCTCATTGTTCACATTGATGACGAGGAGACTGACCCCGTCCAAAACAGGTGGGGGAACATGGCAATCGGAGCCGGCGACGATTGCATGGTGCTCGTCCGCCCATATGAAGGATCCGCCCAGGAAGAACGATTAATGCGTAATATTCGGGATGCGACCTCTGACCACGGCGAGCTGGTAGATTCTTTGCTCAAGCGAGGAAATCGTGGGGTGCCTAGCTCCAAGACCTAGTCGGGGAATGGCGCTAACTCTCGTAGCCGTACCTTGCCCGCTCGTCGACGTGGCTCGGTTCCCAAAGGCAGATCATCTCGGATCGATTTTGTCATGTAACGCGGTTGATCGGCTCGTTTTGTGAACTATCATCAGGCTCGGATAGCGGGGGCACCTCTGCAGAAACCGCCTCCGTCTTCAACTTCATCTCATCGCCACCCATACGTCCTTATTGCTCCCACTTTCAACCGAGGTTTCTCATGCGCATCGCCGTCGGTGGCATTCACATCGAATGCAGCACATACAATCCCGTCCTGAATGAGGAAAAGGACTTTCGGGTGTTGCGCGGAGAGGGGCTGCTGGAATCGTCCTATTTTGCCTTTCTGAAGGATTATGATGGCGAATTTCTGCCGACGATCCATGTCCGGGCCATTGCCGGCGGGCCGGTTTCGCGCGCCACCTATGAAGGCTTCAAGAGCGAATTTCTCGAGCGGCTGAAGCCGCTTCTGCCGCTCGACGGTCTGTATCTTGCCATGCACGGCGCCATGTATGTGGACGGCATGGAGGATGCCGAAGGCGATTGGATCTGTGCCGCCCGCGCGCTGGTTGGCGAGCAATGTACCGTTTCGGCGAGCTACGACCTGCACGGCAATGTCACTCAGCGCATCATCGATGCGCTCGACATCTACTCGACCTATCGCACGGCGCCGCATATCGATGTCGAGGAGACGATGCGCCGCTCGGTCGCCATGCTGGTGAAGAGCCTGAAAATAGGGGTCAGACCGCTTGTTCTCTGGGCGCCGATCCCGGTCGTGCTGCCCGGCGAACGCACGAGCACCGTCGATGAGCCGGCTAAGAGCCTCTATGCCATGCTGCCCGAAATCGATGCGATTGACGGTGTCTGGGATGCGTCGCTGATGGTCGGCTACGTCTGGGCCGACGAGCCGCGCGCCACGGCTGCCGCGATCATGACCGGCACCGATCGGGCCGTGCTCGAGCGTGAGGCCAAACGCCTCGCCCAGGCCTATTGGGATGCCCGTGAAAATTTTGTCTTCGGCTGCGAGACCGGATCGGTCGAGGAATGCGTCGCGAGAGCCATCGCCAGCCCCACGGCTCCTGTCGTGCTCGCCGAATCCGGCGATAACCCGACCGGCGGCGGCGTCGGGGACCGAGCCGATGTCCTGGCCGAGCTGATCTCCAGAAACGCCAGCGGTGTCGTCTTCGCCGGCATCACCGACAAGGCGGCGACCGAAGCCTGTTACGCCGCAGGCGTGGGTACCGAGCTGGAACTCAGTGTCGGCGCCTCGCTCGATACCAAGGGCAGCAGGCCGGTCGTGGGCCGCTTCATCGTCCGGTTCCTGCACGAAACCTCGGATCCGGCCGATCGTCAGGCGGTGGTTTCGACCGGCGGCATCGATCTCGTGCTGTCGGCCAAACGCCGGCCCTACCACAATATTGTCGATTTCGCCCGGCTGGGTCTCGATCCGCATGCCGCCAAAATCATCGTCGTCAAATCGGGTTATCTCTCGCCGGAACTGGCCCCGATCGCCAATCCGAACCTGATGGCGCTGTCGGAGGGCGTGGTCGATCAGTTCGTCGAACGCCTGCCGCGACTGCGCAAACAACATCCGACCTATCCTTTCGACAAGGATTTTGCCTTCGAGCCGCAGGTCTTCCACTCCGCGCGCTCACCGCAGGCTTAAGATTTCACCGACGCCGGCGAGAGATGCTTTCCCAAAAAGGATGTTCGGCATGACCGGATTTACCACCCGACCTGAAATTCTCGGCACGTTCGGCGTCGTCACGTCGACCCACTGGATCGGCTCCGCGGTCGGTATGAGCATTCTCGAAAAGGGTGGCAATGCCTTTGATGCCGCAGTCGCGACCGGCTTCGTGCTGCAGATCGTCGAGCCGCATCTCTGTGGCCCCGGCGGCGATCTGCCGGCGGTGATTTATTCCAGGAAGAAAGACAAGGTCGAGGTCATCTCAGCCCAGGGGCCTGCACCCGCGAGCGCGACGATCGAGCACTATAGACGCGAAGGCCTGACGCTGATCCCCGGCGATGGCCTGCTTGCAACGGTCATTCCCGGCGCCTTCGACGGCTGGATGCTGATGCTGCACGACTACGGGCACGATGAGCGTGCGCGAGGTGCTGGAACCGGCGATCTTTTACGCCGAGCACGGCCATCCCTTGCTGCCGCGCGTCTCGGCGACCATCAAGGGACTTGCGGCTTTCTTTGAAAAGGAGTGGCCGACGTCCCGCGAGACCTGGCTGCCGGGCGGATGTGTCCCCGAACCGCATGCGAATTTCCGCAATCCGGCGCTTGCCGAAACCTGGAAGCGCGTCATTGCCGAAGCCGAGGCAAAAAGCAGTCGGGAAGCACAGGTGCAGGCGGCCCGCGACGCTTTCTATCGCGGCTTCATCGCCGAAAAGATCGACGCCTATCTGAAGACCGCCGAAGTGATGGACGCAAGCGGCAGCCGCCACAGGGGCGTTTTGACCGCCAACGACATGGCGGGCTGGTCGGCGACGATCGAGGAACCGCTGACCTATGACTATCACGGCTGGACCGTCGCCAAGACCGGTCCCTGGGGCCAGGGTCCCGTCTTCCTGCAGGCGTTGTCGATCCTGAAAGATTTCGACCTCGCCGCGATGAACCCGGATGGGGCCGAGTTCGTTCACACCGTCGTCGAGGCGATGAAGCTCGCCTTCGCCGACCGCGAGGTCTATTACGGCGATCCCGGTTTTTCCGAGATCCCCGTCGCGCATCTGCTGTCGGAGATCTATGCTGCCGAACGCCGCAAGCTGATCGGCGCGGACGCCTCCTTCGATCTTCGCCCCGGCATCGTTCCGGGCTTCGAGGCACAGCGTGATCTGACGATGAATATGCTCGGCGCCGATTCCAAGACCGGCGCCGTCTACGAGCCCACCATGGCGCATCTGTCCGAAAAGCGCGGCGACACCGTGCATATCGACGTGATCGATCGTCACGGCAACATGGTCTCCGTTACCCCGTCCGGCGGCTGGCTGCAGTCTTCGCCGACCGTGCCCGGCCTCGGCTTCTGCCTCAATTCCCGTGCGCAGATGTTCTGGCTGAAGCCGGGCCTGCCGACCTCGCTTGCGCCGGGGAAACGGCCGCGCACGACGCTGACGCCGTCACTCGGCCTCTATGAAGGCCGCCCGACCCTTGCCTTCGGCACGCCGGGCGGCGATCAGCAGGAGCAATGGCAGCTTTCTTTCTTCCTGCGCCATGTCCATCACAAGCTGAACCTGCAGGCGGCGATCGATCGGCCGCTCTTTCATACCGCCCATTTTCCGAGTTCCTTCTATCCGCGCACCCACGAGCCCGGCAGCCTAATGGCGGAAGAGAGCTTTGGCTCGGATGTGCTCGGCGCGCTCGCCCGGAAGGGTCACAAGCTGACGATTACCGACGCCTGGGCGATCGGCCGGCTGACTGCCGCACGGCGCGATGCCGACGGGCTGATGCGCGCCGCAGCCACCCCGCGCCTGATGCAGGCCTATGCGATCGGCCGATAGGCGACCGCTTCGCAGGGCGCCGTGAGGCAACAAGTATTGCGGGAGATAAGCTGTGCCGCCGCGGCGCGGCGCCCTCTTTTTGCTGCACCGCTTATATGACTTATGCTAGATATTATTTCACCGATAATTGTTAACGACCGATACCCGTCGTTTGTGTTCTCTTATCCTTGCGAATCAAAAAGGTTTGATTTGCCGGGGGACGGCCCTCATGTTCAACCATGGGGGCGATGCAACAGTTGGGTAGGAGCCTATGCTGCAACGGATTGAAGACATTGATGCCGCCCTGGTCGACAGGTTGCAGTATTCGGCATTCAAGTACTTCCTGAAATATTCCAATCCCAAGAATGGCCTGGTGGCGGATACCTCGATCGGCGGCGTGCCGGCGAGCATCGCGGCCGTCGGCTTTGCGCTTTCCTCCTATACCGTTGGCGTCGAACGTTGCTGGATCACCCGCAAGGAGGCGGCCGAACGCACCGTCAATACGCTGCGTTTCTTTGCCGAGGCGCGCCAGGGCGAGGAACGTCATGCGACCGGCCACCGCGGCTTCTTCTACCATTTCCTGCACATGGACACCGGCAACCGCGCCTGGAACAGCGAACTTTCGACCATCGACACCGCGCTGCTGGTTGCCGGTATCCTGACATCAGCGCAATATTTCGATCGCCAGGACGAGACCGAGACCGAAATCCGTGAGCTCGCGACCTTCATCTACGAACGCGTCGACTGGCGCTGGGCGCTGAACAAGGGCGACACCATTTCCATGGGTTGGAAGCCCTCGTCGGGCTTTCTGCGCTGGCGTTATCACGGCTTCGACGAGGCGATCATCCTCTATGCCCTGGCGCTGGCATCACCGACGCATCCCATCCCGCAATCGTGCTACGACGCCTTCACGTCCAGCTATTCCTGGATGATGCACGGCGAACAGCCCTATCTCTATGCCGGCCCGCTGTTCATCCATTTGTTCTCCCATGCCTGGATTGATTTCCGCGGCATTCGGGACAGGCCGATGGCGGAGCGGAACTGGGATTATTTCCGCAACACGCAGGTGGTCATCAACGTCCAGCGTGACTATGCCGAGCGTAATCCCGGCCAGTTCGTCGGCTACAACAGGAATATCTGGGGTTTTTCCGCTTGCGACGGCCCGCCGCCGACCCGGCGCATGCGCGGCGGCCGCCAGCCGAAAGTTCTGGGTTATGCCGCGCGCGGCGCGCCGCTCGGCCCGGATGACGGGACGATCGCGCCCTGGGCGGCCCTCGCCTGCCTGCCCTACGACCGGCAGGCGGCTCTCGACGGCACCAAGGCACTTTTGACCAGCTATCCGAACCTGCTCTTGGAGGGCGGCTTTCCCGGCGGCTTCAACCCGACGGTCAAGACGAAGCGGCCGGAAGGCTGGGTCGACGATCGCACCGTCGGCATCGACCAGGGTCTTGTCGTCATGACCGTCGAAAACGAGCGCTCCGACTTCATCTGGAGACTGATGCGGCAGTCGCCGGTCATCCGTCTCGGCCTCGAGCGCGCCGGTTTTGCCGGCGGCTGGCTCGAAGGCATCGAACCGGAAGAGCTGGTACGCAAGGTCGGCTGATTTTACCGTTCGAAGACATGCGCCTTGCCTGATATATCGAGGCGAACGAGATCGCCGCGCGAGGGAAGGGCGACGCTCGAGGTCTTGATCCGGATCGGCGGCAGGGCAACGCCATCGAGCGAAACGGCAACGGTGCAGACCGCGCCGCCGAACTCCACCTCGACGACACGTCCGCCATGATCGCGATCGCTTTCATCGGCAATGACACGGATCTGTTCGGGCCGCAGCATGATCTCCGCCTTGCCCTGCCGGCTGCCGTCGACGGCGACGCGGCCGAGGGCGCAATCGGCCTGGCCGTTTCGGATGATGGCGGGCAACAACACCGCATCGCCGAGGAACAGCGCCGTCTCGCGATCCCTGGGATGCAGATACAATGATTGCGGCGATCCGGCCTGGATCAGCCGCCCTTCCCTTAAGACCGCCACCTGATCGGCAAAGCTCAGCGCCTCTTCCTGATCGTGCGTCACCAGAACGGCGGTAATGCCGGCTGCCTGCAGCACGCGCGCCACCACCTTGCGCATGTTTTCACGCAAGCCGGTATCGAGCGCCGAGAACGGCTCGTCGAGCAGCATCAGCCGCGGCTTGCGGCCGAGCGCGCGGGCAAGTGCGACGCGCTGCTGCTGGCCGCCGGAAAGCTGGTGCGGGCGCCGCGCCAGCATGCCGCGATCGAGCTCGACCATATCGAGCAGGTCGACGATGCGCTTCTCGCGATCCACAGCCCCTTTCTCGAAACCGAAGCCGATATTCTCGGCGACGCTCAGATGCGGAAACAGCGCTCCATCCTGCGAGACGATGCCGATGCCGCGTTTATGGGCCGGCACCGCGGCCGGACCGTCCGCCAGCACGTCGCCATCCAGGGTCACCCTGCCGGCATCGGCCTGCTCGAAGCCGGCAATGATGCGCAGCAGCGTCGTTTTGCCCGAACCGGACGGCCCGACGACTGCGGTGCGGCTGCCCGCCTGCACTGCGAGGCAAATATCCTTCAGCGCCTGGACCGGGCCGTAACGCTTGCTGATGTTCTCGATCGTAAGCAGCGTCATTGGCCGGCGGTCCGTTTCGATTGCGTATAGAGCGTCAGGGTGAGCGGCAGCGACAGCACGATCATCATGAAGGCGTAGGGGGCGGCGGAGACATAATCGATTTCGCTGGTCAGCGACCAGAATTTCGTCGCCAGCGTATCGACGCCATTGGGCGAAAGCATCAGCGTCGCCGTGAGTTCATTGGTGATGCCGAGTGCGGCGAGCGCCACGCTGGCGGCGGCTCCGGGCGCTGCAAGCCGCATGGTGATCTGCCGCACCGCCTGGCCGGGGGTGCGGCCGAGACCCATCGCGGCGCGCTCCAGCTCCACCGGCGCCTGGGCGATGCTGGTGCGCAGCCCGACCATGGCGCGCGGCAGAAAAAGCATCACATAGGCGACGAGCAGGGTTGCGAAGGTCTGATAGAGCGGCAGCATCAGGCGCACGGTGATCGTCACCAGCGCCAGCGCCACGACGACACCCGGCAGCGAGCCGACATAATAGTGGCAGGCTTCGAGCAGGCGCTGCAAGCGGCCGGGTGCACGCACGGACAGCCACGCCATCGGGGCTGCGGCTATCGTCGCCAGCACGCCGCCGGCAAGGGCGAGCACGATCGTCTGCAGGAAGGCGCTGGCGACCTCGATACGCCAGATCTCGCTGCCGCCGAGATAGAGCCAGCGGCCCAGCGTCACCAGCGGTACGCCGAGCGTCAGCACCGCCAGGACGACGGGCAGCGCGATGGCCGGCACTACGAACCAGCCGAGACGCCGGCGATCGGCCGGACGCGGCGAGCCGGCGCCGACGCGGGCATAACGTTCGTTGCCGCGCAGCAGCACTTCGAGGCCCAGCAGGAAAAGACAGCAGGCGACGAGCACGCCGCCGAGCATGTTGGAGGCCGGGCTGTTGTAGGAAGACTGGAACTGGTCGACGATCGCCGTCGCGAAAGTGTCGAACCGGATCATGACGAACAGACCGTATTCCGAAAGCAGATGCAGCGCGATCAGCAGCGAGCCGCCGTAGATGGCGAATCTCAGTTGCGGCAGCACGGCGCGGAAGAAGACACGCCAGGGATTGAGGCCGAGCGACGCGGCGGCATCCTCGATGGCGGGATCGAGGCGGCGCAAGGCTGCGGCGACCGGCAGATAGAGGAAGGGGTAATAGGCGATTACCGAAACGAAGACGCCGCTCTGCAGGCCGCGCATGCCGGGAATGAGGCTGACCCAGGCATAGCTGTGCACGAAGGCCGGCACGGCGAGCGGCGCGATCGCCAGCCAGGCCCACAGCCTGGCGAAAGGAACATCCGTCCGCTCGGTCAGCCAGGCCAGCGTCACGGCCAGCGCGACCGACAGCGGAATGGTGATCGATTCGAGGAGAACCGTATTGATGAGGAGGTCGCCGACGCGCGACCGGAAGACGAGCGCCTTCACGGTTTCCCAGCCGACATCATAGGTGATCCAGCCGATGAAGCCGAGCGGCACGAGACTGAACAGTGCGACCGCGGTGGCGAGGAGCATGACGGATGCGTGCGGTATGCGCCCGCGCGGCAAAACCATTCGCACGGTCCCCGGCGCGGCCGGCGCCTCGCTACCGGATGCGAGCAATCTGTTGTCCTGCAGCAAGGCCGATGCCTTTACACGCTGAAAAAGGAAGGCAACCGCCTTTGAAGGACGGTTGCCGGATTTCGTCATGCCCTAAGGTTTTCTTGAGCCAAAAGCAATAGTTTTGGCCGCTGCAAGCCTGCGGCAGAAGTGTCAGATCAGGCCGGCGGCGGTCATCAGCTCCACGACCTTCTTGCTGTCCAGCGTCGAAGCCTCGACTTTCGGCGCGTTGAGATCGGCGAGCGGGACCAGCTTGCCGTTGGAGGCTGCATCTTTGCCGATGGCATATTCGTAGGACGTGCCGTCCTTCAGAACCGCCTGGCCGGCCTTGCCGGTGATGAACTTCAGGAAAGCCTGGGCTTCCTTCATGTGCTGGGTGGATTTCAGGATACCGCCGCCCGAAACGCTGACGAAAGCGCCCGGATCCTGGTTCTTGAAGTAGTGCATGCCGACATTCTTGCTGTTCTCGCCGGTTTTGGCCTGATCGCCGAACCAGTAATAGTGATAGATGACCGCGCCTTCGACTTCGCCTGCATTGACCGCCTTCATGGCGACGCTGTTGCCCTTGTAGGGGGTGGCATTGTCCTTGAGGCCCTTCAGCCATGCCTTGGTGGCGTCTTCGCCCTTGAGCTGCAGCAGCGCCGCGACAATCGCCTGGAAGTCGGCGCCGGCCGGCGCCGCACCCCAACGGCCCTTCCAGGCCGGATCGGCGAGGTCGAGCATCGACTTCGGCAGCTTGTCCTCGGTGAGCTTCGTCTTGTCATAGGCAAAGACGGTGGTGCGGGCGGCAATGCCGGTCCACATGCCGTCGGCCGGGCGGTACTGATCGGGAACCTGATCCAGCGTGTCCTTTTCGACCGGCGCGAAGAGGCCTGCGCCATCGACCAGCGTCATCGCCGGCGAATTCTCGGTCAGGAAGATATCGGCCGGCGAGGCGTCGCCTTCCTGAATGATCTGGTTGGCGAACTGCATGTCGCTGCCCTGGCGCATGGTGACCTTGATGCCCGTCTCCTTGGTGAAGGCATCGATCCATTCGCGGCCCAGGCTTTCATGCTGAGCATTGTAGACGACGAGGCCCTCATCCTGCGCATTGGCGCTGCCGGCGAGCGCCGTGGCGGAGAGAAGCGAAGCGGCAAACCCCAGCACCTGGGAAAAACGATTAAGAGCAGTAGTCATGATGGCCTCCATGGCAATGTCACCCCGAGGGGTAAGAGGCGTATATTTTTCTTGACTAGCTATTTCAAGTTTGGTCGCCGCGAAAAACGCATCACAATATCTTGACGAAATATTTCATATCACGAGGGGATAAGCCCCAATTCAGTCAAGAAAGGCGACGCTGTGCGAGCGCCGCCTCTCTCGCTATTGCACTTATTCGACGTCGAACTTGACGCCTTGCGCGAGCGGCAGCGTGCTGCCGTAATTGATCGTGTTGGTGGCGCGGCGCATATAGGCCTTCCAGGCATCGGAGCCGGATTCGCGTCCGCCGCCGGTCTCCTTCTCGCCACCGAAGGCGCCGCCGATCTCGGCGCCCGAAGGGCCGAGATTGACGTTGGCGATACCGCAATCGGAACCGCGCGCCGAGACGAAGGTTTCCGCCTCGCGCATGTCGTTGGTGAAGATCGACGAGGACAGCCCCTGCGGCACGGCATTGTGCAGGGCCAGCACCGCGTCGAAATCGCTGTATTTCATCACGTAAAGAATGGGCGCGAAGGTCTCGTGCTCGACCGGTCCGGTCTGATCGGGCATTTCGACGAGCGCGGGGCGAACATAGAAGGCATCGGCCGAACCGTTGTCGACGCGTTGGCCGCCGGTCACTTTGCCGCCGGCCGAAGCCGCTTCGCCGAGTGCCGCCTGCATCTTTTCAAAGGCCTGGCCGTCGATCAGCGGTCCGACCAGCGTGCCGGTTTCGAGTGGATTGCCGATGGTGACGGAGCCGTAGGCCTTCTGCAGGCGCGGCACCAGCTGGTCGTAGACGCTTTCATGGACGAAGAGACGACGCAGCGTCGTGCAGCGCTGACCGGCCGTGCCCATGGCGGAGAAGGCGACGCCGCGCAGCGTCAGGTCGAGATCGGCGCTCGGGCAGACGATCGCCGCATTGTTGCCGCCGAGTTCGAGGATCGCGCGGGCAAAACGCTGCGACAGGCGTGGGCCGACGGCGCGGCCCATGGCGGTCGAGCCGGTGGCGGATACGAGCGGGATTTTCGGATGATCGACCAGCACCTCACCGACCTCACGGCCGCCGATGATCAAGGTCGACAGATTGGCCGGCGCCGTGCCGCCCTCGGCGACGAAGCGCTTCAGTGCTTTCTCGAACAGCGCCTGCACGGCAAGCGCGGTCAACGGCGTCTTTTCCGAAGGTTTCCAGACGGTGGAATTGCCGCAGACCATCGCAAGTGCCGCATTCCACGACCAGACGGCGACGGGAAAGTTGAAGGCGGAGATGATGCCGACCACGCCGAGCGGGTGCCAGCTTTCCATCATCCGGTGCTCGGAGCGCTCGGTGGCGATCGTCAGACCGTAAAGCTGGCGGGACAGGCCGACGGCGAAATCGCAGATATCGATCATCTCCTGCACTTCGCCCAGACCTTCGGAGGTGATCTTGCCGACCTCGATCGAGACGAGACGGCCAAGCGCCGTCTTGGCGGCGCGCAGCTCCTCACCGAGCAGGCGGACCAGCTCGCCGCGCTTCGGTGCCGGAACGGAACGCCATTCGAGGAAAGCCTTGTGCGCCTCTTCGATCGCCGCCTTCGTCTCGGAAACGGTGTGCTCTCTGAGTTTGCCGATTTCCTTGCCCGTCACCGGCGAGGTGACGGAAAGGGTGCCGCCGTGATAGCGGCCGGCGTCGACGCCGAGTTCGGCGAGCAGCTTGGCGGTTTCGGTGGCGAGATCGAGGACGGCGATGTTCATTGTCGTGGTTCCAATCTTGTTATTCCAGAAGCGCGTTTCGCTTCTCAGAAGCGGGCATCGGCGAAGTGGGCGACCTGAGCGCCGGCTTCGTACCATAGTTCCTTAAGCGCCCGGAAGCTCGGTTCGGTGGGCGAGGTCAGCGGCAGCGGCAGATCGGCTTCCGAAAGCCGGCCGAGAATATGCTCGGCCAGTGTCCGGCCGAAAACCGTGCCGGGGGCAATGCCGCGGCCATTATAACCGGAAAAGCCGATGACGCCGGGGGCGAATTTATGAAAGCGCGGCAGCGCATTGTCGGTCATGCCGATCTGGCCGTACCATTCGCATTCGAATTCGACATCGCCGATCACGGGGAAGAGCCGCTTCAGGGCGCGCTTGGCCCAGCCTTTGTGCACGGCAAGCCCAGTATTGCGCAGCGCCCCGACACTGCCGAAGACGAGACGCCCGGCCTGGTCCATGCGGAAGGAGGACAGAATGTCCTTGGTATCCCACGCGCCTTCGCGCCCCGGCAGGATCGATTGGCGCAGATTGTGGCCGAGCGGCACGGTGGCGAAGTTGAAATAGGGCAGATAGACCTGCTCGTTGCGCACCTGCTCGAAGGGGCCGGTGCTATAGGCATCGGTCGCGACGATGATCCAGTCCGCGCTGACCTCACCGCCTTTCGTCTTCACGGTCCAGCGGCTGCCGTTGCGCTCCGTTGCAATGACGGGGCTCGACGTATGGATGACGACGCCCGCCTTGACGGCGGCGTGGGCAAGGCCGCGTGCATAGGCCAGCGGCTGCAGCGTTCCGGCGCGCATGTCGAGCAGCGAACCGGTATAAGCGTCGCTGCCGATGCGTCTGGCTGTCTCCGCCGCGTCGAGCAGCGTCACGGGTGCGCCGCGCGCCGACCATTGCGCCGCGCGTTCCTCGATCTCCTTCAGCCCCTCCGCCCCGACCGCGCAGTGCAGCGTGCCGTTGCGTTCGAGTTCGCAGGCAATCCCGTGCCTGTCGATCAGTTCCATGACCAGCTTCGGCGCATTGCCGAGCAGCTCGAGCAGGCGTTCGCCATGCAGCGGACCGAGCACGCCGGGCAGATCGTCGGGCATCACCCACATGCCGGCATTGATCAGGCCGACATTGCGCCCCGCGCCGCCGAAACCGATCTCCTTTGCCTCCAGCAACACCACCTTCGAGCCGGCTTCGGCAAGATGCAGAGCGGAGGAGAGGCCGGTGTAGCCGCCGCCGACGATGACGACGTCGGCCGATACCGCGCCTGCGAGAGGCGAGGTGACAGGCGGTTCGGCTGCGGTCTTTTCCCAGAGGCCGTGGGAGCGCGGATCATTCAGCATGGTTCAGTCCGATCGGAACGAAATCGCGGTAGTTTAACCCATATGATGAAGCGTTGAAGCGCGCATTTCACGCAACGGTCTTCAGCTGCAGGCCGGCAAGGCCGAGCGCTTCCATCGCTGCATCCAGCGATGCCGCCTGGCGCTCGGCATAAAGCGCCAGCTCGTCCTGAACGGTGGCGCCGAGTGCGGCCTCGAAGGCGTCGCGGTTCGAGCGCGTGGCGTAATTCTGCTGCTGATCGGTACCGAGATTCGACTGGAAGATGCCGGCCGCGCTGACGGGCAGGAAGTCTTCGTAAACGATCGGCGAGAAGGCAAGGTGACCCTTGGCGATCAGCGCTTCCGGATCGCCGGCCAGCGTGCCGTTGATCGCGGCGGCAATGCCTTCTGACGTGGCGGAATAACGGAAGAAGGCCAGGTCTTGCCTGCGCAACTCGTCCCAGCTGTCCGGCAGCGCCTTGAAACGATCGGCGAGTTCCTGATCGTAAGCGCCGGCCTTGGCGCCGCCGGCGCCGACCTGCACCTCGCCGCGAACCGAGGCGAGCAGCCGGTCGTAGACCGCCCGGCCCTTGGCCGTCAGCGCCACACCGCGCTGTTCGATCTCGCCGAAACGGGCGGTATGCGTCCCTTGAACGGCTTCCGCGTCACCGGCAAAGACGATCGCCTCCTCCAGCGCCTTGAAGCTCGTCTGCCGCAGCAGGATATCGCAATGACGGCGCGGCGGCCCTTCGATGACGGCCTTCGGCGTGATGCCGCGTTCCGGCATGCGGGCCTGGACCGCGTCGATATCGAGCGTGCGCGGCGTCAGATGATTGATATGCGGCCCTTTGAAGCTGACGACGTCGGCGATCAGCCGATGCGCATCGTGCAGGCGCTTGTAGGTTTCGGCACTGACCGTCGCCTCGCCGTGCCAACGGAAGGTTTCAAGCGCCTCGGCGACGAATTCCGCCGCTTCCGCTTCCGTCAGACCGCCATTCTGCTCGTGACGCTCGATCAGCGCGACGGCGCGCGGCGTATAGATGCGCCGCTTTGCCAAAATGGCTGCGGCTTCGCTGCGCAGTCCTTCGTCCTCGATCAGTTCCAGGCGCAGCAGCGAGGTGAAGACGCGGAACGGATTGACGTTGAGTGCCGCCTCGTTGATCGGCCGGAAGCAGGTGGAATGAACCGGCACGCCGGCAACCGAAAGATCATAATAGCCGACCGCCTGCATGCCCATGACCGAAAACAGCCGGCGGATGGTGAAAAGCTCGTCCGCCGTGCCGAGGCGGATGGCGCCGTGACGCTCGACATCGATGCGTTCGAGCTCGCCGGCGCGAGCCAGGCGCTCGCGCAGAGCCGGATCGCGTTCGAGGCAGCCGGCATTCACATCGGCGACCAGTTCGATCAGCGTGCCGTATTGCGGCACCTCCGTCCGGTACATCTGCGACATCGCCTCGGTGAAAAGCGAACGGATGCGGTCAGTGGAAACGAAGGCTTGCGGCATATTGAAAACTCCGGCTCATTCCGTTTTTGCAGGATGAAACTCTTTACAACCGCCGCGAAGCCCGAAATATCGCTATTTCGGAAATAGCTCATTCTGAAACGGAATGATCATGCTTGGCTCAAGGCGCTTTCTGCCGTCGATTTCACATCTCGCCGCCTTCGAGGCGGTCGCCCGCACCGGCAGCGTCACGGCGGCCGCGCGCGAGCTTGATCTGACGCAAAGCGCCGTCAGCCGCCAGGTGAGCGCGCTGGAGGAGCAGCTTGGCGTCGAGCTCTTCCTGCGCGAACGCCAGACCATGCGGCTGACGCTGGCCGGCGACAGCTACGCCCGCGAAATCCGCGAGGCGCTGCGGCGCATCTCCAGTGCCTCCTTGAACCTGCGCGCCAATCCGCATGGCGGCACGCTCAATCTCGCCATCCTGCCGACCTTCGGCACGCGCTGGCTGGCGCCGCGCCTCGGGCGCTTCCTTGCCGCCAATCCCGGCGTAACCATCAATCTGGTGACCCGGCTTTCACCCTTCGATTTCCGCCTCGATTCGATCGATGCCGCGATCCATTTCGGTCATCCGCACTGGCCTGGCGCCGAGCTCGCCTTTTTGATGTCGGAGCGCACGGTGCCGGCCTGCAGCCCTGACTTTCTGAAGCAACACCGGATTTCGGAACCGCAGGATCTGCTCGCTGTTCCGCTTCTGCATCTGACGACGCGGCCGGATGCCTGGGAGCAGTGGTTCGCCGGCAACGGCGTTTCCTTCGAAAGCGTGCACGGCATGCTCTTCGACCAGTTCGCCACCGCCGCGCAGGCGGCGATCGCCGGTCTCGGCGTCGCCCTGCTGCCGACATTCCTGATGCAGGAGGAGCTCAAGCGCGGCGATCTTGTCGCCGCCGTCGATCGGGAGATGGAGAGCCGCGAGCGCTATTATCTCGCCTTTCCGCGCGAACGCGCCGACTATGCGCCGCTTGCCGCCTTTCGCGACTGGATCGTCGCGGAAGCCGCCGCCAATCCGGCTGCGTGAGGAACGGCTTGCATCGGCATGGCGCTTTCGACCATTATATCAGCCAAACAACCTCTGCAGGAAATCCCATGAAGCCGATCTTCGTCCAGCTCCAATGCGCCCCCGGCAAAACCTATGAGGTCGCCGACGCCATCTACCGGACCGAACTGGTTTCGGAGCTCTATTCCACCAGCGGCGATTACGATCTGCTGCTGAAGGTCTACATCGAGGAAGGTCAGGACATCGGCAAGTTCATCAACGACAACCTCGCCAATATTCCCGGCATCGTCCGCTCACTGACGACGTTGACCTTCAAGGCGTTCTGAATTCCCGTCAGACACGGTTAACCTTTTTCGAGAAGAATCGCCTCCGGAGGACGCCGCTGCAACCACGCCTTAACGCCGGGGGTATCTGGTCGTTGCTATAAATCCGCGCCAACACGAGTTGGCACGCGCAGCGATAGGTGGAAAATGGCGATCGTTGAGGCAGACAGGGTGCGCGAGAGGCCGCAGCCGGAAACGGCGCCGCTGATCGTCCATGTCGTGCGCCAGTTTTTGCCCAATCGCGGCGGCCTGGAAGATGTGGTCGCCAATCTTGCCCGCCAGACCGTCCGGCGCGGTTATCGCGTTCGCGTCGTCACACTCGATTCCCTGTTCACCGCACCGAAGGATAAACTGCCGGCGCGCGAAGACATCGACGGCATCGAGGTGGTGCGCATTCCCTGGTCCGGCAGCAGCCGTTATCCGCTGGCGCCCCGGGTTTTCCGCCATCTCGCCGATGCCGATCTCGTGCATGTCCATGCCATCGACTTCTTCTTCGACGTGCTCTCCTGGGGCCGGCTGCTGCATCGCAAGCCGATGATCGTCACCACCCATGGCGGCTTCTTCCACACCCGGAAATACGCCGCGATCAAGAAGATCTGGTTCCGCACGCTGACCCGCGCTTCGGCACTGGCCTACCGGCGCGTCGTCTGCTGCAGCGCCTCCGATCTCAAGCAGTTTTCCGCGATCGCACCCGACAGCCTGCTGATCGAAAACGGGGCCGATATCGGCAAGTTCGCCAATAGCGCGTCGCAGCGGCCAAGGCGCCGCATCGTCACCATCGGCCGCTTCTCGGTAAACAAGCGACTGGACCATCTGCTCGACGCGATGACCGTGCTGCAGAGCCGCGATGCGGATTGGCATCTCGACATCGTCGGGGCCGAATCCGACCTGAACCGGGCCGATGTCGAAGCCGCCATCGAAGGCCGCAACCTTGCCGGCCGCGTAACCCTGCACGTCTCGCCCGACAACGGCGCCATCCGGCGCATCATCGCCGAGGCCTCGCTGTTTGCCTCCGCCTCGGAGTATGAAGGTTTCGGGCTGGTGGCGCTGGAAGCGATGAGCGCCGGCCTGCTGCCGGTGCTGAATGCCAATGACGCCTTTACAATGCTTGCCGGCCGGCATCCTGTCATCAGGCTAGCCGATTTCACCCATCCGGAGACCGCCGCGACAGTGATCGAGGCGGCCTATGAAACACTCGCGCGCCAACCGGATGTCGTTCGCGCCGAGCTGGTCGACGCCGTGCGCGGCTATTCCTGGGATATTGTCGCCGGACGTTATGTCGATCTTTATCGATCGCTGAACGTCGCCGCTGCCGATCGGGTCTGATCCTGCCAGCCTGAAATTCCGTCACGCTTTGGCGAGACGGATAATCTCATCGAGCACGAACCTGCGTGATTGCGGCGGCGTCAGATTGTGATCGGCGTCCGGCAGCATCAGCAGCCGCACGTTCGGATAGCGGGAGAGCTTGGCGCCGCGCGGTCCAAAGTGGAAATAGACGTGATCGAGGCCAACGTCGCCTTCGCTGTAGATCAGCGTCAACGGCACCTTGCGCTTGCCGAACTCAGTGAAGGAATGCCGGACTTCGCGGGCGATGTGTCGCCGGTCGGGAAGCAGTTCGAGCAGCGGCGCGATCCATGGGGACAGACGACGACCGGCAGCGATGACCATGTTCTGCAGCGCAGAGACGACATCCACCTGGCCGCGCAGCAGCCGCTTTAGCGTATCGAGCCGCGCCAGGCGCTGGCCGTAATCATCAAGGCTGCGGGGAACGGAGACAACATGTTCCTTACGCACCGGTATCTCAGGATCCCAGTAATAGACGAAGGGATTGATCGACACGACGGCCTTCAGCCGCTCGTCGGCGACGCCGGCGCGGAAGGCGACATAGCCGCCACTGCATCGGCCGGCCACCATGACCGGGCCGGCGGCGATGCCTTCGAGCAGATCGAGCGCGGCGACCGCATCGGCGGTCTGCGTATCGGAATAGAGCACCTGCTCCGGCGCATCGGGCCGCGGCGGACTGTCGCCGACATTGGCGGAATCGAAGCGCAGCGAAACCACGCCCTGGCGCGCAAGCTCGCGCGCCATATCAACCGTCGTCCGCCCCCAGCCGGCATGCCGGTCATAGGCCGTCGACAGGAAGAGCACGGCACTGCCCTTGATCTCGCCGGGCGGCCGGCTGACGACGCCGACCAGGTGATCATGGCTTCCGAAACGGACCGGCATTTCGACAAACCCATCGCCGGCCAGCGGCGGGTTCTCGATTTCTGCCGGCGAAGGAGCGGCGGATGTCTCCACCGTGGCGCCCTCCAGCCAGGTCGTCAGCAGCGCGACGACAGCCATCGGCGTCTTGGCGAAGAGTGGATTGGTGACGAGCTCGTCATAGCCTTCGAAAGCCGTCTGCTCGACATCGGCGCCAAGCGCCTTCAGTGTGTCGGCAAAGCCGGTATCGTCGGCCCTGGCGGGACGTTCGAGGATCAGATAGCGCGACGCCGCCAATCCCTGCGGCGAGGCGATGTTGAGCTTGCCGAGCTCGCCGGCGATCTCCTCGGGCATGACGAGCCCGGCGATCTGAACCTTGGCGGTCTGGACATGCTCCTTGCCAAGGCCGAGATCGGCATCGATGATCTTCGACCACATGGTGAGTTCGCGCAGATAGGCCCGGCCGCTCAGCACCGGCGCCAGCATGACGAGGCTGTCGACGCCGTCGATCGAAGAGCCGATGCGTTGGGCAAGCGTTGCGCCGAGGCCCTGGCCGATGAGGACGATACGGTCGCAGCCGGTGAGCGACTTCAGCTTGGCGGCCGCCGCGCGGATCGAATTTTCCCAGGTTTCCAGCCTTGCCGGCAGCGCGTCGAAATCCAGCGCATCGCCGGTGCCACGATAGTCGAAGCGCAGGCTCGGCACACCGATATCCGAAAAATGTTCGGCCGCAACGCGGAAAAACTTGCGGCTGCACATCTCCTCGAAACCCCAGGGGCTGACGAAGAGCACGGCGGCCGACCGCTTCTTCACCCCTGCATTCTCAGGCATGAACAGGCCGATCGTACCGTCGAAAACGACAGGTAGGGCAGCGCTGCGTCCAGCCCCCTCGGCCGGTTCGAGCGAGAACTCGCCGGGAGCGACCTTGGCGCGATCGGGATCGCCGGGAAGCGCCGGCGCAATGAAATTGATTGCGTGCCCGACCGGCTTGCGCAGCACGGACGGCATCTTGTCGAGAATGGAGCGCATGACGTCAACATCTTCGGTCGGTACGGCGCGCAGCACCCGCAGCGCTGCGAAATAGCAGAACGTGCCGGCGATGATCGCGCCGACCAGCCCGGCCGGACCATGGACAAATTCCAGCACGGAAATGGCGCCGCAAGCGCACAGCACGGAGGCGAGCGTCACCTTCGTCAGGCTTCTATAGAGACCCGAAAGCTGGGATCCGAATCCGGTCTGTCTGATCATCATCACCGACATTGCAACGAAGACGAGGATGCGCACCAGCGCGGCGCCCTCGGCTGCAAGCCTAGGCACGATCAGTAAACAACCCGCTACCATCACCAGGCCACCTATCACACTGGTATTCAGGCGGGCGCGGGCCCTGTCCATCGATAAGAGGTAGAGGCTGAGGATCTGCATGAAGGTATAGGCGGGCGCCACCAGCGCCAGCAGCGCCACCACCGTGCCGCTGCGGCCGAACGCCTCGCCGAATACGACCAGCACCAGCTCGCTGGAGATTGCCGCAAGCCCGAGGCTCATCGGCAGCACGATATAGGCCATGCTGCGGGTGACGGCGGCGAAGACCTCGACCGGCAAGGTCGAATCGTCGCTGTTGTGCCGCCGCTCGGAGTAATAGGGCAACAGGCTGCCGGTCATCTGGATCGGCAGTTGCAATGCGATATTGGCGATCGACAGGCCGACCGCATAATAGCCGACCATCTCCACCGACCAGAACTGCTGCAGAAAGAGCAGTTCGAGCCGGTTGAGGAAGATGGAATCGATGATGAACTGGAGCGAGAGGATGACGGAGGAGGAGGCGAGGTATTTCAGCGACACGCCGCACCAGTCCCGCCGCGCAAGAAGGATCGGCAGCGTGGCGAAGAACAAGACAAGCTGGCCGAGCGCGTAACCGATAAGAACGCCCTGGACGCCATAGAGGACGGCGCCGCCAGCGACGCCGGCAAGCTGCACGATCGAGACGACGACGGTCAGCCGGAAGAAGGCGCCGAGCTTCTTCTCTCCGATCAGGTAGAATTTGACGAAGGATCCGATCGCCTGGACGAAGAACAACCCGCCGGTGACCAGAGCGACGGACGGCGCGGTATCGGCCCAGTGCATCTCCTCGGAGGTCAGGAAAAACAGCGCGTAAAACGCCAGCAGCACGACGGTCGAAAACATCATGAAGCTGACGAGGATGGCGGCAAACCCCCGCCGGCGGCGTGCGTCGTAACCTTCGGCCGATAGCTGCGGCAGCGTCTTCAGGAGCGTGATGCTGGAGCCGAGTTCGGCGATCGAGGCGCCCGTGACCACCAGCCAGAGCGAAAAGGCGACGATGCCGTTGGCTTCCGGCCCCAACAGCCGCGCGGTGATGATCGAGGAAACGAATCCCGTCAGCAACAGCAGCATGCCCGCCGCCGCATTCATCACCGAATTTGCGATAATACCCTTCGACATCCGTCCATCCGTCAGGATCGGCCCACTAGGCCGGACACTCGCCATCTCTAATGCGAAAATGTTAAAATAAAGCGGGGTGACGACCTCAGCTTAGCTCGCCTGCATCGCCGCCAGCCGCTGAAGCGCCTTCTCGTAGCTATTCTCAGCGAGATAGCGCAGCAGGAACGCCCGGGCCTTCTCCGCCTTGTCCAGCGCAAGCTCGGGCGCGCGGAAGATGTCCCTGAGGTGCTCGGCCGCAGCTTGCGGAGAGGGATCGGCCCAGACCGCGCCCGCGAGCCCGGCAAATTCCGGATGAGTATCGACCACGGGAATGAGGGGAGAGTCGACCAGCCATGTATTGTCCGGATCGCAGAAATCCGCCGTGCCCGACCAGGCGGTGGAGATAACGGGGGTACGCTGCATGATCGCCTCGGCGACCGTCAGCCCGAAACCCTCGGACCGATGCAGCGAAAGATAGGCGTCCGAACAGCGGATGAGACCGTTGATATCGGCGTTCGACAGCCTGTCGGTGACGATCTTGATGCGGCTTTCGCCCTTCACCGAAGCAATCAGCTCGCGCAGGCCTTCATCCTTGTTCACATCGCCGCTGGCCTTCATCAGCAGGACAGCGCCTGGGGCTTCGGCGGCAAAGATCCTGAAGGCCTCGACGACGGCCTGCGGGTTCTTCCGGTTGATCGAGGAGCCGGCGCTGAAGATAAAGCTGACGAGAAAGGCATCCTTCTCGATGCCGAACCTCTCCCGCATGCCGTCGGTCGCCGCCGCCTCGGTGACCGGATGCGGGACGACGATGACCGGCGCCTTGGTCAGCGGCGCGATCGCCCGCCGGGTGAATTCCGACGGCACGAAGACGGCGTTCATATAATGCATCGCATTGCGCCATTCCGCCGGCACGACTTCGAGCTCCCAGGCGAAATAGCCGATGTTGAAGGCGCGGGTGAAATTCGCGACGCCCTTCTTCAGGATGGCGCGCGGCAGCATCGGCGGATTGAGATGCCAGATACGGCTTCCCGGCGGTTCGGTGGAAAGACGCGACGGCATCCAGCCGGCGAAGGAATTCTCGTCGGGATGGGTGCTGACGTCGGCGAGCGAAATCGCCCGCCCGGCCTCCGACAGAGCCCCGGCGCAGAGCCTTGCCGATTCGCCGACGCCGACGGCCATCGAGAGATAGCCGACGATTTCCACCGGCCTGCGCGGATTGAAGGCCAGACGCGACCGCGGAATCAGCCGCTGCAGGACATGGGCGCGCAGAAAGCGGTATATCGTTCTCAAATCACGGGTCTTTCTCAATGCGTCGGCATTATTTTTGGCGGAAGCATCAGCCCTGGAGCATGACGCGATGTGAACTGCCCAGACTTCTGATCTCGCCCGCAGGTGGAAGATCGCCTTCCGTGCCGGAGAGTGCGTGAAGCTTCACGCGCCGCATCGCGCCGGGGGCCAGATGGAACCAATCGTCGTCGGCCCGATAGCCTTCGACGTCGATATGCACCGATTGCGCCAGCCGGTCGGTTCTGAGATCGACGAACCAATCGTCGCCGGCCTTGCCGAGCGATGCCTCAATGCCCGCATCGTGAAGCGCTTTGCCGCGTCCTACGGGGAAGTGGAAGCTTTCGGCAAGAACGGCGCCGTCGGCGAGCGAGCGCAGTCGCGCCACGCCCACATCATGCGCCGGTGGGCCGAAGCGGAAGGCATAGGTCGTATCGAAGAAGGCGCCGAACAGCACGGTGGACGCAAAACGTTCCACACTCCTTGCCGCCAGCTTGAAGCCGGTATTGCCGCTGACGACCTGCTGCTTGCCGTCGCGCAGGCAGAAGACTTCGAGCTCCACGTCGAGTGCGGCGTCCGTCTCGTTGACGACATGCACATCGAGGCCGTTGGTTCCCTCATCGGTAAAGACAGTCTGAACCGGCCGGAAGGCACGGCGCATCGCATACCAGACCGGCTTGGGCTCGCCGGTTGAATCGATCACGCCCCAGCCGGGGCCGGGCAACAGGTCCTGCAGCGTCCAGACGAGCGCGCCGCTGCAGCCGGAGCCCTTGCGCCGCCATTCGGCAAAGGTTTCCTCGATCACCTCGCCGGTGACGGCGCGGGAGAGATCGAGATAATGTTCCGGATCTTCGCGGCGCAGCCGGGCCGGATCGCAGCCGTAAAGCAGCTGCAGATAGAAGTCGCGAACGTCCTCGAAATCCCACGATGCGCTGCGGTCGCGCGGCACGCGCGCCTTCCAGAGCGGGCTGTGGACGGCCGGCACGTCGAGATGACGATGCAGCGTCCTTTGCTGCGGCACATGCGCGAAGGCGAGGCTTTCGGAGGCAAACCGCACCTCGGCGCGGCGGGCGTCGGCAATCGGCCGCATATAGGCGCCGACGCCGTAATAATGCGCGATACCGGCGTTCGGCGAAAAAGGCATTGCGCCGCCATAGGGAGAATTCGGGACATAGGGAACGTCGGGACGCATGCGCGCGATGACGGCCGGGATGATCTCATCGGTGATCGGCCCACTCCAGAATTCCATCGGCAGGCCGAGCATCGCCGCCTGCTGGTGGATCTCGCTGCCGCCGCAAAGCACCGCGAGCGAAGGCGAGGCCTGGACGCCGTGCAGGAATTCCTCGACCTCGGCATGCACGTGACCGAGAAAAGTCTTGTCGTTGCGCGGATAGTCAAAATTGGCGAACATGAAGTCCTGCCATACGAGCAGGCCGAGCTCGTCGCAGAGCGCAAAGAAATCCGGCGTCTCATAGGTCATGGTGCCGCCGATGCGGATCATGTTCATGCCGGCGTCAGTGGCAAGACGCAGGAACGGCTCGTAGTCCGCCCGTCCGCCTGGCAAGCGGGCGATATCCGCCGTCGTCCACACCGCGCCGCGGCAAAAGACGCGCTCGCCATTGACGAGAAGCGCGAAGGCATCGCCGTCATCGCCGCGCTCGACCTCGATACGCCGGAAGCCGGTGCTGCCGAGCAAGTACTCGGCGCCATCGGAAACCAGCGTCAGTTCGTAGAGACGTGGAGCGCCATGGGTGTGCGGCCACCAGGGCTCGATGTCGGCCAGCTTGAGGATAGCCGAATAATGATTGTCGCCGACTTTCTCGAACGGCTGTTCCATGCCGCCGCAGCGCAGCAGCATCGACGGGTTGTCGGCATTGTTGTGCAGGGAAACGCTCAGCCGGCCGACGCCGCTCTCGTCCAGGACGGCGCGGATGGAGACATTGTCGATCGAGACGGGATTGCGCCGCAGCAGCGAAATCGGTCGCCACGGGCCGACCGCGTGAATATCGGGGCACCAGCCCGGCATATGGCCGAGCAGCGTCGTGCGGAAATTTCTCAGGCCTACCGGCGTGATCATCTGCGGCCGCCAGCGCGCGCGCGGGCCGGGCTCCGACAGCCGCGGGCCGAGCGCCCGGAAGCAGAGCGCCAGTTCGTCGCCGCCCGTAAGCGTCACGGGAATCTCGTGCGCCGTGAACATGCTTTCGGAAAAGAGGATTTCCTGGCCGTTGAGAAAGACATGGCACAGCGTCGCGAGCCCCGCGAAACGCAGGATCGCATCGCCGGGCTCGGCATCGAAGAGCCGGCAGAGATACCAGGCGTCTTTCGTGTTCAGCGGTTCCGGATTTTCCCGGTCGAAGAGTCCGGCTTTTTCGAGTGCGGCGGCGACGGTGCCGGGTACGGGTGCGGGAATGAACTGCGCGGAGAGCGGAATGTCGTGCGGCACCGCACAGGCATCCGGTTCCGTCAGGATCAGGTTCCAGCCTTCGGAAAGCATGCTTTCCTCGGCTCCGATGCTTGCCAAACGCCCCCGCATGGTCTGATCTCCGGCCTCAGATTCGCTCTGCAAGCGATGCCATCATCAAATCCCATGCATTGGCGGCCGGATCAAGAGCTGCCTGCAGCGGCTCGAACTTCCGGCGGGCGACGGCGCGGGCGAGCTGGAACTGCACGGATTTCGCCGCGTCCGAAATGTGCCTGGCATGCTCGGCGGCGGTTGCGAATTCATCCGCGGAGAGCCACGCCAGGTGATCGGCCGCCAGCTCGAAATTGGCGCCGACCTGGCGAAGCGTATTGAAGGCATATTTGTGAAAGAAGCCGAACGGCCGCTCGGCCACCGCTTCCACCTGTTGCGGAAAGACAGCGGCGAAGGCGCGGATCGGATTTTCTCTGGGCCGCCTGTTGAAATGAACCCCGGCAAGCCGACGCGCGGTCGCGCGCAGATGTGCTTCGTCGGCGGGCTTTTCCGGGAACCGCGCAAATTCCGTGTAAGGCAGGAACGGCGGGTCGTTCTCCGTCAGCTGCAGCTGGAACAGCCCGTCGAAATCCTCGCCTTCGAGGCGGAAATAGCCGGCATTGTGGAAATAGTCGACACGCTTGGCCGCAACGTCCAGCCGGTTGATCGCAACCGTCGTCTTGCCGTGTTCCTGCCGGTAGGCGGTGCCGCGCGTATCCGGCATATAGAAGGAATCCATCTCGATCAGGCAGAGGCGGCCCCGCGCGATCTGCACCTCGACATGCCGCTCGACCCGGTCATAGATGGCAAGCTCGGTCGCGCGGATGCCGTAAAGCGTCTCGAGATCCTCGAGCGGCACCTTGAAGAAGGTGAACTGGTCGCCTTCGAAATCCTGCGTCAGGGTGAAACCCAGCATCGCCTCGGGTGCCGCCCCCGATGTCGCCAGCACCTCGATCCACAGATCGACGTAACAGTTGGTTTCCGGCCAGGCGCGCTCGCTGGAATGCAGCGCGTGCTGACGGTAGCTTTCCGGGCTGATCCCCGGGAATACCGATGTCATCGAGTAGCTCAGCCCCACAGCGCTTTCCGCACATTGGCCGGCCATTGCTTCACGTCGAGCCCGTGATGGTGGAACAGCGCAAGCGCGATGCGCTCGAGCCCGAAGCCGACACAGGCTGTGTGCGCAACGCTGCCGTCCTCGAGGTTGAGGCCCCATTTCGCGCCGAAGGCATCCTGATGATAGTTGAAGCTCATGCAGGCGGTCGGATTGGCGGCCGAGGTGATCGGGATCAGCAGTTCGAACTTCAGATTCTGGTCGCGCTGATTGTTGGCGAGCATCTTGCCGGCGCGGCCGAAGAACGGATCGTTGGCAATATCGATCGTCACGTCGAGGCCGACGGCCTTCATCATCTCGACGCCGCGATCCATCCAGCGTTGGCGGAAATCGGTGACGTGCTCTTCGGTGCCCATGCAGACATATTCGCGCATCCGGAACAGCTGCTGGCGGGCCGGGTCTTTCGACGGCTCGTGGCGGAAGCAATAGGATTGCAGGTCGAAGAGGCCGCCGGTCTTCGGCAGATTGCCGCGCTTGGCGACCGTCGGATAGAGCGGATAGCAGGCCGCCGGCGTCAGCACGATGTCGGTCGCCTCCTGCCCCTTGGTCCAGTCCTCGCCGACTTCCATGCATTGCAGCAGGCTGACATGATCGAGTTCGCTGCCGCAGAAGCTGTGGACCGTGCCGGCCAACTGCGGGAAGCTCTTCATGTAGCCGCTCTTTTCGAAGAAGGCGCGGTTCATGCCCGGAGGAAAGCGCATGGCCTCCGCACCGTCGCCGCCGCCGACCTTGTCGATGAGGCGTTCGAAGGCAGCGATCACCTCTTCGAACTGGCCGCTGCGGCCATAGAGTCCATCGATGCCCGTGTCGATCAGCAGGCCGGCTTCGAAAAGCCGGTCGAGAAACGAGGTCTGCATATCCATGACTGTTACCCCAGTAGGCTAGTGTCCTGCTTGTGGACAAGAAGCATGCTCGACGTATTGCCGAGGATGCGGTCGTTCGAGATCATGAGTTGTGCGGAATGCGCGTCGCGCAGATGGCGTCCGAGGCTGAAGGGCGTGCCGTTCTTGTAGCCCATGATACCGCAGATCAGCATGGCATGGTTGACGATCTCCAGGATCGTCTCGGACGAGGCGATCTTGACGTTGTTCATCGCCACGGCAAAGCCCATCGACGACAGCCTGTCGGGATCGGCTTTGGCATGTTCGTAGGCCTTCAGGCCGGCCACGACGTTGGATTTCACCATCTGCAGCAGGTTCGAGACCTCGGCGAGGCGCAGGGCGCCGGGCGGCTGGGCATCGGGGGCCTTGCGGGCGGCGGCGCGCACGAAGGCCTGTGCGCGAGCAACGGCGTCGACCGCAATCCCGTACCAGACGCCGCTCCACAACAGGTGCGAGGAAGCGAGCATGGATTGCGCCGCGATCTCGGCAAAAGGCTTCGGCAGCATCTGGTCTGCCGGCGCTTGCCCTTTGAACAGGAAGCCGTCGGAGCAGGTGCCGCGCATGCCGAGCGTATTCCAGACATGCGTCTTTTCGAGCGTGTACTGATCCTTGAGGAAGGCCGTCAGTACCTGATCGGAGGAGGCGGCCTGGGCGTGGGCGCGCGAGGTGATGAGAATGGCGTCGGCATGCGAGCCGTAGGAAATGACGGTCGCATCCTTTTCGAGGCGGCAGATATCGCCATCGACTTCGACCGCGCAAATACTGTTGCGCAGGTTTCCGCCGATCCCGCCCTCGGTGGTGGCGGAGGCGATCAGCAGCTGCTCGGCAGCAATGCGGCGCATGAAATGGCAATGCCATTGGCTGTCGGCGCCGTGTTCGACAAGGCTCGACAGCTTGATGTGGTGCATGGCGAAGACCATGGCGCTCGCCGCGCAAGCCTGGCCGAGCATCGAGCACAATTCGGCGATCTCGGTGATCGAGGCCGATTCACCGCCGAGATGGTGCGGCACCTGAATGCCGAGCAGCCTCTCGGCCTTCATGGCATCCACGGCTTCCCGTGGGAAACGGCCCTCGGCGTCAACGGCATCGGCATGTTTGGCCGCGATTTCGGCGACGCGAGCCACCCTTGCGACAAGACCGTCCTGCATGATCTTGACGGGGAAATTCATCAGGCGACCTTCCGGCCGTCCCGGATGAGATCGACGGTTTTGGCGATCGCCGAGATGCTCGCGAAGGATTTGCGGTTCAGGAGATTGTCGGGAAATTCGATGTCGAACGCCTCTTCAATGCCGAGCATCAGCTGCACCGAAGCGAAGGACGTCAGACCTGCTGCATAAAGATCGGCATCGTCGGCGATCTGGTCGATCGACGTCGGAAGCTTGCCAAATTTGGCTACGAGGTCGCGGATTGTCGTATTCATCCCATCACTCCAAGATTCTCATGATCCCGAACCGGCGTTCATCGCCTTGTCATGAGCGTTCTTTTAGTGAGGAAAACAGAACATTCCGCTAATTTGTTGGGTTAAATATGATTAGCACTCACAGTTAGGATTTTAGCGATCGGCTTGGCTGGAGTAAAAATAACAATTCTACATCAATAGTTTAATAGAGTTTCGACAACGAAGCTTGCGGCGCTCGTCGACGCGACGAGTACAGAAATGACACGCAAAGCGCCATTTTGCGTCAACCGGCGGGGGGATAGAAATGCTCGCCGCCGCGATAGTCCGAGACGGAATAACATCCGTCACCTGTTGCCCTGATAACGCTTTCGCTGATGACGGCCTTACCGTGGCCGCCTGGGATATCGAGGATATAGGCCGGCTGGCAAAGCCCGGAAATCCGTCCGCGCAGCGCCGCGACGATCCGCTGCCCCTCGTCGATCGTCAATCTGAAATGGCCGGTGCCGGGCGCGAGATCCGGATGGTGCAGGTAATAGGGTTTGACGCGGATCTCGACGAAGGCCTTCATCAGTTCGGCAAGCACGTCGGGATCGTCATTGACGCCCTTCAGCAGTACCGACTGGCTGACCATGGCGATGCCGGCGTCGACCAGGCGGGCGCAAGCCGCGCGCGCTTCGCTTGTCAGCTCCCTCGGATGGTTGGCATGCAGCGCCACATAGACCGTCTTGCCGCTCGCCTTCAGGGCATCGATCAGCGCCGCGTCGATCTTTTCGGGATCGACCACGGGAATGCGGGTGTGGAAGCGCACGATCTTGACATGCGCGATTGCCGCCAGCGCCTCCATGATGTCGCGGAGCCGGCGCGCGGAAAGCACCAGCGGATCGCCGCCGGTGAGGATCACCTCCCAGATCTCCTGGTGGCCGGCTATGTAATCGAAGGCTTTCTGCATCGCCGCCGCATCGAGCGTGCCGAGACCCTGCGGTCCGACCATTTCGCGTCGGAAGCAGAAGCGGCAATAGACCGGGCAGATATGCACGGCTTTGAGCAGTACGCGATCGGGATAGCGGTGGACGATGCCTTCGACGGGGCTATGGGTATGGTCGCCGATCGGATCGGCGCGTTCCTCGGGCGCGACCGTCAGTTCGGCGGCGTCGGGCACGAATTGCCGTGCGATCGGATCATCGGGATCGGCGCGGTCGATCAGCGTCGTGACGGCAGGCGTCAGCGCGATCGCGTAACGCGCGGCCACTTCGTCGAGCATTGCACGATCGCCGAGCGTGGCCAGACCTGCCTGCAGAAGATCATCGACGCTCTTGAGCGGCTTGACGGCGTTCATCGCCCATACTCCGCGACCGGTGCCCAGAGCACCTGATCGATGCGCGAAGCGCCCGTCGCCAGCATGACAAGCCGGTCGAAACCGAGCGCAATGCCGCTTGCCTCGGGCATCGACGACAGCGCCGCCAGGAAATCCTCGTCGATCGGATAGGTCTCACCATAGACCCGCATCTTCTCGGCCATCTCGATCTCGAACCGCCGCTTCTGTTCGGCGGCGTTGGTCAGCTCGCCGAAGCCGTTGGCGAGCTCGACGCCGCAGGCATAGAGTTCGAAACGCTCGGCAACACGCGGATCGCCGGCTGATGGGCGGGCAAGGGCCGCCTCCGAGACCGGATATTCGTCGAGGATGGTGATGCGGCCGAAGCCGAGATGCGGCTCGATTTTCTCGACCAGCACCCGGCTGAAGAGATCGGCCCAGCCGTCGTCTTCGGCCACACGCATGCCGACGCGCCGGACTTCGGCCGCCAGATGCTCACGATCGGTCGAACCGTCGGCGGCGACGGAGGCGAGAAGATCGATGCCGGCGTGGCGCTCGAACGCTTCGGCGACGCTCACCCGCTCCGGCCCTGCAAAGGGATCGCTCTCACGGCCGCCATAGCCAAGCCTGTCAGTCTTCGCCGTCTCGGCCGCAAGCGCCAGAATGCGCACGCAATCCATCATCAGGCTCTCATAGCTTTCGCCGGCCCGATACCATTCGAGGATGGTGAATTCGGGATGATGCAGCGGCCCCCGCTCGCGGTTGCGGTAGACATGGGCAAAACAGGAGATGCGCTGCTCGCCGGCAGCAAGCAGCTTCTTGCAAGCGAATTCCGGCGAAGTGTGCAGATAAAACGGCGCCCTCTGCCCGTCCGTCGTCACCGCTTCCGTCGCGAAGGCATGCAGGTGCGCCTCGTTGCCCGGCGATATCTGCAGCACCGCGGTATCCACCTCGATGAAGTCCTCGCGCGCGAAAAACCCGCGCAACGTGGCCTGGATCGCATTGCGCCCGATGAGGAACGGGCGGCGATCGGCATGCACGGACGGGGTCCACCAGGGGGACGCTTTGGCCGCAGAGTTCATTCCAAGCTTTCTTCGCCGGAGAAGCCGGTATGGGGGTGGCTATTTCCCGGATTTTAGGTTAGTTGCGCCCCCAAAGAAAAATATTTGCGTCTTCAGGGCGTTTCGACAGTCCTCTACGACGCCGAAAGCCGAGTTACAAGGAAGTCTTATGGTCAAGGTCATCGCCTCTTCGGTCCGCAAGGGCAACGTTCTCGATGTCGACGGCAAGCTTTACGTCGTTCTCACCGCCCAGAACTTTCATCCGGGCAAGGGCACGCCGGTCACCCAGGTCGACATGCGCCGCATCGTTGACGGCGTGAAGGTTTCCGAGCGCTGGCGCACCACCGAACAGGTCGAGCGCGCCTTCGTCGAAGACGTCTCCTTCCAGTATCTCTATGAAGACGGCGAAGGTTTCCACTTCATGAACCCGGCGACCTACGACCAGGTCGTGGTCGACGTCGAAACCATGGGCGACCAGAAGGCCTTCCTTCAGGAAGGCATGTCCTGCATCCTGTCGATCCATGAAGGCATTCCGCTGGCGCTCGAATTGCCGCGCCACGTCACGCTCGAAATCACCGAGACCGAGCCGGTCGTCAAGGGCCAGACGGCGTCGTCCTCCTACAAGCCGGCCATGCTGTCGAACGGCGTGCGCACCATGGTGCCGCCGCATATCAATGCCGGCACCCGCGTCGTCATCGCGACCGAAGACAATTCCTACGTCGAGCGCGCCAAGGACTGATCCTGGTTGCATCTCGCTCAAAAGGCCGGCTCAGACCGGCCTTTTTTGTATCCGCGATATCAGAGATGCGGATTGCGCGGCCTGTACTTCTTCACCAGCTTCTGATTGATCTCGGCCGCCCCCGGCATGTTGGCGCTGAGATAGACCGGCGCATCGCCGGATTTGGAAAGTTCCGAGGCGACTTCGGCAAAGATCGCATTGATGACTGTGACCCCGACCGCCGTCGAGACCGGCCCGACCCGAAGTCCTGTGCCTGCAAGGTCGAGAACGGCATCACCCGGCGGCAGCCCGTTGTCGAGCACGATATCGGCGACTTCGGCGAGCCGCCGGCGGCCATTGGCGATCGCTGCGGAATAGGCGATCGAGGTGATGGCGATCACCTTGGCGCCGATTTCATGCGCATAGTCGGCGGCTTCGATCGGCGCGGCGTTCACGCCGGAATTCGAGGCAATGATAATGACGTCGCCCGGCTGCATGCCGTAACGCTCCAGCATCGGCCGCACCAGGCCCTGGGTGCGTTCATAGACCGAGCTGATGACCGCTCCCTCGTGCAGCATGGCCGACCCGACAAGCACCGGCACCGTGAAGGCGAGCCCGCCGGCGCGGTAGTGCACCTCTTCCGCCAGCATGTGCGAATGGCCGGTGCCGAAGACATAGACGCGCTTGTCGCCGCGGGCGGCATCGAGGATCACCGATGCTGCCTGCGCCATCGGCTCGGCAAGTACCTGCTTCAGCGTCTCCAGCCGACCGATCAGATTGGAGAAATAGGCATCGATGATATCAGTCATGCCAGGTCTCCTTGATGTCAGGCCGCTTCGCCGGCAAGCCAGGTGGCGGTAACAGAGAGCGCATCGGTGAGATGGACGAGATCGGCGCGCGCGCCCGGCGAGAGATGGCCGCGATCGGCAAGCCTGAGGAAACGCGCGGGATAGAGGGTCGCCATGCGCAGAGCCTCGGCGAGCGTCAGGTCGAGATAGGTGACGCCGTAACGGATCGTCGAGATCATGTCGACGTCGGAACCGGCGAGCGTGCCGTCGGAGAGCACCAGCTTCGAGCAGAAGCCGCCCCTTTCGCGCCGGACGATGCGGCCGTTCAGCGTGAACGAATCCTCTTTTGATCCGACGAGCGACATCGCATCGGTGACGAAGAACAGTCTGCCTTCGCCCCGCTTGGCGCGCAGCGCCGTGCGCAAGGCCTTCGGATCGACGTGATGACCGTCGGCAATGATGCCGCACCAGGTGGAGGGATGATCGATCGCGGCGCCGACGAGGCCGGGGGCGCGATGTCCCAGCTGGCTCATGGCGTTGAAGAGATGCGTGACGCCGCGCGCCCCGGCATCGAAACGTTCCTCCGCCGCCTCGCTCGAACAATCGGAATGGCCGATGCTGACGGTGACGCCGGCTTCGGCAAGCTCGCTTACCTGGGCAACCGTCACCTGTTCGGCGGCGATAGTGACGAGCAGCGTGCCGATCGCCTCACGCGCACGGATGAAGGCCTTGACGTCGCGATCCTCGACCGGCCGCATCAATTCGGCCAGATGCGCGCCTTTGCGCGCCGGCGCCAGATGCGGGCCTTCGAGATGCAGGCCGGCGACGCCGCGGTTCCCTTTGACAGCCTCGATCGCGGCCTCGATCGCGGCAATGGAGGCCTCCGATGTGTCGGTGATCAGCGTCGGCAGCAGTGACGTCGTGCCATAGGGCCGATGCCCCTGTGCGATGATCTCCATCGACGCGATTGATGGTTCGTCGTTCAGCATCCGCCCGCCGCCGCCGTTGACCTGCGCATCGATGAAGCCGGCCGAAAGCACGCCGCCGGCAAGCGTCACCGTCTCGCCGTCCGGCAGATCGTTTGTCGCAACGATCGCTTCGATCCGGCCGCCGGCGACGATCAGCGCCTTGTCGTCATGAAAGCGCTCGCCGTCGAAAATACGAGCGCCGATGAAGATCTTGCGGGCCATCAGACCGTCTCCGTCACCTTGAGCAGGTTTGCCGGCTTGTCCGGATCGAAGCCCTTGCGGCGCGTCACCGACTCGATCAGCCGGTAATAGACGAGCAGCGACACCAGCGGATCGACGAGACCGTTGCCCGTCGTCGGCACCCGCAGATTGAGGCCGGAGAGCGGCTGCGTGGAGAAACCGACGGTGGTGGCGCCGAGCTTCTGCAGCCGCTCCAGCGCCTGGCCGTTATTGGCGAAGGCCGCGTCGTCGGGCGCAAAGGCGACGATCGGAAAGCCCGGCTGCACCAGGCGCATCGGACCGTGCATCAGTTCCGCCAGCGAAAAGGCCTCCGCATGCAGGCCGGCGGTTTCCTTGGCCTTCAATGCCGCTTCAAGTGCGATCGCGAAAGCCGGGCCACGGCCGCCCGTATAGAGCGAGGTCGCGTGGAAGAGCACGTCTTCGGCTGCCGCCGTATCGATCCCGGCGGTTGCCGAAAGCGCCTCCGGCAGCTTGGCGAGCGCTGTCTGCAGGTCGAACCCGCCGCCGATCGCAGCCGTGACGCCGGCAAGAGCGGCAACGGAAGCGATGAAGGACTTCGTTGCCGCAACGCTCTTTTCGGCGCCGGCATTCAGGCCGAGAACGATATCGGCCTGTTTTGCCAGCGGGCTGTCGGTGACGTTGACGACGGCGATCGTCGTCGCCCCGCCCTTCTTAGCCGCCTCCTGCAGCGCCACGATATCGGGGCTGGCACCCGACTGCGAGACAGTGAAATGCACGCCGCCCTTCAGATGGAGTGCGGCGCCGTAGACGGAAGCGATCGACGGACCGACGGACGCGACGGGAACGCCGCAGGTGATCTCGAAGAGATATTTGAAGAAGGTGGCGGCGTGATCCGAAGAGCCGCGCGCCGCCGTCGTCACGACGCTCGGGCGGGCGGACGAAAACAGCCGGGCGATCTCGGCAAAGACCGGCTTTTCCTTTTCGAGAAGTGTGGCCACCACCTCCGGCGACTGGCCGGCTTCCTGCAGCATCAGCGACTGATTCTCACTCATAGGTCATCTCCGATTCTCAATTCGGCAACGAAATCATAGGCATCGCCGCGATAGTGCGAGCGGGTGTATTCAACGACGCGCTGGTCTTCCAGGCGCGAGACGCGTTCGATCAGAAGCGCCGGCGCGCCTGATTTGACGTTCAGGATGGCGGCCGAGGACGGGTCGAGGGTGACCGCGGTCAGCCGCTGCAGCGCCCGCACCGGCCTGTGGCCGTTGGCCGCCAGCGCATCGTAAAGCGATCCTTCGCCGCCGGCATCGTCGCCCAGGAACTTGATCGGCACCACGGCGCGCTCAATCGCCAGCGGCAGGCCGTCGGCAAGACGCAAGCGGTCGAGCCGCAGAACCGGCTCGTCGCCACCGAGGCCGAGCAGGAAGGATTCCTCCGGCGACGGCCTGTTGACCGACCGCGACAAGATCCGTGCGGCCGGCAGCCGCCCGCGCGAGCGCATGTCGGCGGAGAAGGAGGAAAGCCGCCAGAGCGACTGTTCCATGCGCTCCACTCTGCTTGATACGAAAGTACCACTTCCATGGCGCGATTCCAGTACGCCCGACGCCATCAGATCGCGATAGGCGGTGCGCACGGTTACGCGGCCGAGCTTCAAGGCCTCGGCAAGGTCGCGCTCGCCCGGCAGCGCTGTGCCGGGCTTCAGCAGGCCTTCCTGCACAAGGCCGGTCAGGGCCTGCGCCAGCCGCTTGTAGAGCGGCCCGGTCAGGCCCGCGTCACGCAGACCGCGGCTGTTCAGTTCCCCTATCAGACTGGTTCTATCCATGGGCAGGCAATAGAACCTATTTAGAACCAATCGGCAAGACGCAATCGGATGCCCATAGAAAAAACCCTCCCCGGTGAGTGTCCGGAGAGGGTTCATAGCGCTCAAATTTGACAGGCGTTCGTCTGGGCGGACGCTCAGCTCTTGGTAAAGATATAATCCGTCTCCTGGCGCAGCACTTCGCCGGGGCGCAGCACCGCATTCGGGAAACCTTGGTGATTGATGGCATCCGGCCAGACCTGCGTTTCCAGGCAGAAGCCGGCGAAGGGGCCGTATTTGCGCCCACCGAGGCCGGGCGCCCCGGTGTTCAGCTTGAAGCCGGCATAGAACTGCACGCCCGGCTCGGTGCTGCGCACCTCAAGCGACACACCGGAATAAAGGCTGCGGGCGAGCGCGACGCTGCGCTTGGCGGTGCGTTCGGCTGACAGGCAGAAATTATGGTCGTACAGCACCTGCTCGCTGCCGACGAAACGCTTCATCGGCGCCATTTCGCGCAGGTCGAATTCCGTGCCGGCAACGGAACGGATCTCGCCGGTCGGCACCTGCCTGTCATCGGTCGGCAGATAATGATCGGCGGCGATCATGATGTCGTGGCCGAGCGCATCCTCGCGGCCGTCGAGATTGAAATAGGCGTGCTGGCAGACATTGGCGAGCGTCGGCTGATCGCTGGTCGATTCGTAGGTCACCGACAGTTCGCCGCTGCCGTGCACCCAGAAGGTTGCCTGGATCGTGCAATTGCCGGGATAGCCGGCGCGGCCATCGGGATCGACGATTTTCAGCACCACGCGGTCGACGGCATGCTCGACGATCGTCCAGTTGCGTTTGGCGATATTGTCGCTGCCGCCATGCAGATGCGTGACGCCGTTTTCGTTCGGCTCGAGCTGATAGTCCTTGCCGTCGAGGGTGAATTTACCGCCGCCGATGCGGTTGGCGCAGCGGCCGGGCGTCGCGCCGAAATAGGCGGAATAGAGCGGATAGCTGTCGAAATCCTCAAAGCCGAGCGAGAGCGGCGCGTCATGTCCCTCGAGGCGCAGATCCTGGATGACCGCGCCCCAGCTGATGATCTTGGCCGTCAGCCCGCCGCCCTTGATGACGACACGATAGACGGTTTCGCCCGCCTTCGTCTGCCCGAAAACTTCCCGCTCCAACTTCTCCGACATGATCGACATCCGTTCCGTTCTATCCTTGGGGTTCAGGACCGGAACCTGCCCGCATTTGCTTCAATCCGCAACCGGTCGGATCAGAAAGAAATGCCGCGGCATCCGCTGATCCGCTCAGAGATCCATGCCGATCTCTTCGACGTCATAGGGCGTCGTCTGGTAGATTTCGTTGATCCAGTTGCCGAACAGGAGATGTGCGTGACTGCGCCAGCGGTTCTGCGGCGCAAGCGCCGGATCGTTATGCGGGAAGTAATTGTGCGGCATCTTGATCGGCACGCCGGCGTCGACATCACGGAAATACTCGTCCGAGAGCGAGGTGGAATCATATTCGACATGATTGAACATGTAGAGCCGCCGGCCCCTTTTCTCATGCACGAGGCAGACGCCCATCTCGCTCGATTCCATCAGAATTTCCAGGCTGTCGGATTTCTCGATGTCGGCGCGCCGCACCTCCGTCCAGCGCGACACCGGCACTTCGAAATTATCCGAAAAGCCGTTGAGATAGATCGAGGAAGGCTTCAGGTTCCGGTGGCGGTAGACGCCGAAGGCCTTCTCCTTCAGCTCGTATTTCGGAACGCCGTGGAAATGATAGATCGCCGCCATCGCGCCCCAGCAGACGTTCATCGTCGAATGGACGTTGGTTTCGGTCCAGTCGAGAATCTCCTGCATCTCTTTCCAATAGGTGACGTCTTCATAGGGCAGGAGTTCGATCGGCGCGCCGGTGATGATGAAGCCGTCGAATTTGCGCTGCTTTACCTCCTCCCAGGTCTGGTAGAAGGCAAGCAGGTGATCTTCGGACGTGTTCTTCGCCTTGTGCCCGCCGATGCGGATCAGCGACAGCTCCACCTGCAGCGGCGAGGCGCCGACCAGGCGGGCCATCTGCAATTCGGTCTTGATCTTGTTCGGCATGAGATTGAGCAGCCCGATCTGCAACGGGCGGATATCCTGTCGGATCGCCATTGTCTCGGTCATTACCCGTACACCCTCCTGGACGAGGGTTTCGAAGGCGGGCAGCGTATCGGGGATCTTGATGGGCATTGCGGTCACTCGATCAAAAATAAAAAACCGGCGGCGACAAAAAATCGCTACCGGTCCGCACGCGGCCCTTTAGCGAATTTTTTAACGTGGCTGCAAGCCGGCCGGCCAAATCACCACGGAATGCCTTAATTAGTCCCAGTTGCGCGACGAATCAACTGCCGAATGCATGCAGCGGCGACTCAGGCAAGCCTCATCACAGTTTAATGACTGATAGAATCTGTTGATAGACCGGTAACGCCACCATGCTAATAATGACAGTATGGGCGGTGTTGGAAAAGCGTGATGGCAGATAAGACCAAGGGGAGGCCGGGCATCCGAAGGCAGGACAGGGTAGGGTACGATCTCAGCCTGACATATCGCCTCGGGGTGATGTTCTCAGCATTCTGGAATTCTGAAGTGCGTGGCAAGGTGCTGTTTCTGGCGACCGTGCTGATCCTCGTCATCCTGGCGACCTCCTATGGCCAGGTCATCCTGAACGAGTGGAATGCCCCCTTCTACGACTCGCTGGAGCGCCGCGACCTCGGCGAATTCTTCCACCAGCTCGAAATCTTCGCGATGATCGCCGGCACGCTGCTGCTGCTCAACGTGTTGCAGGCCTGGCTCAATCAGATGACTGCGCTCTATATGCGCGAGGGCCTGTCGCGCGATCTCGTCGACCAGTGGCTGAAGCGCAAGCGGGCGCTGCGGCTCGCCTCCAGCGGCCTGATCGGCGTCAATCCGGACCAGCGGCTGCACGAGGATTCCCGCAATCTCGCCGAAAGCACGACGGGGCTCGTTCTCGGCCTGCTGCAATCGACCATTCTTCTGGTCAGCTTTATCGGCGTGCTCTGGCAGCTTTCCAGCGGCTTCATCTTCCACATCAACGGCCACAGCTTCTCCATTCCGGGCTACATGGTCTGGGCGGCGATTTTCTATGCCGCTTCCGCCTCGGTGCTGAGCCAGGTCGTCGGCCGCAAGCTGGTGAAGCTCAATGCCGACCGCTTCTCGAAAGAGGCCGAGCTTCGTTTCACGCTGATGCATGCCAATGAGAACATGCCGGCGATCACCGTCGCCCGCGGCGAGGAGAACGAGCGCCGGCGCATCAACACCGACATCAGCTCGGTGCTGCGGGTCGTCAAGCGGCTGGCCATGGCCAATACCAACCTCACCTGGGTTTCGGCCGGCTATGGCTGGCTGGTGATCGTCATTCCGATCATTGTCGCTGCGCCCGCCTATTTCTCCGGCGGCCTCACCCTCGGCCAGTTGATGATGTCGGTCGGCGCCTTCAACCAGGTCAACACCGCGCTGCGCTGGTATGTCGCCAATTTCGGCCCGATCGCCGAATGGCGGGCCACGCTGATGCGCGTCACCGATTTCCGCCAGGCGCTGCTCGACATGGACGAGGACTACGACCTGAAGGACAGCATCGCCTATGAAAACACCGCGCCCGACACGCTGACGCTGAAGGATGTGGTGATCAACGCCAAGATCGGCGAAGATATCGACGAATGCGGCGGTTTCCGCCTGCGCGAAACCGATGTCGTGATCAAGGCCGGCGAGAAAATCATGATCAACGGCGATCACAGCGTCAACCGCAAGCTGTTGTTCCAGGCCATGGCCGGCCTCTGGCCATGCGGCAGCGGCACGATGGGTCTGCCGCCGGTCGACGATACGCTGTTCGTGCCGCAGATCGCCTATGTTCCGGGCGGCACGCTGCGCGAGGCGCTGGCTTTTCCCGAAAGCCCCAATGCTTACGAGAAAGCCGCCGTCGAGGCCGCCCTCGACAAGGCCGGCCTGCATTCGCTGATCACAAGGCTCGATACCCGCGCTCGCTGGGACAAGCTGCTCGACAGCGACGAACAGAAGGCGATCGGCTTCGCCCGCCTGCTGCTCGTGCGCCCGCGCTGGATCGTCTTCGACGAAGTGCTGGAAGGCATGGAGCCGGAGTGGCAGGCAACGATGGCAAAGCTGCTGACCTCCATGCCCGAAACCGGCATGATCTATATCGGCCGCTCCGAAGCCTATCTCGAGGCGCTGCAGCCGCGCGTCCTGCATCTGCAGGCGCTGCCGTCAAAATCCGAAGAGCCGCAGCCGCAGGTCGCCCAGACGGGCGCCAGCGCCAGTGCCGGCGCCGCTGCCGTCCCAGCCCCGGCGCTTTAAGGCCGCTCCGGCCGTCCGTCCGGTTACATGGATGACGCGAGCGGCTGGGTTGAAGGTCAGCCCTCCAGCTCTTCCCGCAGCATTTCGAGCTCCAGCCACTCCTCTTCCATCTTCGTGAGGCTGGCGCGCAGTTTCTCCATCTCGACGGCAAGCCGGTTGAAGGCTGCCGGATCGCGCGTGAAGAGATTGGGATCTGCCATCACCTGTTCGCGCTTGGTGATCTCGGCTTCGGCCTTCGCCATCTCCTTCGGCAGGCTTTCCAGCGCGAATTTCTGCTTGAAGGAGAGCTTGCCCTTCGCGCTTCCCGCGGCAGGCGCCGTCTCCTGGGTTTTCGGCCTCTCTGCCGCCTTCTCGGCCTTCTTGCGCTCTTCAAGCGCGCCCTTGCGCTGGGCAAGCATGTCCGAATAGCCGCCGGCATATTCGATCCAGCGGCCGTCTGGCGCGTCCGGCACGGCGGGTGCGATCGTCGAGGTCACGGTGCGGTCGAGGAAATCGCGATCGTGGCTGACGAGAATGACGGTGCCGGGAAAGCCGGCGACGATTTCCTGCAGGAGGTCGAGCGTCTCGATATCGAGATCGTTGGTCGGCTCGTCGAGGATCAGGAGGTTTGCCGGGCGTGACAGGATGCGGGCCAGCATCAGCCGGGCGCGCTCGCCGCCGGAGAGGCTCCTGATCGGCGTCCGCGCCTGTTCCGGCTGAAACAGGAACTCCTTCATGTAACCAGTGACATGCCGTTGCTCACCGTTGACGATCAGGTTTTCGCCGCGCCCGTCCGTCAGGTAGTTTGCAAGCGTATCCTCGGGATCGAGATCCTCGCGCTTCTGGTCGAGTGTCGCGATCTCCAGATTGGTGCCGAGCTTTATCGTGCCGCTATCCGGAGAAAGCTGCCCGGTCAGCATCTTTAACAATGTCGTCTTGCCGGCGCCGTTCGGCCCGACCAAGCCAATGCAATCGCCGCGATGCACGCGGATGGAGAAGGGCGTGACGATGGCGCGCTCGCCGAAACTCTTGGTGATCTTGTCTGCCTCGATCACCAGCTTGCCGGATTCCTGCGCGTCGGAAACCGTCGCCTGCACCGTGCCCTGCGGTCCCTTATGGCCGCGATACTGCGAACGCATCGTCTGCAGCTCGCCGAGGCGGCGCATATTGCGCTTACGCCGCGCCGTGACGCCGTAGCGCAGCCAATGCTCCTCGCGCTCGATCGCCTTGCCGAGCTTGTGCTGTTCCAATTCCTCGGCCTCCAGCACTTGGTCGCGCCAGGCCTCGAAATGCGCAAACCCCCTGTCGAGCCGGCGCGAGCTGCCGCGGTCGAGCCAGACGGTTGCGGTTGAAACCTTTTCGAGGAACCGCCGGTCGTGCGAAATCAGAACCAGCGCGCTGCGCGTCTTCTGCAGTTCGCCTTCCAGCCATTCGATCGTTGGCAGATCGAGGTGGTTGGTCGGCTCGTCGAGCAGGAGAATGTCAGGTTCCGGCGCCAGGACGCGGGCAAGGGCGGCACGGCGCGATTCGCCGCCGGAAAGGGTGTTCGGGTCTTCCTCGCCGGTCAGGCCCAGATGCGACAGCAGATAGGTGACGCGATAGGGGTCGTCGCCCGGCCCGAGCCCGGCTTCCGCATAGGCCTGCACCGTGCTGAAGCCGGCAAAATCCGGCGCCTGTTCGAGATAACGCACCGTCGAAGAGGGATGGCGGAAGACCTCGCCGGACTGCGCGTCGACCAGGCCGGCGGCAATCTTCAGCAGCGTCGATTTTCCCGAGCCGTTGCGGCCGACGAGACAGATCTTGTCGCCGGGCTCGACCTGCAGCGAAGCGCCCGCCAAAAGCGGCGCGCCGCCGAAGCTCAGGAAGATATCGTCGAGTTTCAGAATGGGAGGGGCCAAAAATCAGACTCCGGAAAGATCATAGGGCCGGGCGAGCACGATCGCCCGGCCGCTGCCGAGCGAAAAGCGAACTGCGCCTTGCGCGACGTTGGAGATGGGACGCGACGAGCCGAAAGGCAGATGGAAATCGCTGAGCGGATAATGCGCATTCTCGATCGAAAGCCCGGTGAGCGCGCTGAATCCGAGCACCGAAAACAGACTGCCCTTGGGAAGGTCGAGTTCGATCGCGCCTGAAACCAGCGGCACGGCCTCTTCCTTGCCCGAGGTCAGCAGCATGTCGAAACCCTCTTCCGCCAGGCTGACGGCCGACAACAGGTGCTGAAGGGCATGATCGGAGCGTTCGCCGCCGAGCGCGCCGGCGAGGATCAGCCGCCGTGCACCGCGGGCGATCGCTTCCGATACCGCGATCTCGCCATCCGTTGCCGCCTTCGCCACGGGATAGGGCTGTTTCGGCACCTCGGGAAACGCCCCTTCGAGATCGGCCGGCGTCGAATCGAAATCGCCGACCCAGAGCTCCGGCGTCACGCCGAGTGCGGTTGCATGCCGCATGCCGCCATCGGCTGCGATGAAGCGGCTGCCGCCGATCGCACGGCGCAGACGCTCCGTCAGGCTGAGTTCGCCGCCGAGCAGAATGGTGAAGGTGGATTGGCTCATGGGCATTGCCCTTAGCGCAAACGGGGGGTCGAGGGGAAGGGCCGAAGGACCGGCGGATCACCTCAACCCGGCGTATCCTTGTCACGCGACAGGAAGATCGCCTCGTAACCGCCGATAAAGCGATCGAACAGCGTCGCGAAGCGTTCGACATCCTCTTCAGGCCAATCGGAGACGATCTGAGAAATGATTGCGAATTTCTGCGCGCGGATCTCCGCAAGCAGGGCCTCGCCCGCCGCCGTCATGACGACGACGATCCGCCGCGCATCGGCCTGCGACGCCTCGCGGCGCAGCACGTTGCGTCCGACCATGTCGGCGACCACCCGGCTTGCCCGTGAGGGATCGATGCGCAGCATCTCCGCGATCAGGCCGACCGTGACCTCGCCGGCAGGCTGCGCCCTGCGCACGGCATCGAGCACATCGAGATGCGAAAGCTCGAGGCCCGGTGCGGCGCTTTGGATCGCCAACCGGCCGATCAGCCGCCGCCCTGTCATCAGCCGCATGCGCGCCATGCTCCGGCCGATGAGAGGCACGTTGTCGTCGTCCGGCTCGGCCGCGCTGTTGGACAGGATGCTGGTCAGAGTTTCGTTCATGACGACACCATAACAGAGCGGAAGTGGAAACTGAATATGCCAACGTCAATAATGTGCTATTGACAAATATATGCTAACAGCACATAAAAAGCCGACCAATCGGAACGACGCCCCATGGACATGCAACTCGCGCCTGCGCCGCTGGTGACGGACCCTCGCCGCCGGCTTATCCTCTTCTGCTTCCTGATGACCGCCATGTTCATGGCGACGCTGGATAATCAGATCGTTTCCACGGCGCTGCCGACGATCGTCGGCGAATTCGGCCATCTCGAACGTTTCGGCTGGATCGGCTCGGCCTATCTTCTGGCGCTCAGCGCCGTCATGCCGCTCTACGGCAAGCTCGGCGATCTCTTCGGCCGCAAATACGTAATGATGACGGCGATCGCAATCTTCACCGTCGGCTCCGCGGTCTGCGGCCTCGCCGTCTCGATGGATACGCTGATCGCCGCCCGCGTGCTGCAGGGCCTCGGCGGCGGCGGCATCATGGTATCGATCTTTTCCGTCAACGCCGATCTGTTCGAACCGCGCGAGCGGGCGCGCTATCAGAGCTATTCCAGCCTGGTGCTGATGGCGTCGGGCGCGATCGGGCCAGTGCTCGGCGGCACGATGAGCGACCTCTTCGGCTGGCGCTCGATCTTCCTCGTCAACGTGCCGATCGGCGTCATCGCGCTGACCGGCCTTGCCTTCATGCTGCCTTACCGCAAACCGCATCGCCGCCCCAAGATCGACTATGCCGGTGCGTTGCTGCTTGCGCTGACGGCGACGAGCATCGTGCTCGCCACCGATAGCAGCGAACTGTTCGGCGCATTGATCTCGCCTGAGAGTATTGGAGTCGTCGCCTTCGGCGTCGTTTGCGCCGTCGCCTGGGTTTTCGTCGAGCGCCGCGCATTGGAGCCGATCGTGCCGCTGCAGCTCTTTCGTAATTCGACCTTCAGCCTGATGCTGATCATCTCGATCATGGGCGGCGCCATCGCCATCGGCATGGTCAATTACTTCGCTCTCTTCCTGCAGACCACCACCGGTCTTTCGCCCTCCGCCGCCGGCCTTTTGTTCATCCTTCTCACGGGCGGTCTCGTGTGCGGTTCGCTATCTGCAGGCCGCATCATCTCCAGGACGGGACGTTACAAACCCTTCGCCATCGCCAGTTTCACCTGTAGCGCCGTTGCCTTCGCGCTGATGTCGCAGATCCAGGCCGGAACGCCGATCGCCTTCATCGGCGCGATTATGCTGCTGCACGGAATCGGCATCGGCCTTGCCCAGCAGGTTCCCGTTATCGGCGTGCAGAATGCCGCGCCGGCCCGCGACGTCGGCGCCGCGACCGGCTCGGTGACGCTCTCGCGCATGGGCGGCGCCTCGATCGCCATTTCCATCTACGGCGCCATCATCGCCTCCGGTCTCGGCAAGGCCGGCGTTCCCATTGCCGGTGTTGCCGATATCGAACAGCTGACTCCGAAGATGATGGCCGCCCTTCCCGAAGCTAGCCGCCAGGCCGTCGCCGATCTCTATGCCGCCGCCTTCTCGCCGCTGTTCATGACCTCCTGCGCCATTGCCCTGATCGGCCTTGCCGCCGCCGTGATGCTGAAGCCCGTGCAGTTGCCGCGCGCCGGCGAGACGAAGCAACTGCAACCGGCAACGGCGGAAGCGGCGGAATAGCCCAATGGCAAAACCGGAATGCCTCACGCCAGGGGTCCCCTCCTCCAATTAACGATCATGAGTTGTGATTTTCGCGCATCGCTGCTGTTTCCGCGGCGATTGCCGCAATCACCCCGTTCTTTTTCCGTGCCGCCGACAAATCTGCGCCGCATGACGGAACTTTCGCCATAATTTCATCCGAGCGAAGGGAGGCCTCAAGGCTGAGGCATTGCCAAAATGCAACGGCGCCACAATTAAACAGAGTCTCGCTATGCAACCGATGCGTAAATCAGCTACAGCAATGACTTGTATCGGCCTATTGTGCAGCGCGAGATCAGGGGTGCACACCTGTTGAGGTCCCAAGGCCGGTCCCGATTTGCGGCAAACCGGCAAAGCAGCGACATGATGCGGAGAACCAGACTGGACAGCTTGACGACGTGGAAATCACCCGCGCTTTCCAGTGATGCCATCTCCGCGCCGCGCCGTTTCGCGCGTCGCCTGATGTTGCTTTCAGCCATCGCAATGACGCTGAACGGGTGTCAATCGCTGATCGAACAATCCTATCAGCCGAGCATCTCGCCGTCTTCCAATCCGCAGATCGTCGACGAGGTGCAGAAGAACGACCCGCGTGCGGCGATGGGCGCCCGCGAACATCCGCGCATCGTGGCAAGCTACGGCGGTGAATATAAGGATGCCAAGACCGAGCGTCTGGTCGCCCGCATCGCCGGCGCGCTGACGGCGGTGTCGGAAAATCCGAGCCAGTCCTACCGCATCACCATCTTGAACTCGCCTGCTATCAACGCCTTTGCGCTGCCGGGCGGTTACCTCTACGTTACCCGCGGCCTGCTCGCCCTTGCCAATGACGCCTCGGAGGTCGCCGCCGTGCTGTCGCATGAGATGGGCCACGTGACGGCGAACCACGGCATCGAGCGGCAGAAGCGCGAAGAGGCGGAGGTCATCGCCAGCCGCGTCGTCGCCGAGGTCCTTTCCAGCGATATCGCCGGCAAACAGGCGCTGGCCCGCGGCAAGCTGCGGCTCGCCGCCTTCTCCCGCCAGCAGGAGCTGCAGGCCGATGTCATCGGCGTGCGCATGCTTGGCGAAGCTGGCTACGATCCCTATGCGGCCGCCCGCTTCCTCGATTCCATGGCGGCCTACAGTCGCTTCATGTCGGTCGATCCGGAAGCCGACCAGAGCCTCGACTTCCTGTCGAGCCACCCGAATTCCGCCCAACGCATCGAGCTTGCCCGCACCCATGCGCGGGCCTTCGGCCAGGAAGGTTCGGTCGGCGACAAGGGCCGCGATTATTATCTCGACGGCATAGACGGCCTGCTCTACGGCGACAGCCCGGAGGAAGGCTATGTGCGCGGTCAGACCTTCCTGCATGGCGGTCTCGGCATCCGCTTCGACGTGCCGCCGGACTTTCACATCGATAACAAGGTCGAGGCGGTGATGGCCACCGGCCCGAGCGACATCGCCGTCCGTTTCGATGGCGTCGCCGACAACCAGAACCAGAGCCTTACCAACTATATCTCCAGCGGCTGGGTGACCGGTCTCGATCCATCGACCATCCAGCAGATCACCGTCAATGGCATGGAAGCTGCTACCGCACGCGCCAGCGCCGACCGCTGGGATTTCGATGTCACCGTGATCCGCAACAATGCGCAGATCTTCCGTTTCCTCACCGCCGTGCCGAAAGGCAGCGCGGCCCTGGAGCCGACGGCCAATGTTCTGCGGGCGAGTTTCCGGCGCATGACGCCGGCGGAGGCGGCCTCGCTGAAGCCGCTGCGTATCCGTGTCGTCACGGTGCGGCCGGGCGAGAACATCTCGACGCTCGCCGCCCGTATGATGGGCACCGACCGCAAGCTCGATCTCTTCAAACTCATCAACGCCCTGCCCATGGGTGCAGCCGTTTCACCCGGCGATCGCGTCAAGATCATTGCCGAGTAAAAAAAGCCCGGCTTGCGCCGGGCCAGTCTGTGCTGCTGGAGGGGAATGCGGTTTACGGCGCGCGTCTTTTCAGACGCGCAAAGGATGCTGTAAGCACTGTCGGGCTAGGCGTAGGCGGCCATATGCGGGTCGGCGCTGACCAGCGCGCTGCGAAGTTTTTCCATCGCCCGGCTTTCGATCTGACGCACGCGCTCCTTGGAAATGCCGAGATCGGCGCCGAGTTCTTCGAGTGTGGCGCCATCTTCGGCCAGTCGCCGGGCGCTGATGATCTTCATCTCGCGTTCGTTGAGATGTTTCAGCGCCGAGGCGAGCCAGACGCGGCGGCGCTCGCCGTCGATCATGTTGGAAACCTGTTCGTCCGGCAATGGGTCGTCGCTGACGAGGAAATCCATCTTCTCCGCGCTCTCGGCATCGCCGGAGACCGAGGGCGCCTGCAGCGAAGCGTCGTTGCCGGAAAGTCTGGCGTCCATGGTCTGAACGTCGGCAAGGCTGACGCCGAGGGCGGCGGCGATTTCCTGATGAATGGATTGCAGGGTCAGTTGCGTGTCGCCCTTGGCGAGCTTGGCGCGCAGGCGACGCAGATTGAAGAACAGCGCCTTCTGCGCCGAACTCGTGCCGCCGCGCACGATCGACCAGTTGCGCAGGATATAGTCCTGGATCGACGCCCTGATCCACCAGCTGGCATAGGTCGAAAAGCGCACATCACGTTCCGGTTCGAAACGCGCGGCGGCCTCCAGCAGTCCGACATAGCCCTCCTGCACGAGGTCGCTCATCGGCAGGCCGAAATTGCGGAACTTGCCGGCCATGGAGATCACCAGCCGCATATGCGCCATGGCGATTTGGTTGCGCGCACCGCGATCGTCGTGATCTTTCCAGCGGGTGGCGAGGTCGTGCTCTTCCTGGCGGGCGAGATAGGGGGCGGCCATCGCGATTTTGATCATGCGCCGATCTGCAGACATGTTCTTCATTTCGATCTCCCAAAACAGGCCTTCGCCCTCAAAATGAACAATAAAACTCACCTTCCGGAACATCGCTGTCCGGACTGAATGGGGTTGCGAGTGCATGAAGGCCTCACCCCTGGACTTTTCAGGGGGAGGCCCTAATTCTCATCATGTGCCGCTAAGACGGCCGGGCCGGACCTGTTTCTTCACGTTGCCGGATGGGCGATAATGAAAAGGCATGATCCGCTCCTCACCGAACATTGACGGAATGGCAGTTCGCCCGACGAGCCAGCGCCCGACGAGCAGTCCGCAATTACGTGTGATAAACGCGGCAGCCAGGAAAAAGTTCCAATAAAAAACCCGGCACGAAGGCCGGGTTTTTTCATAGGAAAAACAGGGTCGCCTTATGCGGCTTCGTCCTGCGAATCGTCTTCCTCGATGGCCTTGCCGCGCTTCGGACCCTTGTTGAGGTTGGTCTCGACGAGGCGGACAGCCTCGGTTTCCGACATCTTGTTGACAGCGGCGATTTCGCGCGCCATGCGGTCGAGCGCAGCCTCGTAGAGCTGGCGCTCGGAATAGGACTGCTCGGGCTGGTTCTCTGCACGATAAAGATCACGCACGACTTCAGCGATGGAAATCAGATCGCCGGAATTGATCTTGGCATCATATTCCTGGGCACGGCGGGACCACATGGTGCGCTTGACGCGCGCCTTGCCCTGCACAACCTTCAAGGCACGATCGACGAAATCCGTTTCCGAAAGCTTGCGCATGCCGATGCTCATCGCCTTCGCGACCGGAACCTTCAGGCGCATCTTGTCCTTCTCGAAATCGATAACGAAAAGTTCGAGCTTCATGCCGGCAACTTCTTGCTCTTCAATAGCGGTGATGGTACCGACGCCGTGAGCGGGGTAGACGATCGATTCACCGGTCTTGAAGCCGTGACGTGCTGTAGAAGGTTTTTTCTGCTGAGTCGTCATTCTATCCAAAAACTCCCTGTTACGCATCCGGCGGCGGCCGGATGCCGGGTCAGTCAGGCCCGGTTGAGACGGTTGCATCCGTCGGGTGACTTCACTCTGGTCCCATCAGGCAAAAGCAAGGACTTCTTGCGCGCGATCTGGGGGACCCGGCGCTCAAAGCGTTGATATGTCACGGAAACCGCGTACGGATTGGTTTTGCTTTCGTGATGGTTTTGGGCATGCGTCATGCCACAAATGGAACAGTAGGCGAAACCTATCATAAAAATATGAGGAAATCAATAATTTGGTTCGCCTGAGTCATGCGGGCAACACACATCACCCATATCAGACACGCAGGATTTAAAACGTTTCATCGCGGAAACGCCCGAATCCGGCGGTCGAATCGGGTAGCCCGTTAATCGCCGGAACCGGGTTTTTCGGAGAAATACTTCTCGAATTTTCCGGTCTGGCCGTCCATCTCCTTGGCCTCCGGCAGCGGGTCCTTCTTGACCGTGATATTCGGCCAGATGCTGGCATATTCGGTGTTGATCTTCAGCCACTTGTCGAGGCCCGGCTCGGTATCCGGCTTGATCGCCTCGGCGGGACATTCGGGCTCGCAGACGCCGCAATCGATGCATTCGTCGGGATGGATGACGAGGAAATTCTCGCCTTCATAGAAGCAGTCGACGGGGCAGACTTCTACGCAATCGGTGTATTTGCACTTGATGCAATTGTCGGTCACGACATAGGTCATGAAGAACTCCAGGATTCCATGCGGATGGGGCCGGGCAACCTGGAACGTCGCGCCTATCCCCCGTGCCGGACGAAGCGTGGACAGGCTTGGGAGGCAAGCACGCTTCCGGCAGGTTGTCAGTGACGTATCGGCTTTATCGCCGGATTTCAAGGATAAACGATCTGCAAAAGCCGCCGCCGCAGACAGAGTTTTCTAATCCTCGTCCGACATCAGCCTGTCGATTGCGCGTCTTTCCTTTTTGGTCGGACGGCCGGTCCCGGTCGCCCGGATCGCCTGCTCGTAGGGGGTGAGGCGTTTTGCCTCATCCGGCGGCGGGGATTGGTCATCATAGAGGAGGCGGGCCTCCTCATAGGGACCCCGCCGCTCCCCGGCGAGGCGTACAATGAGAACGACGTCACGCCGGTCCAGCGTCAACTCGATGCGGTCGCCCGGCTTGACCATCTGGCTCGGGTGGCTGCAACGCTCGCCGTTGATGCGCACGTGCCCCGACTGGACATGGCTCTGCGCCAGCGAACGCGACTTCACCATGCGCGTGAAGAACAGCCATTTGTCGATGCGCTGGCGCGAACCGCTTGCCGGCTGTGTCTCCCCGCCCATGACTACTTCTTCATCTGTTCCTTGAGAGCGGCGAGCTTGGCGAAGGGCGAATCCGGATCGATCGGCTTCTCCTTGCGTGGCGGCTTGGCCTCGAAGCGCAGCGGCTGTGCGCCGCGATTGTTGTTGCGATCGTTACGGTCATTGCGATCGTTGCGCTCGCCGCGATCCTTGCGATCGCCACGGTCCTGCCGGTCGCCGCGCGGCTGGTCCTTGCGCTCGCCGCCCCTTGCCTGCTGCGGCCGGCCATCACGACCGCCGTCCTTGCCGCGGTTGTTGCGGTTGTTGTCGCGTCCGTCGCCGCCGCGATTGCCCTCGCCGCCTTCCCCTCCGCCCGGACGACGATTGCGCTCGCCGCGGTCCTGGTTCTGGCCGCGATCGTGGCCCTGGCCGCCGCGGCGTTCGCCATGGCCACGCGCCTGGCGATGATTATCGTTACGGCCGCCGAGGCGCCACAGAAGAACCGGCTTCGGTTCCGCCGGTTCGCCAGCCTCCCCGGAAGCAGCGGCCGCGTCGCCGGCAGCCGAAGCCTCCGCCGAGGCGGATGTTTCGACCGCTTCGGCCGCAGGGTTGCTTTGGAGTGCTTCTGCCGCGGGCGTGTCGGCTGCGGCCGGGGCCGTCTCGGCCGGGGATGGCTCGGAAGCAGCCTCTTCCGCCGCCGCGTCGGCGTCGTCATGATCGGCTTTTTCCACCGTCTCTTCCGCGGAGGTTTCCGCGACGGCGGCAGGCGCCGAAGCGGCGTCCTGCGCGGCAAGATGAGCCGAGGCCTCTTCCGCCTTCACGGCATCGGCGCGATAGCCGAGACCCTTGAGGATTTCTTCCATGTCCTCGAGCGTCGCGCCGAGGATCGACAGCATCGCCGTCGTCGTCGTGAAGCGGCGGCCGTCATAGGCGCCCTCCGGACGGTTGTTCTGACCGGGTTTCCACTGCAGCAGCGGACGGATGATATCGGCAAGCCGCTCAAGAATGTCGATGCGCACGGCGCGCTTGCCGAGGAAACGGAAGCCGGCGAGCTTGTAGAACATCCGCTCGTAGCTCGGATCGGTCACGACGGAGGTACGGCCGGCGGCCAGCACGGGAATGAGGTCACCGTAACCCGGCTTGTCGAGACCGTCGTTCTTCAATGCCCAGAGCAGCGTGATCAGTTCGGCCGGCGCCGGCTTCAGCAGTGCCGGCACGAAGATATGATAGGCACCGAAACGCACGCCGTAGCGGCGCATGGAGGCGCGGGCCTCCTGATCCAGCGACTTCACCTCCTCGGTCACGTCACGACGGAAGAGCACGCCGAGATTTTCGACAAGCTGGAAGGCCAGCCCCTTGGCCAGCCCCTGCAGGTCCTCGGCGCGCGACAGATCGTCGAGCGGCTTCAGCACCGTGCTGATATGATGATTGACGAAGCGCTCGATGCGGGCGGCGACATGATCGCGGGCATTGCCCGTCAACTGCTCGTCGGCCAGCAGGATCACCCGCGGGCGCATGACGTGATCGCTGCCCGAAAGCCGCGCCACCGGGTCGCCCAGCCAGCGGATCAACCCGTCCGAGCCGATCGCCAGATCGCTATTGCCGGCGGCATGCATCCGCGCCGCTCTGGCTTCGAATTCGAGCGCGAGCGCCTTCTGTGACGCAGCCTGAACCGCCTTGGCATCCGGTCCGTCCGTTCCCGCCACCGGCGTGAAACGGAATCCGCTTAACTGCCCTACATGATGTCCTTCAACGAAGACATCGCCATTCACACTGATTTCAGCTTCCAGCATCGCATTCTCTCTCAGGCGCTTCATGAGCACAGATGTCCTGCGATCAACAAAGCGTTTCGTCAACCTTTCATGTAACGCATCGGACAATCGATCTTCGATTTCCCGCGTCTTTTCCTGCCAATGTGTCGGATCAGCCAGCCAGCCGGGCCGATTCGAAACATAGGTCCAGGTTCTTATCTGCGCGATTCGCGCCGAAAGCGTGTCAATTTCCCCATCTGTCCGATCGGAGCGATGAACCTGCTCCGCCAGAAACTGCTCGTTCACCGTGCCATAGCGGACGAGATCGGAAAAGAGGGTCGAGATAAGATCGGCATGTTGTGCCGGAGTGATACGCCGGTAGTCGGGAAGTGCGCAAGCCTCCCAGAGTTTTTCGACGCGGGCCGGCCGATCGGCGAGATCGAGGACCTCGGGATAGCGCGAAAGCTGTTCCAGCGCCTGTTGGTCGACCGCGGGCAGTGCCCGCGTCAGCCCCGCCACGCGCGGTCCGGCCTCGAGGCTGGCGCGCAGCGCTTGGATCGATGAGAAATCCATCTCGGTCGTGCGCCATTGCAAAACCTTGACGTTGTCGAATTCGTGGCCCTCGATGCGCTGCACCAGCTCTTCGTCGAAGGGCGAGACCTGGCCGGTGACGCCGAAGGTTCCGTCGCGCACATGCCGCCCGGCGCGGCCGGCGATCTGGCCGAGTTCACCCGGATTGAGGTTGCGGAACTGGTAGCCGTCGAATTTTCTGTCCTGGGCGAAAGCGACGTGATCGACATCGAGATTGAGGCCCATGCCGATCGCATCGGTCGCCACCAGATATTCGACGTCGCCCGCCTGATAAAGCGCGACCTGCGCATTGCGGGTGCGCGGGCTGAGCGCGCCCAGCACGACCGCCGCACCGCCGCGCTGCCGGCGGATGAGCTCGGCGATGGCATAGACCTCGTCGGCCGAAAAAGCGACGATGGCGGAACGCTGCGGCAGCCGGGTGATCTTCTTCTGCCCGGCATAGAAAAGATGCGAAAGCCGCGGCCGCTCGACGATGGTGATACCGGGCAGGAGCTGCTGCAGGATCGGCCGCATCGTTGCCGCGCCGAGCAGCAGCGTTTCCTCGCGGCCGCGAAGGTGCAGGATGCGGTCGGTGAAGATATGGCCGCGCTCGAGATCGCCGGCGAGCTGCACCTCGTCGATTGCGACGAAGGCGGCCTTGGTGTCGCGCGGCATCGCTTCGACGGTACAGACGGAAAAACGTGCGTTGGCCGGCGAAATCTTTTCCTCACCGGTGACCAGCGCCACGTTCTGCACGCCGACCTTCTCCACCACCCGCGTATAGACCTCGCGCGCCAGCAGCCGGAGCGGCAGGCCGATCACGCCGGTCCCGTGCGCGACCATGCGCTCAATGGCATAATGGGTCTTGCCGGTATTGGTTGGTCCGAGCATCGCGGTCACACCGCGCCCGCTCAGAATCATCGGCTGCGAAGTCAGAGTCATGGTCCATGCAAATGAGGCAGGCGGCCCCAGGAAAACTGTCGCCTCGCGACGGAGGCACAGAACACATGGACAGCTGCCGCCGCAAACGCAAGGGCAGATTTTAAAATGCTTCCGCGATTACGACCTTTGCGAGTCATCGGGAAGGCCGGCATTTCCGATTCGGAACAGCCTGAGAACGAATCAGCGACGAATCGCTGACTCCCGCTGATTCAGCTTTTGTTCACGGCTAAGTATTGATTTTGACTCACTTTTTCCCACTAAATGCTGAATCGCGAGACTCCGTCCCGTACCCATTTCTGTCGCCTTGCCGGCGGTCTGCCGCGCGCTTTTTGCCAAGCGAAAATTCCACCCCAAATTAACCCCTCGACCAAATCCGGAACGAATCGGAGACGAATCGCCGACCGAACAGCTTTCACCTTTCGTTCACGGCAAGATCTGGTGGCGCCGCTACGTGCCGCCGCTAGATGCAGGCAGGCGACAGATCCTCGCGTCTGACGCTTCGGGCGGGCGTTAATCTTTCGACGACGAAATTCACACAGTCTTAAGCCGGGAACCGCTTGCGCGGTCGGATCGATCAAAAACGGAACGAATCACCGACGAATCGGCGACATCGCGACCTTCCCGCTTTGTTCACCGCAACATATTGTATTTAAACGTCTTTTTAACCATATCGACAATTTACCGGGGAAGACGAATCGCAAACCATGAATCCCGTCGCATCACAATTCACGCGCTCAACCGGGAACAAAAATCGCCAATGCGTGTTTCTTGTCCATTCAGATTGCGGATGAAATGAAGGAAACACACCATGCTTGGCACGATACTTCTCGTTATCCTCATTCTGCTCTTGATCGGAGCCCTGCCGAATTGGGGTTATAGCCGTGGCTGGGGCTATGGACCTTCCGGCGGTTTGGGGCTAGTTCTCGTCATTATCATTATCCTTGTACTAATGGGCCGCATCTAAAGCCCGACAACCTGGGGAGTTACGACATGATGAAGAAGATTGTTCTCGTTGGCGCGCTCGTAGGCGCTCTCGCATCCTGCACGGCGACCGAGCAAGGCACGGCGATCGGCGCCGGCACCGGTGCGGTCATCGGTGGCGCCGTCACCAACAGCTGGGGTGGTGCCGCTGTCGGCGCCGTTGCCGGCGGTCTGACCGGCGCTCTGATCGGCCAGTCGGTCGAACGCCGCGGCTACTGCATCTATCGCGACCGCTACGGCCGCCGCTACGAGGCCCGTTGCCGCTACTGACCGGCAAGCGCATATCGGACTTCCCAACGGGCGCTTCGGCGCCCGTTTTTCTTTGCCGGCCGCAGCCGTCAGCGCCAACAGTGGCGTGCCGGGACAGAAAAGGAGCGCATCCAGCCGGATGCGCTCCTTTTTCAGTCCACGTGATGCTCGGAGAATGAGTTAGACGAAGAACTGCCCGCCATTGGCCGTCAGGGTCGAGCCGGTGATGAAGCCGGCGTCGTCGGAGACGAGGAAGGTGACGCAACGGGCGATCTCTTCCGGCTCGCCGAGACGGCCGACGGGAATCTGGGGAATGATCCGTTCGTTCAGCACTTTCTCCGGCACGGCGAGCACCATTTCCGTTCCGATGTAACCGGGGCAGATAGCGTTGACCGTGATGTTTTTCGCCGCCCCTTCCTGGGCAAGCGCCTTGGTGAAGCCGAGGTCACCGGCCTTGGCGGCCGAATAGTTCGCCTGGCCCATCTGGCCCTTCTGGCCGTTGATCGAGGAGATGTTGACGATGCGCCCGAAGCTGCGGTCGCGCATGCCTGTCCAGACCTGATGGGTCATGTTGAACAGGCCGGTGAGGTTGGTATTGATCACCTCGTGCCACTGCTGCGGCGTCATCTTGTGGAACATTGCATCGCGGGTGATGCCGGCATTGTTGACGAGAATCTCGACCGGTCCGATCTCGCTTTCAACCTTGGCAATCCCTTCACCGCAGGCGGCGTAGTCCGAAACGTCCCACTTGAATACGGCAACGCCGGTGACCTCGTGGAAGGCTCTGGCCTTCTCGTCATTGCCGGCATAAGTCGCCGCAACCCTGTATCCGGCGTTTTTCAGCGCCATGGATATGGCTGCGCCGATACCGCGTGTACCTCCGGTGACCAGAGCCACTCTGCTCATGTTCCGCTCCCCTCGTGTTTTCGCCCGCGTGGCGGGATTTCAATCAATGACGGATCGTATCGTATGCTATTAAAATGCCTCGAAGCACATGGCGACGCCCATGCCGCCGCCGATGCAAAGCGTGGCCAGGCCCTTCTTCGCGCCGCGGCGCTTCATTTCAAACAACAGCGTGTTGAGAACGCGCGCGCCGGACGCGCCGATCGGATGGCCGATCGCAATCGCCCCGCCATTGACGTTGACGATGGCCGGATCCCATCCGAGATCCTTGGTGACGGCGCAGGCTTGCGCCGCAAAAGCCTCGTTGGCTTCGACGAGATCGAGATCGCCGACCGACCAGCCGGCCTTTTCCAGCGCCTTGCGGGACGCCGGGATCGGGCCCGTGCCCATGATTGACGGATCGACGCCCGCCGTTGCCCAGGAAACGATGCGGGCGAGCGGCTGGATGCCGCGGCGGACCGCTTCGGCTTCGCTCATCAGCACCGCGGCGGCGGCGCCGTCGTTGAGGCCGGAGGCATTTGCAGCCGTCACCGTGCCGTCCTTGTCGAAGGCCGGACGCAGCTTGCCCATCGCCTCCAGCGTGGCGCCGTGGCGGATATATTCGTCGGCATCGACGGTCACGTCGCCCTTACGCGTCTGGATGACATAGGGGATGATCTCATCGGTAAAGCGGCCGGCTTTCTGGGCGGCCTCCGCCTTGTTCTGCGAAGCGACGGCGAACTGATCCTGCTCGTCGCGCGAAAGCTGCCATTGACGGGCAATATTCTCGGCGGTGATGCCCATGTGATAACCATGGAAGGCATCGGTCAGGCCGTCCTTGATCATCGTGTCGACCATCTTCGCGTCGCCCATCTTGACGCCGCCGCGCAAGTGCACGGCATGCGGCGCCATCGACATGGATTCCTGACCGCCGGCAACGATAATCCTGGCATCGCCGGTGGCAATCTGCTGCATGCCGAGCGCGACGGCGCGCAGGCCGGAGCCGCAGAGTTGGTTGACGCCCCAGGCCGTCGCTTCCTTGGGAATACCGGCCTTGATCGCCGCCTGGCGGGCCGGGTTCTGGCCCTCGCCGGCGGCCAGCACCTGGCCGAGGATCACCTCGTCGACTTCGCCGGCGTCGACGCCGGCGCGCGCGAGCGCACCCTTGATGACCGCCGCACCGAGTTCATGGGCGGGGACCGTTGCGAAAGCGCCGTTGAACGAACCGACTGCGGTTCGACCTGCGCTGGCGATGACGACGGATGAATTGCTCATGGGGAGGCTCCTCGTTTTTCGTCCCACTTACATAAGGGGAAACTGGCAAAGCTTTGAGCACAAGTCAAACGCGAAGACCGGCCGGCGGCATTTTTCGGCGGCGGCCCGTAAAGCCAATTCGTATGATCTGTTAAAGGTTTGCCGCATCGCACAAAGAGATTGTCACCGGCCTTCTTTTGCGTTTACAGTCTGAAGTGGAGGAACATCCATAAATCAGACGGGGGTTCAGGAGACTGATATGGCGAAGAATGAGGGTCAGATAGTCATCAAGAAATACGCCAATCGCCGCCTGTACAATACAGGCACCAGCACCTATGTGACGCTGGAAGATTTGGCGGAGATGGTGAAGAGGGGCGAGGATTTTACCGTCCAGGATGCCAAAAGCGGAGATGACATCACCCATTCGGTGCTGACCCAGATCATCTTCGAACAGGAATCGAAGACCGGCAACACACTGCTCCCGATCTCGTTCCTGCGCCAGCTCATCACCTATTACGGCGACCAGATGCAGATGGTCGTGCCGAGCTTTCTCGAACATTCGATGCGCGCCTTCAGCGAACAGCAGGCCCAGATGCGCGAGCAGGTGAACCGCGCCTTTGGCGAAACGCCGCTCGGCAAGAACCTGCAATTGCCGATGCAGATGGTCGAGGACCAGGTTCGCCGGAATACGGAGCTGTTTCAGCAGGCGATGCAGATGTTCTCGCCTTTCATGAACCCGCCGGCGGCCAAGGAAAGCCGCAAGGCCGAGGCCAAGGATATCGACGAGCTGAAGGAACAGCTCCGCGCCCTTCAGAACAAGCTCGATAACCTATAAGCCGATCGAGACATCCCGCCCGGCGCTTCGGATCGAAACGGCAAAACCGCCGATCACATCGATCAGAGCGATCGTCATCAGAATGAAGAATACCTGCGTCGCAGCGTCCTGGACGAGCAGAAACTCGACCAGGAAGGCGATGAACACCAGCATCGACAAGATGTGGTTGATGAGGTTGCCGGGGCCGGTTCTGGTTGCCTTCAGGATTTCGAAGAAGAGCACGACGAGCGCTATGACGATGAAGAGATCGCCGAGCGCCATGCTCCAGATCGCGCCCGAGAGCATCGACAGCACAATGATGTCGTGCTGCAGCGCCGCAATGCCGCCGCCGCCCATCAGGCCGAGCATCGCCAGATTGTAGAGAATAAACGGGATAATCATCAGCGGCATGGCGGCTATCATCGGCAATCTCTCCTTGGCGACCGGAAGAATACTGCCGTAAACCGTTGCCCCACCGCAAGTCATTGCAAATATTATATCGCCGAAATGCAAAAAGCCGGCGTGACGCCGGCCTCTGAAACTTTCGATCGGACAAGCCGGATCGGAAAATTATGCGCTTTCCTTCGGCGTCAGAACCTGGCGGCCACGATACATGCCGGTCTTCAGGTCGATGTGATGCGGGCGGCGCAGTTCGCCGGAATTCTTGTCTTCGACGTAGGTCGGAGCCTTCAGCGCATCAGCCGAACGGCGCATGCCGCGCTTGGACGGGCTCGTTTTTCTCTTCGGTACAGCCATTTCTCTTACTCCACTTGCGGGCAAAACATTCCCACGGCCAGACTGGCGGCCGAAACGGACATGTCGCGATTTCGGAAATTTTGCGCGCTTATACATGCAAGGGGCGGCCTTGACCAGTCCCCATGAATATTTTTTGCGAGGCGACGATTCCTGCCTCAGACTTCGTCTTCCGCCACGATCCAACGTTCGGCGCGGGCCGCCTCTTCCCATTTGCGCCAGGCCGGATGCGCCTTCATCGTCGTCATATAGGCGAGCGTGTCGTCCCGATCGACGAGGTCATAAATGTCGAACCGGTTGACGACAGGCGCAAACATCGCATCCGCACCGCTGAAGGCACCGAAGAGAAACGGTCCGCCGGATTTCTGCAGAAGGTCGCGCCAGATCGTCTCGATACGGCTGATATCGGCGGCGACACCATCCGGCAAGACGATCCTGGCCTTCGGCCGGCGGATATTCATCGGGCAGGCGCCGCGCAGGGCCCGGAAGCTCGACAGCATTTCCATCGAAACCGAACGGGCGAGCGCCCGCGCAGCGCGATCCCTCGGCAGAAGGCCGGCTTCGGGATAAAGCTCGGCGGCATATTCGATGATCGCCAGCGATTCCCAGATCTTCAATGCGCCGTGCTGCAGGACCGGCACATTGCCGCTTGGCGAGATGGCCTTGATGTCGGGATTGCCGCCGGGATAGTCGAAGGGGATCAGGACTTCCTCGAAATCAATACCGGCACCGGTCAGCGCCATCCATGGCCGGAACGACCAGGAGGAATAATTCTTGTTGGCGATGTAGAGCGTCGGTCTGTCCATGGGGCCTCTCCCGTTCAGGCGTCGAATTCGAAGATCAGTAGTTCGTGGAAATGGTTCATGTCCTCGAACACGCAGAATGCCGGCGGCGTCATCTCGAAAACAGCAGCCTTGCGGCGGATATCCTCGGCCACGTCGTCAAGCATTGCCTGCCAACGCGGCAAGGCTTCGTCCTCCAGCCGTTCGATCGGATAGGCGAAGGTGATATGGAACTTGTAGTCCATATGGTTCGGTTGGCGATAGCCGAGAAGATCAGCAAATGCGTCGCGCCAGGCGCGCATGATCTTGCGGTCCTTCTCGGTTGCCCCATCGACGAGCAGTCCCGACGGTCGGGCTTCGACGACGGCGATCTTGAAGGGCTCGGCCATTGAAAAACCTTCGAGCCGTGCCGCCAGCAGCTCGGTCATGTCGTCGATCGGCGTATCGAGAGGGAGATCACGCGGCCAGTAATCCTGCCGGCGTCTGGTCTCGATGATACCTTCGAAAAGCGTCATGTGAAGGCTGGAGATCGGCGTGAAGAGGAACTGTTCGGCCTCGGGCATTGCCAGATATTTCTCGCGCGCTTCGATCAGCACCGTCTGCGTCCGCGACGCCTTCTCGACATGACAGACGATGGTACTGCCGGCCTCGGGCAGAAAGCCGCCGACCCTGCGGTAGCGGCTGCCGAGATGGGCGGGCGGGGTCGGATTGTGGGACTTCGAGTAGGCGAGAAGCTCGGGCGAAAAGGTCGTGGTGGTCATGGGCGACTCGAGGGGTTCTGGTTTCAATGCACCGCCCATATGGCAGAACCAAGAATGTCAGATGACGCTTGGTCCTTCTAACGATCAGTTCTGATCTCAATCATAGATGCATTTGACGTAATCGCCGGAACCCTGCGCACGCCTCTCGATGACGCCGGCCAGCCGACGAAGGCCGCGTCCGGGTTTGCCGGCATTGCGGTCGATCGGGTTCGGCAGCGAGACGGCAAGCAGTGATGCCTGCCGCCGCGTCAGCTTCGAGGCCGGCACCTTGAAATGATGCTGGGCTGCCGCCTCGACGCCGTAGATACCGGGACCCCATTCGGCGATGTTGAGATAGATTTCCATCAGCCGCCGTTTCGACAGCACGAAATCCGTGGAGACGGCCAGCGGAAGCTCCATCGCTTTGCGCACGAAGGAGCGGCTGTTCCAGAGAAAGAGATTCTTGGCCGTCTGCATCGGGATGGTGCTGCCGCCGCGCGTTGCCTGACCCTTCAGCGTATCCACGACCAGCATGCGCATCTCGGCCCAGTCGACGCCGCCATGGAAACAATATTGCCCGTCCTCGGACATCATCACCGACTGCACCAGGACCGGAGAGATCTCGTCCAGCGACACCCATCTGCGGTCATAACCGCGCAACAGCACGAGATCGCGCAGCATCAGCGTCGAGACCGGGTGGATGAAGGGCAGCAGATACAAAAAGATCAGCACGTAGGGAAGGACGACCAGCGCCAGCACGGCAAGAACGATGCGCTTCAGCACAGGCCGATTCTCGAACCATCGCCGACGGGCCGGCATGTCGGCGATATCCTCTGTCTCCGGCGCTATATCCAAAATGTCCCCAGTCCACTTCGCTCCCCTGTCGTTCTCATAACGCCTGTGAGGCGCTTATGCCAGAGCACATGGGAAATCTTGCGGTGGCCATCGACAATTCCGTTGCAAGCCCCCTTGCCCCATGCCAAACAGCGCCGATGGACGCGAACCGGGACACTTTCGAGACGAGGCTGAAGAACAACGCCCGCGAGATCGAGGCGCTGCTCGTCGCATTGCTGTCGCCGAACGCCCTCTCCGACGAAATCGCCAGGCCCGAGACCCTGCGCAGCGCCATGCACTATGCCGTGTTGAACGGCGGCAAGCGGCTGCGTCCCTTCCTGGTCGTCGAAAGTGCCGCTCTTCTCGGCGGTGATGCGCAGGCCGCCCTTCGTATCGGCGCCGCGCTCGAATGCGTGCACTGTTATTCCCTCGTGCATGACGATCTGCCGGCCATGGACGACGACGACATGCGCCGCGGCAAACCGACGGTGCACATCAAGTTCGATGAAGCCACCGCGATCCTCGCCGGCGACAGCTTGCTGACCTACGCCTTCGATATTGTCGCAGCACCGGAAACGGCGCTTCCCGATGCCAGCAAGGCATCGCTGGTGCTGGCTCTTGCGCGCGCCGCCGGTCTCGGCGGCATGGCCGGCGGCCAGGCGCTCGATCTGGCGGCGGAAAGACAGGCTCCAGACGAGGCCGGCATTGTCCGCCTGCAGGCGATGAAAACGGGCGCGCTGATCCGCTTCGGCTGCGAGGCCGGCGCCATCATCGCGGGAAGCCCGCAGGACGATCGCCGCCGCCTGCGCGCCTTCGGCGAAAAGATCGGCCTTGCCTTCCAGCTCGCCGACGACATTCTCGACCTGACCTCGGATGCCGCGACCATGGGCAAGGCGACCGGCAAGGATGCGGCCCGAGGCAAGGGAACGCTCGTGGCGCTGCATGGCGTGGAATGGGCCGAGACCGAGCTCCGCCGGCATGTCGCCGACGCCGAGGCGCTGCTGGCTCCCTACGGCGCCCGTGCATCGACCCTCATCGCCGCGGCGCAGTTCATCGCCGACCGGAAGAACTAACTGACTGATCAGGCCGACAATATTTCCTTGAGAGCGGACACCAGACGGGCGCATTCCTGATCCGTGCCGATGCTGATGCGCAGGAATTCCGAAATGCGCGGCTTGGCGAAATGCCGCACGAGAACGCCACGTTCCCGCAGCGCTGCTTGAAGCGCGGCACCCGATCGACTTTCGTGCCTTGCGAAGACGAAATTCGCCTGAGACGGCAGCACTTGGAAATCCAGCGCTTCGAGTTCCCGGACGAGAGCGTCCCGGCTGGCGATGAGCTTCTTCCGGCACGTCTCGAACCACGCCTCGTCCTTGATCGCCGCCGTCGCGGCGACCTGCGCCAGGCGATCGAGCGGATAGGAGTTGAAGCTGTCCTTGACGCGCACCAGCGCCTCGATCAGCTCCCGCTGCCCCAGCGCAAAACCGACGCGCAGACCCGCAAGCGAGCGGGATTTCGACAAGGTCTGAATGACAAGCAGATTGGGATATTTGGAAATGAGCGGGACAGCGCTTTCACCCCCGAAATCGACATAGGCCTCGTCGATCGCCACGACCGCATCCGGATGGGCGGCGACAAGCGCCTCTATGTCGGCAAGCGGCAGGCCGATGCCGGTCGGCGCATTCGGATTGGGGATGAGGATCGCGCCGCACGGCCTGTCGTAATCCGCCGGCCGGATCCGGAACCTGTCGTCGACAGGCACCTCGATCGTTTCGACGTCGTATAGCAGGCTATAGGCTGGATAGAACGGATAGCTGACATCCGGATAGAGAAGCGGCAGCTCGTGTTTCAGCAGCGCCTGAAACGTATGAGCGAGCACCTCGTCGGAGCCGTTGCCGACGAACACTTCATCTGCTGCCAGACCGAAACGGGCGGCGATCGCTTCGCGCAATTCCGTTGCAGCCGGATCGGGATAGAGCCGCAGACGATCGTCCGCCGCCTGCCCGATCGCCTCGAGCGCCCTGGGAGACGGCCCGTAGGGATTCTCGTTGGTGTTAAGCTTGATCAGGCCGGGAATGCGAGGCTGCTCCCCCGCGACATAGGGCCGAAGCTTGCTGACAATGGGAGACCAGTACCGGCTCATCCAAACACGCCGGTCTTCATTCCGCCGCTGTCCGCTGGCCGAAGCGCTTCTCGATATAATCGACGACAAGTGCTTCGAAATCAGCGGCGATATTGGGGCCGCGCAGCGTCAGCGCCTTCTTGCCGTCGATGAAAACGGGCGCGGCCGGCGTCTCGCCGGTGCCGGGAAGGGAAATGCCGATATCGGCGTGTTTGCTTTCGCCCGGTCCGTTGACGATGCAGCCCATGACGGCGACATTCAGCGCCTCGACGCCGGGATATTTCTCGCGCCAGACCGGCATGTTCTTGCGGATATCGTTCTGGATGTTCTGGGCCAGTTCCTGGAACACCGTTGACGTCGTGCGTCCGCAGCCCGGACAGGCGGCAACGACAGGCACGAACTGGCGGAAGCCCATGACCTGCAGGATTTCCTGCGCCACCTGGACTTCACGCGTACGGTCGCCGTTCGGCTCCGGCGTCAGTGACACGCGGATCGTATCGCCGATGCCATGCTGCAGCACGAAGCCCATCGCCGCCGACGAGGCGACGATGCCCTTGCTGCCCATGCCGGCTTCGGTCAGGCCGAGATGCAGCGCATGGTTGGAGCGCTCGGCGAGCATGGAATTGACGGCGATCAGATCCTGCACCTGGCTGACCTTGGCCGAGAGGATGATGCGGTTGCGCGGCAGGCCGATTTCCTCGGCAAGAGCCGCCGAAAGCAGCGCCGACTGCACGATCGCCTCGCGCGTCACCTGCCGGGCCGAAAGCGGTGAACCGGCTTCAGCATTCTGGTCCATCAGCGCCGTCAGCAGATCCTGATCGAGCGAGCCCCAGTTGACGCCGATGCGCACCGGCTTGTCGTAGCGGATCGCCATCTCGATGATCTCGGCGAACTGCTTGTCCTTCTTGTCCTTGAAACCGACATTGCCGGGATTGATGCGGTATTTTGCCAGGGCCTCGGCGCAGGCCGGGTGATCGGCGAGCAGCTTGTGACCGATATAATGGAAGTCGCCGATCAGCGGCACGTCCATGCCGAGCCGCAGCAGCCGCTCGCGGATCTTCGGCACGGCAGCCGCACTCTCGTCGCGGTCGACGGTGATGCGGACCAGCTCCGAGCCTGCCCGGTGGAGCGCCGCGACCTGGGCGACGGTCGAGTCGATATCGGCCGTATCGGTGTTCGTCATGGATTGCACGACGATCGGTGCGCCGCCGCCGACGATGACGCCGCCGACATCGACGGCAACGGAAGTGCGGCGCGGTTTCGGATCAAAATCGGCGGCTGACAACATTGAAAGCTCTTGCACCCCTAAGCATGTCGCGCAGTGCGCAGCGGTTTTGCGATAACGACATGCGTAAAACAAAGATCTAAAGCGCGGCAAGCGAATCTGAAAAGATTGCGCCGCGCTTTAGAAATGGTGCCTTTCAGGTGGATCATGACCGCTTTCTTGTCAACCGCCCCCTATATCACTTTTGTTTGGAGGCGGCTCAATGGCCGCCCCCGGAAACTCCGTCGGCATAATGGGCCAGCTTCGAAAACGCGAGAACGAACAGCAGCAGCACCGGCAGCGCCATAAAGACCACGGCAAATCCGATATGTTCAGCAACGAAACCGATCAGCGACGGCGCGACGAGCATGCCGGAATAGCCCATCGTCGTGACGACGGAGATGCCGATGCCGGGTTTGAGGCCGGGAATATTGCCTGCCGCCGAGAAAGCGATCGGCACCATGTTGGAAATGCCGATGCCGCAAAGGGCAAAACCCAGGATGGCGATCTCGGCGTCCGGCGCAAGGCCAGCAAGCAACATGCCGACGATGGCAAAGAGTGTGCAGATGCGTAGCGTCTTGACGCCTCCGAGGCGATCGCGCACCAGATCGCCGGCAAAGCGCATGGTCGCCATGGTCGCCGAAAAGGCTGCGAAACCGAGACCCGAAAGGGCGACCGACGCATTCATTTCCTGCCGGAGGTAAAGCGCGCCCCAATCCAGAACCGCGCCTTCCGGCACCATGGAGAACAGCGCCATCAAGCCGAGCAGCCACGGCAGCGGTACCATCGGCAGTCTCGTCTTCTCCTTCTTGGCATCGGGATGGGGGGGATCCGCAAGGATCATCGGCCAGGCGACGGCAACGAAGATCGCCGCCAGTACGGTCGCCAGCTGCGCATGGCCGAGAATGCCGAGCTTGGCGATGACAATGCCGCCGAGACCGGAGCCGATCAACCCGCCGAGGCTCCAGAAGGCGTGGCAGGACGACATGATGGCGCGGCGCATGGATTTTTCGACAGAGACCGCGTTGGCATTCATCGCCACGTCCATGGCGCCAATGAAGCCGCCGAACAGGAAGAGCGAGATAGCCGCGGTGATCACGTTCGGGGCGAGCGTCAAAGCCAGGAGCAGCGGCAGCACGCAAACGGCGGTTGCCCGAACGACGACACGCGAGCCATGTTTGGCGATCTGCGCGCCGGCGATCGGCATCATGACCAGCGAGCCGACACCGAAGACGATGATCATAAGCCCGAGCTCGAACTTGCTGAGCCCAAGACGCTCGGCAAAATCCGGGATCTTCGGTGCCCAGCAGCCGACGACGAAGCCGTTCATGAGAAAGAGCAGGGAAACCGCCGCCCTGTTTCTGGTAATGAAGCCGCTCCTGGCTCCCCGCGGTGCACTCACATGACTGTCCATTTCTCGGTCTTTCCTCGTTGCCGGGTTTGCGCGCCCGGTTTCCCTAAACTCTATGACAGCGGTCTCAGTTCGTTTGCTCGGCGATGACGGTCCTGCAGCCGCGCGCGCGGTAGCCGGCAAGGACGGCCGGGTCGGCATCGTGCTCGACAACCAGGCATTCGCAATGCGCCATCGGCAGGATGCTGTGGGGGGCGGCGGTGCCAAATTTTTCCGAGGTCACGGCCACCAGAACTTTTCTGCTTTTCGACGTGGCAAACCGTTTGAACTCCGCATCCTCGAAGCCGAACGCGGTGATGCCGGCCTCGAGATCGACGCCGCAGGCGCCGAGAATACAGAGATCCGGCGATATCTGTTCCATATCCCGCAGCGCCTTGGCGCCGAGCGCCCCGCCGGTCTGCCGATCCACCATGCCGCCGATCAGGATGACGTTGACGGCGGGCTTGTCGATCAGCACCGCGGCAATCGCCGGCGCATTGGTCGCAGCCGTCAGTTCGAGTTCGGCCGGCAAGGCATTGGCAATCGCCAGATTGGTGCTGCCGGCATCGAAGAACACCGTCAAACCGGCGGCGATCTGCTTTGCCGCGGCCCGCGCCAGTGCCTGCTTCCGGTCGGCGGCAAGGCCGATGCGCTGGGTCAGGCTTCCATAGGCCGGCGCGACCGGCAAGGCGCCGCCATAGACCCGCTCGCAGAGCCCCGCCGCTGCCATCTCGCGAAGGTCGCGCCGCACCGTATCTTCGGAGACGCCGAATTCGAGCGCAAGTTCCGCCGCCAGCACGCGGCCGTTCAGCCGCAGCCTCTCGGAAATCACACCTTGGCGCTCTCGCAACAGAAAATCCTGCATGTTTCTACCAGATCGAAAATTGAATGATGTGAAACGTGCATAAACGCTTACGACCGTGCATGCAACATGCACGGTCACACGTTTTCTGACCTATTGAAATAAAGCCCCACCAACGAAGGGCAGAATGGCCCGGTTCCCGGCAATTCGAGGCCCGGTCGGCCGCTTGAGAAAAATATTTGCACTTGCTGCTTTTATTCGCAGTTTTCTTCGCTTCCGACGCCCTAGTTTTCTGCGAACTATGCCGCATCCGATCACAACCTCCCAAGGATGGATAGAACAATGAACTGGTTGAAAACCGTCGCCGCCGCTGCCCTCATTCAGGCTGCTGCCCTCCTGCCCGCCCATGCCGGCGAAAACCTTGCCGCCATCAAATCGGCGGGCGTCTTCAAGATCGGCACCGAGGGCACCTATGCGCCCTTCACCTATCATGACGAAAGCGGCAAGCTCGTCGGCTTCGACGTCGAGATCGGCGAAGCGATCGCCGCAAAGCTCGGCGTCAAGGCCGAATTCGTCGAAGGCAAGTGGGATGGCCTGATCGCCGGCCTCGACGCCAAGCGCTACGACACCGTCATCAACCAGGTCGGCATCACCGAAGCCCGCAAGCAGAAGTATGATTTCTCCGAACCCTATATCGCTTCCAAGGCGGTGCTGATCGTCCGCGACGGCGACGACAGCATCAAGACCTTCGCCGATCTGAAGGGCAAGAAATCCGCCCAGTCGCTGACCAGCAATTTCGGCAAGCTCGCGACCGAAGCCGGCGCAGAACTCGTCGGCACCGACGGTTTCGACCAGTCGATCCAGCTCGTGCTGACCAAGCGCGCCGATGCGACGATCAACGACAGCCTCTCCTTCCTCGATTTCAAGAAGCACAAGCCGGACGCGCCGGTGAAGATTGCCGCAGAGCAGGAAAATGCCGATTACTCCGGCATCATCATCCGCAAGGGCGAGCCGGAACTGCTCGCCGAAATCAACAAGGCGCTCGCCGACATCAAGGCGGACGGTACGTACAAGAAGATCGCCGACAAATATTTCGGCCAGGACGTATCGAAGTAAGCTCGAGGGAAAAAGTCCCCTCCCAACCCCTCCCCATATGGGGAGGGGCTAACTCGCAGCATCCGCTTGCAGAAAACAGCAGCCTTCCTGCGGATGAAATGATGAAGTGGAAAGCGTCGGGAGCGGCATCCAAGCCCCTCCCCCTTGTGGGGCGGGGTTGGGGAGGGGTATTCGAGATATCACCACCCAACCGACGAGAGAGAACCTTCCTTGCAGCACTGGCTCCAACTGATGGCGGAATCGCTCCCCTCGCTCCTCTGGGCGGGGCTGATCTTCACCATCCCCCTCACGCTGCTGTCCTTCAGCTTCGGCCTGATCCTCGGCCTGATCACCGCGATCGCCCGTCTCTTCGGTCCCGCACCGGTCGCGATCGTCGCCCGTTTCTATGTCTGGGTCATCCGCGGCACACCGCTGCTCGTGCAGCTCTTTGTGATCTTCTACGGCCTGCCGAGCATCGGCATCCTGCTCGATGCCTTTCCCGCCGCCCTCATCGGCTTTACGTTGAATATCGGCGCCTACAGCTCCGAGATCATCCGCGCCGTCATCTCCTCCGTGCCCAAGGGCCAGTGGGAAGCGGCCTATTCGATCGGCATGAGCTGGCGTCAGGCCATGGGCCGCACCATCCTGCCGCAGGCCGGCCGCGTCGCCGTACCGCCGTTGTCGAATACGTTCATCTCGCTGGTGAAGGACACGTCGCTTGCCGCCGCCATCACCGTGCCGGAGCTCTTCCAGGCCGCGCAGCGCATCGTCGCCACCACCTATGAGCCGCTGATCCTCTATATCGAGGCGGCGCTGATCTATCTTGTCCTGAGCTCCATCCTCTCGCAGCTGCAGGTGCGGCTGGAACGCCGCTTCGCGCGATATGGCGGCATGCTGGAGGCGAATGCATGATCGAGCTTTCCAACATCGAAAAGCGCTTCGGCGACGCCATCATCCTGAAGGATATCAGCATTCGCATCCCCGAGGGCAGCGTTACCGCGCTGGTCGGACCCTCAGGCGGCGGCAAAAGCACGCTGCTGCGCTGTATCAACCTGCTCGAAATCCCGACATCAGGTGCAATCCGCCTCGGCGAGGCAGAGCTTTCCTTCGCGCCCGGCAAACGCGTCGGCTGGCAGGCGGTTCAGAAAATCCGCCGTCAGACCGGCATGGTCTTCCAGAACTTCCAGCTCTTCCCGCATCAAACCGCGATCGAAAATGTCATGGAAGGGCTGGTCACGGTGCTGAAATGGCCGAAGGAGAAAGCCCGCGAACGCGCCACGGAACTCTTGACCAAGGTCGGCATGGCGCACAAGGCCGATGCCTGGCCCTCGACATTATCGGGTGGCCAGCAGCAGCGCGTGGCGATCGCCCGGGCGCTGGCGCCGTCGCCGCGCGTGCTTCTGTGCGACGAGCCGACCTCGGCGCTCGATCCGGAACTCTCGGCGGAAGTGGTCGATGTGCTGGGCCAGCTGGCCCGGGAAGGCACGACCATGGTGATGGCGACCCATGATCTGCGCCTCGCCTCCAAGATCGCCAATGACGTCGTCTTCCTGGAAGCCGGCAGCGTGGTGGAAACGGGCAGCGCCAGAGCGATCTTCACCGCGCCGCAGCGCGAACGCACCAAGCGGTTCATCTCGACGATCAACGCGGCGCATACCTACGATATTTAAAACGGTGCCGGGCTGTCGCCCCGGCACCGCCGGCATTCCGATCAAGCGGCCGTGACGACGGCGCGCGCGGCCTTCAAGGCGTTGCCCCACCAGGTCAGCTGGTCGAGCATGTTCTTGGCGGCTTCGTTGAGATGCGCGTAGTCCCCAAGCTGCTTGCCCTCCTTGAGAACGGCAAGATATTCGCTGAAGGCAATGTGAACGCCTGTCTTGACCGAAGCTGCGCTCATTTCGACGAAGATCAGGCGAAGCTGCTCGACGGCCCGCGCCCCGCCAACGCCGCCATAGCCGACGAAGCCGACCGGCTTCTGGATGAACTCGCCGAGATCGATGGCATTTTTCAAAACCGCCGTCGGCCCATGATTGTACTCGGCGACGGTGAAAATGAAGCCGTCGAATTCGCGTAGCTTCTTCTTCCAGCGCTCGGCGGCGTCGCTTTCCGCCGTCGTTGCGCGCTCTTCGCCGAAGAAATGCATGGGATAGTCGAGAAGATCGAGAACCTCGACTTCGAGATCGGAGCGCTGGCCGACGAGCCCGGCGATCCACTTGGCCGGATGTTCGGCGAAACGGCCAATACGCGTGCTGCCGACGATGACGGCAATCTTCAACTTGCTCATGGAGACGATTTCCTGGTTGGTCTTGGGGCGGATATACGACCTCAAGTCTATGAGAAAGCCTCCTCGCCGGGCAAGGCGAGGAGGCCGTAAACGCTTCGAAAAATCAGCTTTCCGACAGCCCGGTCACACACAATCGGGTGATTGGCCGAAGCGGCCGGCCACCTGAACAAGCCTCAACCGGCATAGACGACAAGCAGGTCCTTGGCATCGATTTGGTCGCCGGCCTTGACGAGGATTTCGGCAATGGTTCCATCCTTTTCCGCATGGATCGCCGTTTCCATCTTCATCGCCTCGATGGAGACGAGCACGTCACCGGCGCTGACAGCCTGGCCGGACGAGGCGAAGACGCGGCTGATGACGCCGGGCATCGGCGCACCGACATGAGCGGCATTGCCGGGTTCGGCCTTGCGGCGCACGGCCGCACCCGTTGCCCCATGGGCCCGATCCGGCACCTTGATGCGGCGCGGCTGGCCGTTGAGCTCGAAGAAGACGGTGACCATGCCCTGGCTGTCGGTGGCGCTCATCGCCTGATTGACGATGACGAGCGTCTTGCCCTTTTCGATATCGGCAAACAGCTCGTCGCCATCGGCCAGCCCGTAGAAATAGGCCGGCGTGGGCAGCACCGAGACCGGGCCATAGGTATCGGAGGCGAGCGCAAAGTCGGTGAAGACCTTCGGATACATCAGGTAGGAGGCGAACTCGAAATCGCTGACCTGGCGCTCCAGCTTGGTCTCGATGACCTTGCGCTCGGCATCGAGATCGGCTTCCTTCAGCAGCGAGCCGGGACGTACCGTATAGGGCTTTTCGCCCTTCAGCGCCTTCTTCTGCAGCGCTGCCGGCCATCCCGACGGCGGCTGGCCGAGATCGCCCTTCAGCATCGAGACCACCGATTCCGGGAAGGAGACTTCGCGCTCGGGGCTGACGACGTCGGCGACCGTCAGGTCCTGGCTGACCATCATCAGCGCCATGTCGCCGACCACCTTGGAGGAGGGCGTCACCTTGACGATATCGCCGAACATCTGGTTGGCGTCGGCATAGGCCTGCGCCACCTGGTGCCAGCGTGTCTCCAGCCCCAGCGAGCGGGCCTGTTCCTTGAGGTTGGTGAACTGGCCGCCCGGCATTTCGTGCAGATAGACTTCCGAGGCCGGGCCTTTGAGGTCGCTTTCGAAGGCGGCATATTGGTTGCGCACCGCTTCCCAATAGAAGGAGATGCGGCGGATCCATTCCGGATCGAGGCCGGGATCGCGCTCCGAGCCGGAAAGCGCCTCGACGATCGAGCCGAGACAGGGCTGCGAGGTATTGCCGGACAGCGCATCCATCGCCGCATCGACGGCATCGACGCCGGCTTCGACGGCGGCAAGAACGGTCGCGGCCGCAATGCCCGACGTGTCGTGCGTGTGGAAGTGGATCGGCAGGCCGGTCGCCTCGCGCAGCGCCTTAAACAGCACCTTCGCCGCCGCCGGCTTCAAGAGACCCGCCATATCCTTCAGCGCGATGATATGGGCGCCGGCCTTCTCCAGTTCGACGGCAAGATCGGTATAGTATTTCAGGTCGTATTTCGGGCGGGCGGAATTCAGGATATCGCCGGTATAGCAGATCGCCGCCTCGCAGAGTTTGTTCTCCTCGGCGATCGCATCCATCGATACCCGCATGTTCTCGACCCAGTTCAGGCAGTCGAAGACGCGGAAGAGATCGATGCCGCCCCGGGCCGCCTGGCGGACGAAATATTTGACGACATTGTCGGGATAGTTGGTGTAGCCAACGCCATTGGCGCCGCGCAGCAGCATCTGCAAGAGCAGGTTCGGCGCGCCCTCGCGGATCAGCGCCAGCCGCTCCCACGGATCTTCGGTGAGGAAGCGCATCGAGACGTCGAAGGTCGCGCCGCCCCAGCATTCGAGCGACAAGAGGTTCGGCAGCGCATGCGCATAGGTGCCGGCGATCCGGGCGATGTCATAGGTGCGCATGCGGGTGGCGAGCAGCGATTGATGGCCGTCGCGCATCGTCGTATCGGTCAGAAGCACGCGCTTCTCACCCCGCATCCATTCGCCGAACTTTTTCGGCCCGAGCGTGTCGAGCAGCTGCTTGGTGCCGTCCTTGACGCCATTGCCGTTGGCGTAGGGCACCACCGGCTTGGCGGCATTCTCGATGGGCTTCGGCCGGTCCTTGGCCTCGGGATGACCGTTGACGGTGACGTCGGCGAGATAGGTCAGGAGCTTCGTCGCGCGGTCCTGGCGCTTGACCTGCTGGAAGAGCTCCGGCGTCGTGTCGATGAAGCGGGTGGTATAGCTGTTGTCGCGGAACTTCTGGTGGCCGATGATCGCTTCGAGGAAGGTCAGGTTGGTGGCGACGCCGCGGATGCGGAATTCGCGTAGCGCCCGGTCCATGCGGCTGATCGCTTCGGACGGGTTCGGCGCCCAGGCCGTCACCTTGACGAGCAGCGGATCATAATAGCGGGTGATGATGGCGCCGGAATAGGAAGTGCCGCCGTCAAGGCGGATGCCGAAGCCGGAAGCCGAACGGTAGGCGGTGATGCGGCCGTAATCCGGAATGAAGTTGTGCTCCGGATCTTCTGTCGTGATGCGGCACTGCAGCGCATGGCCGTTGAGACGGATGTCGGCTTGAGCGGGAACGCCCGATTCCGGCGTGCCGATCGCGGCGCCGTCGAGGATGTGGATCTGCGCCTTGACGATATCGATGCCGGTGACGACTTCGGTCACCGTATGCTCGACCTGGATACGCGGATTGACCTCGATGAAGTAGAATTTGCCGGTATCGGCATCCATCAGATATTCGACGGTGCCGGCGCCGATGTAATTCGTCGCCGCCGCGATCTTCAGCGAATAGGCGGCGAGCTCCTGGCGCTGCGCCTCGGAAAGATAGGGTGCCGGCGCGCGCTCGACGACCTTCTGGTTGCGGCGCTGGATCGAGCAGTCGCGCTCGAAGAGATGCACGACATTGCCGTGTGTGTCGCCGAGGATCTGGCTTTCGACATGGCGGGCGCGCTCGACGAGCTTTTCCAGATAGACCTCGTCCTTGCCGAAGGCCGCCATCGCCTCGCGCTTGGCCTCGGTCACCTCGCGGGCGAGATCCTTGGGATCACGGATCGCGCGCATGCCGCGCCCGCCTCCACCCCAGGAAGCCTTCAGCATCACGGGATAACCGATCTCTTCGGCCATCTTCGCCACTTCGGCCATATCGTCCGGCAACGGTTCGGTTGCCGGCACGACGGGCACGCCGACCGAGATCGCCAGATTGCGCGCCGCCACCTTGTTGCCGAGCTGGCGCATCGTATCGCCCTTCGGGCCGATGAAAATGATACCGGCCTTGTTGCAGGCATCGACGAACTCAGGGCTTTCCGACAAGAGGCCGTAACCGGGGTGAATGGCATCGGCGCCCGAAAGCTTGGCGACCCGGATCACCTCGTCGATCGACAGATAGCTTTCGATCGGCCCGAGATCGCGGGCAAGATGCGGACCGCGTCCGACCTGATAGCTCTCATCCGCCTTGAAGCGATGCAGCGCCAGCTTGTCCTCTTCCGCCCAGATCGCCACCGTTTTTATTCCAAGCTCGTTGGCCGCGCGGAACACGCGAATGGCTATTTCAGAGCGATTGGCAACGAGTATCTTGGAAATGGGCAAAACGGTCTCCTCCGTCGTTCAGACGCGGGCATGCTGCACCCGCGAAGAAAATTCTTAACTTCTTGTCACAGGAAGTTCAATTTCTCTTGCGACTGCGAAACGCACTTTCTCGCCATACGAGACATGTCGACTGGCAGTATGCAGCGATTTTGGCGAAATGGATAAGGAAAAGCTCAGCTTATCAGGCCATGGCGGAAGGCAAGCGCCACCGCCTGTTGCCTGTTCTTCGCCTTCAGCTTGTTCTGCAGCCCGTTCATATACCAATCGACGGTGTGGTTCGAGATCTTCAGCATCTTGCTGATCTCCATCGACGTCATGCCGTCGGCGAGATAGTGCAGGATTTCCATCTCGCGCCGCGTCAGCGGCGTCTCAGACGGCAGCAGCGTCTCCAGCGCCTCGGCCTCGCCTGTCAGCTCGAGCAAACGCCAGAAGGTCTTGCGTGCCACGGCCTCGAGCAAGGCGATCTCCACCGGCGACAAGTCGATCGGTCTGCCGCCGAGACTGAGGCTGCCCAGAATGCCGTTGCGCCCGTGGATCGGAAAGAGATAGCCGTCCTCCAATCCGTGGCCGAAGGCATCGACCATCATCTGCTCCATGCGGCGCCGATGTGCATCGCCGTTGAACGCCGCCATACTCTCCCGCCAGCGGAACGGCCGTTGTGCGTGGGTGAGATAGCGCACCATCGGATCGATCCGGACATATTTTTTCGCGGCATATATCTGCAGCCATTGTTCCGGCCAGCGGCCGGCGAGCGGCGCGGCCCGCAGTTCCTGCTGCGCCGGACCTTGCTGCAAATGGCGCAGCAGACCGTAATACTCGAAGCCGGAAAGGTGGAGGACCTGCTCGAGCTCGGCGACGACGGCATCCGGATTGGAGCATTCTTCCAAAATGACAAGCAATTGAATTAACGAATTAATTTTCACAAAAAACGCCCTTTGTCCGGACCCCAAGTCCGCATCGAGGCCGTTGGCGGCATTCTCACCTTGGTCGCGGAACGGTCTTCTTCAAAAAATGCAGTCTCTATTTAATGCTGTGCTAAACATTTATTAAAATGCAAGCGCAAATTGTTGCGGCATATAAGGTGCCCGCAATTCCCGCGCTAGACCCCGATGGCGAAAAATGTGAGTTCTCGTCACCCGATCCACTGCTCTATGTTGTTGATGCCGCTTCGGATTAGCCGCAAGCCGCGAAAGTCGGCTCAGGTTGATTAACCCTCGGATGAACTCTGAATACTCCGTTAATCGCCGGTTCAGGTAGCCTTTCGTAGCATCGCACCATTCCCGTTTTTCGCAGATGCACAAGAGGTTAGACGTGTCGCTATTCAAGGTCTATGCAAGAGCTCTGCGCTATCTTGGCGCCTACAAGCTCCGCGTATCCCTGGTCGTTATTGCCAATATTGTTCTGGCGACCATCACCATTGCGGAACCAATCCTGTTCGGTCGCATCATCGATGCGATCTCGGGCAAGGGTGAAGTCAAGCCCATCCTGTTCATGTGGGCGGGCTTCGCCGTGTTCAACACCATCGCCTTCGTCCTGGTGTCGCGCGAAGCCGACCGGCTTGCCCATGGGCGGCGGGCCACGTTGCTGACGGAGGCTTTCGGCCGGATCATTTCCATGCCGCTCGCCTGGCACCACCAGCGCGGCACCTCCAACGCGCTGCATACGCTGCTGCGCGCCTGCGAGACGCTGTTCGGCCTCTGGCTGGAATTCATGCGCAACCATCTGTCGACGGTCATCGCGCTTGCCCTGCTGGTGCCGACCGCAATATCGATGGACCTGCGGCTGTCGGCCGTCCTGATCGTGCTCGGCATTGCCTACTGGCTGATCGGTCGTGTGGTCATGAGCCGCACCAAGGATGGCCAGGCTTCGGTCGAGAACCACTACCATACCGTCTTCTCGCATGTCAGCGACTCGATCAGCAACGTGTCCGTTCTGCATAGCTACAACCGCATCGAAGCCGAAACCAAGGCGTTGAAATCCTTCGCCGACCGGCTGCTGGAAGCCCAGTATCCGGTGCTCGACTGGTGGGCGATCGCCAGTGCGCTGAACCGGATGGCCTCGACCATCGCGATGATGGTTGTCTTGATCATCGGCACGATGCTCGTTCAGTCCGGCCAGCTGCGCGTCGGTGACGTCATTGCCTTCATCGGCTTTGCCAACCTGCTGATTGCCCGCCTCGACCTGATGCGTCAATTCGCCACGCAGATCTTCGAGGCCCGTTCCAAGCTGCAGGACTTCTACACGCTCGAAGATTCGGTGCGTGAACGCGAAGAGCCGGCCGGCAACGGCGAGATCAAGAGCGTCAAGGGGGCAGTCGAATTCCGCGACGTCTCCTTCGGCTTCGGCAACAGCTCGCAGGGTCTGCACAATGTCTCCTTCTCGGTGAAGGCCGGCCAGACGGTTGCCATCGTCGGCCCGACCGGCGCCGGCAAGACGACGCTGGTCAACCTGCTGCAGCGCGTTTACGACCCGCAGGGTGGCCAGATCCTCGTCGACGGCACCGATATCACCAAGGTGACCCGCAAGTCGCTGCGTCGCCATATCGCCACCGTCTTCCAGGATGCCGGCCTGCTGAACCGCTCGATCAGCGACAATATCCGCCTCGGCCGCGAGGGTGCCAGCGAAGAGGAAATGCGCCGTGCGGCCGAAGCCGCCGCCGCCGCCGACTTCATCGAAACCCGCAAGGACCGTTACGATACGCATGTCGGCGAACGCGGCAACAAGCTCTCCGGCGGCGAGCGCCAGCGCATCGCAATCGCCCGCGCCATCCTCAAGGACGCGCCGATCCTGGTGCTCGACGAGGCGACCTCGGCGCTCGATGTCGAGACCGAAGCCCGCGTCAAGGCGGCGATCGACAACCTGCGTGAGAACCGCACCACCTTCATCATCGCCCACCGTCTGTCGACGGTCCGTGAAGCCGATATGGTGCTCTTCCTGGACAACGGCCGCGTCGCCGAGCAGGGCAGCTTCGACGAGCTTAGCCACAGCAACGGCCGTTTCGCCGCCCTGCTGCGCGCCAGCGGTATCCTGACGGACGACGAAGTTCGCAAAGCCCACGCCACCGAAGCCGCCTGATCGGTCGGGTTTCAAAACAAAGGCCGGAAGGGTAGCTCCTTCCGGCCTTTTTGTTTGGCGGGACCTACGACACACAACAACCGTGTACCATGAGCCACACCCCTCTGCCCTGCCGGGCAGAGGGGTGCCGCACGCCGCCATTCCAAGCCAAACTCCAATTGACCACCCTGCCGATCTTCCTACCTTCCGCCTTGTCCAAGCATCGGAAGGAAAGCCCATGAAGGTCCTGCGCATCGTCGCCAATATTGCGGCACCCGACATCACGCCGGCGCGGCGGTTCTATCAGGATATCCTCGGTCTCGACGTCATCATGGATCACGGTTGGATCACCACCTTCGGCGCCGCGAGGGCTATGAACGTTCAGATGAGCGTCGCCAGCCAAGGCGGCTCCGGCACACCGGTGCCGGATCTCTCGATCGAAGTCGACGATCTGGATGCTGCTTTCGCGGCGATGTCGGCCGCCGGTTTTCCGATCGAATACGGCCCGGTGGACGAGCCCTGGGGCGTCCGGCGCTTTTATGTCCGCGATCCCCTGGGCAGGCTGGTGAACATCCTCGTTCACAAAAACTGAGCCGGCGGGCATGGCCCGCCGGCTCAGTTATATCAAGGCAAGGCTGGCTGCTATTTCCGATTGGTGCGGCGATAGGTGTTTGCCGCTCCGCCGATCCGCACGGGCACCGGGACGGCGGCAACCTCGGTGACGAGCTTGCTCTTGACCTTGCCCTGCTGACGCTTGTGCTCGAGATAGTAGGCATAGGTGAATTGCGTCGCGATGCCGGCGATGACGAAGATCGGGCCGACCAGCGGATCCTTGTTGGTGATGTAGAGCACCACCTGGCCGACCATGGCGAGGATCGTGCCGGCGACAAAGATGTTGAGCGAATGGCGGCCGAGGATCGTCAGCGGGTGGTCTGCGGGACGCCGCAGGATGCGGGAGCATGCGGGGATGCTGATAATCAGATAGGTCAGCGCCAGCACATGCAGCAGCCGCGGCAGCGACAGGAAGGTCTTGTCGAAACCGGTGATAACAGGCGGCAGGCCGAGCGCTGCCAGCGAGTTGCCGAAAATCCAGAGATGACCTGTCACCCAGACGAAGGACAGCACGACGTAAGCGGCGGCGACCGCAAGCAATAGCGGATGCTGCGGGATCCGGCCGCCGCGCTTGATGTGCAGGATCGAGACGATACCGATCGAAAACAGGAACTGCCAGGACAGCGGATTGAGGAACCAATAGCCCTCGATCAGCATGTTGTGCGGCGCCACCTGATAAATGCCGGCGAGCAGCCAGACCGTGCCCGAGACGGCAAGCGCCAGCAGCGGGCTTCGCTCGTTCAGGAGAAGGAGGATGGGCACCATCAGCAGCAAAGCCCCGTACATGGGCAGGATATTGTTGTAGCCGATCTGGTGGCCGAGCAGGAGCAGCGCCGGAATGCCGTCCTTGAGGTTCATCAGAACCGCCAGAATATTGATTTCGACAAGCAGCCCGGGCCGGTGGAACAGCCAGGCGCCGCAGATGAACAGCGCCAGCGTCATGAAGGTCGTGATCATATGGGCGAGGTAGAGCGTGAAGGCTCGCTTTACCGCCTTGATCGCCATTCTGAGCCGGTTGCCCGGCTGAAAGCGGGAGCCGTAGGCAAGGCCGACGGCAATGCCCGATATCAGCACGAAGGCCTCGGCGGCATCGGAGAAGCCGAAATTCTTCGTCGTGGCATATTCGAAGAACTGCCCGGGAACATGATTGATGAAGATCATGATCAGGGCGAGGCCACGCAGCACGTCAAGCCGTGTATCGCGCCCTGGCGCAGCTACGGATAGGGAACTGCGCTCGGCGCCGATGGCTTCGGTCAGCGTGCTTGCCATGGGGTGTCTCCTGTTATCCGATTTGCAAACGCGACGACGGCCAAAAGGGTTCCCTTTTGGCCGTCCGCGAATCGCCGTGATGTCTGCGTGGAGAAACGCTTTTATCCGAGCGGATATCCCTCTTCGGGATCGGCGATTTCGCTGCCGTTGATCGACAGAGTGTAGCCGCTGGCATTGGACGCTTTTGAGACCGAAATGCGGTATTTGCCGTCGCCCCGCTCCACCTCTGCCGCAAAACCGTCCCATTCCGACGGGAGCGACGGACGCACATAAAGCCGGCCGTCTTTCAAGCGGATACCGAGAATGCCCTCGACGGCAGCCCGGTAGAGCCAGCCGGCCGAGCCGGTGTACCAGGTCCAGCCGCCGCGTGCCGTATAAGGCTCATGTCCATAGACGTCGGCGGCCACGACATAGGGTTCGACCCGGTATTGCTCGGCCGAAGCCTTGTCGAGCGCATGGGTGATCGGGTTGAGGATCTGGAAGCAGCGCAGTGCATCATCGCCCCGCTTGAGCTCCGCCAGCGCCATCACCACCCAGGTCGCGGCATGGGTATATTGGCCGCCGTTTTCGCGCACGCCCGGCGGATAAGCCTTGATATAACCTGGATCCCTGGCGGAATTGACGAAAGGCGGCGTGAACAGCCGGATGATGCGGGCTTCCTCGTCGACCAGTTGATCGAGCACGGCGTCCATGGCCTTGACGGCGCGGGCCGGGTCGCCCTCGCCGGACAGAACGCTCCAGGACTGCGCGATCGAATCGATCCGGCATTCCGGGCTTTCCTTGGAACCGAGGAGTGCGCCATCGTCGAACGTGCCGCGGCGATAGTAGCCGCCGTCCCATCCGGCGGTTTCGAGCGCCTTCTTCAAGTCCTTGAGATGTGCAGACCAGCGCTTTGCGCGCGCCGTGTCGCCGCGCTCTTCGGCATAGGGAATGAAGGAGCGCAAGGCGCCTGCCAGGAACCAGCCGAGCCAGACGCTGGTGCCGCGGCCGGCGATGCCGACGCGGTTCATGCCGTCGTTCCAGTCGCCGCCGAGGAACAGCGGCAGGCCGTTAGTCCCCTTGCGGGCGATGGCGAGATCGAGTGCCAGCGCCGCATGTTCGTAGACGCTCGCCTTATCCTCGGAAATCTCCGGCTTGTAGAAGGAGTCGTGCTGTCCCTCGAGAAGCGCCGGACCTTCCAGGAAGGCAATTTCCTCGTCGAGCACGCTCTTGTCGCCGGTGACGCTGCAATAGTGGTGGATCGCATAGCTCAGCCAGACGACGTCGTCCGAGATCATCGTGCGGACGCCCGCACCCGTTCCCGGCAGCCACCAATGCTGGACGTCGCCCTCGCGGAATTGGCGCGAGGCGGCGTTCAGGATCTGCCGGCGGGCGATCGAGGGTTCGTGCAGCAGGAAGGCCAGCGTGTCCTGCAGCTGATCGCGGAAGCCAAAGGCGCCGCTTGCCTGGTAGAAGGCGGTGCGGGCCATGATCCGGCAGCCGAGGCTCTGATAGGGCAGCCACGTGTTGACGAGATTGTTCATCCCGCGATCCGGCGTCGAGATCTGCAGCCTGCCGGTGAAATCCCGCCAGAAGCTGCGGTTTGCCTCGACGGCATCGTCGAAGGAAGCCTTGCGGATATCGGCGATGACGGCGCGCGCTTCTTCTTCCGTCGGCGTATCGCCGAGGAAGAAGGTGAAATCGCGCTCTTCGCCGGCGCTAAGCTCGATGTCGATAGCCAGAGCCGCGGCCGGATCGCCGTCGAGTTCGGTCGCACCCGAAAGAGCAGCCGCTGACGCAACGGCCTGCGGCGCCTGGATCGTTCCCGCCTTGCCGATGAACTCGCGCCGGCTTGCGCAGACGCTCGAAGGCGTCTCGCTCGCCGCGAAGAAGGCGGTTCGGTTGGAAAAATCGATGCTGTAGGGATTGGTGGCGAACAGCGCGCCCGTCTCCTCATCGTGGCTCGACAGGATGAAGGGGGCCGTGCGTCCCGGATTGCTGCCGAGGACCCATTCGACGTAACCGTAGAGCCGCAGCCTGCGGCCGGTCGAGCCGGTATTGCGCAGCCGCAGGCGCTGCAGCTTCACCGGCTTGTCGCGGGCGATCGTCTGCGTCAGCTCAAGCGCAATCTCGTGCTGGACGCTCGAGAAGATCGAATAGCCGAGCCCATGGCGGGCTTCGAAACGAATGTCCGGCCGGCGCGACAACGCCGCGAACGGCGTCATGACAGCACCGCTGTCGAGATCGGCGAGATAGAAGGCCTCACCTGAGCGGTTGACCACGGCATCGTTCGACCAGGAGGTCAACTGGTAGTCGCGCGAATTGACGCTCCAGGTGAAGCCTGCGCCTTCGGCCGACACGTGAAAGCCGAACCTGTCATTGGAAATGACGTTGATCCAGGGCTGGGGCGTTGCATGACCGCCGGGCAGGCGAACGACATATTCGCGACCGTCTCGGGCAAAGCCGCCGATGCCGTTCCAGAAGTCGAGATCGCCTTCCTCCTCGATGACGACGGCCGGCACGACAGGCGGCGGCACCGGCGCGATGCGCTTGACCGGAACCTTGTTGCGCTCGGCGCGCTCCATTTCCTGCAGCTCATCCTTCGACGGCGCAAACAGGGCGACGGCGCGGTTGATCTGATCGATCACCTTGCCGTTCTTCGCATGCAGGGTGACGCGGGAAGCCGCGATCACCGCACGATAGGTGCTCTCCTCCATCAGGTCCTTTCGAACCGCGAAGATATGCTGACGCAAGCCGTCGGCCTGGCCCATGCGACGCACGTTCTCGCACATGGCGTCGAGCGCGTGCTGCATGTCCTGTGCGTAGGAAGAGGCACGTTCGTTCATGATGATGAGATCGGCAGTGACGCCGCGCGAGCGCAGATATTCCTGCGCCAGCAGGGCCTCGCGGGCAATATCGAGATCCATGTCGTCGTTGACGCGCAACGTGAAAATCGGAAAATCGCCGGAGATCGCCAGAGGCCACAGCGCCGATTGCGACCGCAGGCCGGCCTCGACGGTCGCTTCATCCTTGCGCAGCTGCATGTCGGGATAGACGAGGTAGCGTCCGAGATGCTGGAAGGCTGCCGCCTGCTGCGAGGTGACGCCGACGTGCCGCATCTGCACCTGGGTGCGCGTCCAGGCCTGGACGAGCTCGTGGTTGAAGGCGTCGGGATGACGGTAGCGATTGACCGCCTTGTCGACCTCGTCGCGGTTTGGAGCGGCGATCGTCCAGAAGAACACGCTGACCTTTTTGCCGGCCGGCACACGCACGGTGCGGCGCAGCGACATGACGGGATCGAGCATGAAGCCGTCGCTGCCGGAAAGTGTGGCGCCCGGATCGAAGGCCGCCGCATCGGCGAGGCTGCGGCCACGGCCGATGAACTTGCGCCGGTCGGTCTCGAATTCGGTGTGACGGGTGTCGCCGGCATTGTCGACGATCAGATGCGCGATGCTGATGTTCGGCTCGTTCGGATCGCGTTTGTTGCGTTCGGCGCGAATGACGTCGCCACGCTTGCCGATCTCGGTCTTGACGAACATGCGGGCGAAGGCCGGATGCGCGTTGTCGGTATCATCCGAGGTGATGACAGGTTCGAGATAGGAGGTGACCTCGATGAAACGGTCTTCCGTGCCCATGTTGAGCAGGGTGACACGGCGGGCCTCGGCATCATGCTCGGTCGCAATGATGCATTCTACCTCGCTCGTCAGATCACCAACCGTCTTGGTGAACTGCGCCTTCTCGTCGGCGAACTCGACCTTGATCTTTTCGCCCTCGACGCCCTTCGGCTCTGCTGTCGCCGACCACCATTCGTTGGTGGCGGTATCACGCAGGAAGATGAAGGTGCCCCAGCGATCTTCGGTCGGATCGGCCTTCCAGCGGGAAACGGAGAGGCCGTTCCAGCGGGAATAACCGGCGCCCGTCGCCGTCAGCATCAGCGAGTAGTGGCCGTTCGACAGGAACACGAGTTCGCGGTCGCGCGACGCCGGATCGCTGATCTTCCTGATCTCCGGCCGCAGCAGATCGTCCTGGATGCTGGCCGGCGTGTCGGATTCATGCTTGCCGCTCATAACAGGAATGTCGCGCGGCGCCTTTTCCTGCAGCAGCAGCTCCGCCGCCTCGATGACCGGGTCGGAATGGAAGAGCTCGCGCAGATGGCCGTTGAAGGCGACGTTGGCGACGGCGGCGATCGACATGCCGTGATGGTGGGCATAATAATTGTAGACCACAGCGCATTTCTTGCCTTCCGGCACGCGCGTCGGCGTGAAGTCGACCGCGTCGTGGAAGCCGAACTTGCCGAGCGCGCCGACCTTGCGCAGCCGCTGCAGGTTTTCGAGCGCGCCCGGCGGGTCGTACTGGCTGGCGAGCAGCGAAGCATAGGGCGCGATGACGGCATTGTGGCCGAGGCCACGCTTGAGACCGAGCGTCGGCACGCCGAAATTCGTGTACTGATAGTTGAGGTTATGGTCGCGGGCGTTGAAGGCCGCTTCCGAAATGCCCCACGGAATACCGAGCTTGCGGGCGTAGTTCATCTGCTCGACCACAACAAGATTGTTGGTCTGGTTGAGAATGCCGCCGCCGCGCTCCTGCATGACGAGCGGTGGCATCAGATATTCGAACATCGAACCGGACCAGGAGACCAGCGCGCCGCGCGATCCCACCGGCACGACCTGGCGGCCGAGGCGATACCAGTGCTCCGTCGGCAGGTCGCCCTTGGCGATGCCGAACAGGCTGGTCAGGCGGCATTCCGACGCGAGAAGATCGTAGCAGGCCTGGTCGAGTTCACCGCTTTCGACACGGTAGCCGATCGACAGCAGGCGCCGCTCCGGCCGGAACAGGAAGCCGAAATCCATCGAGAAGGCAAGATCGCGAGCCTTGTCGCGCAGCGCCACCAGCCGCGGCCGGAGCGCATCGACCTTGGAAAGATCGAAGGTGCTGTCGGAGATATGCGCCTCGCAGACCTTGACGAGGGATGCCGCCCATTGGGTGACCTCTTCGCTCTGCTTCGACTTGACCTCGTGGTCGAGATTGGCGGCGAGCTTTTCGATGTCGCGGGCGAGAACGGCGAGGTTGATGATGCGGATCGAGGCGAATTCGTGCTCGCGCTTGACGGCGGCAAGCGCGTTCTGGAAGCCGACAATGCGCTCTTCCAGGCGCCGGCGCAGCGGACGCACGGTCTTGCGGTCATCCGGCAGATCCGCCAGCACTTCGCCCAAAATGCCTGCCGTATCGCCGACACCGTCGAGATTGCCCTGCATATGGGCCGACGGCGCCTCGGCCCAGTTGCGGCAGGCCGAAGAAACGGCGATCAGGTGGCCGGCGAGATTGCCGCTGTCGACCGCCGAGACGTAACGCGGCCCGAGCGTCTGCAGCGTATCGCTGTGATACCAGTTGTACAGGTGGCCGCGGAATTTCTCCATTTTGTCGATCGTGGCAATCGTCTGCTCCAACCGCTCGAGCGTCTCCTCGAAGGAGAACCAGCCGAAATGCCGGCCGGACACGACGGAAAGCAGATAGACGCCGATATTGGTCGGCGAGGTGCGGGCCGCGACGATGACATGCGGCGTTTCCTGGATATTGTCCGGCGGCAGGTAATTCTGCTCGGCCGTGGTGAAGGTTTCGAAATAGCGCCAGGTGCGCCGAGCGATCTTGCGCAGCTCGCTCGACACGGAGTCGGCGACTTCGAGCCGGTCCTCGGTTTCGGCCGACTGGCTGACATACCAGGCGACGACAGGCGAGAGGATCCACAGCAGCGCGAAGGGGATGCCGACCAGGAAGGCGTTGTCGCCGGGAAGGGCTGCGAAACCAAGCGCCAGCAGCGCCAGCACAGGCGCATGCCACATCTGCCTGTAATAAGAGGTGAGGGTGCCTTGCCCGCCGGCCTGAACGCTGGCGGCGGTCCGCCACTGCAGCATCAGCTTACGGCTGACGAACAGGCGGTAGAGCGAACGGCCGATCGCATCCGCCATCATGGCGGCCGAATCGGCAATGAAGACGATCCGCAATGCGACCTGCGCATTGGCGGCCGTGATATCCGACCAGACCGTATAGAGATGGGCGCGGGCGACGATATCGCTGGTGCGCGGGATGATGCCGTTGATGAGCGACAGGGTCGGCGCCACGAAGAGGCAGAAGATCAGCAGAATCTGCCAGACCAGCGCGCCGAGCGGACCCATGAAATACCAGCCGAGCACCGAGGCGAAGAACCAGGCGATCGGCGTCAGCGAACGGCGCAGATTGTCGAACATCTTCCAGCGGCCGAGGGCCGTGACGCCGTATTTCGGATTGAACATGTAAGGCAGGAGCTGCCAGTCGCCGCGCGCCCAGCGATGCTGGCGCGAGGTCTCCACCTCGTAGCGGATCGGGAAATCCTCGACCAGCTCGAGATCGGTGACGAGGGCGCAGCGCGCCATCGAACCTTCGAGAAGATCGTGGCTGAGTACGGAATTCTCGTCGATCCGGCCCTTCAGCGAGGCTTCGAAGGCATCGACATGGTAGAGGCCCTTGCCGGTGAAGGTGCCCTCGCCGGCGAGATCCTGATAGACGTCGGACACGGTGAAGACATAAGGATCGAGGCCGCGGTTGATCGAAAAGACGCGCTGGAAGACCGAGGCGTCCTTGCCCGTCGTCAACGACGGCGTGACACGCGGCTGCAGCACGCCGTAGCCGCTTTCGACACGGCCGGTTTTCGGATTGATGACCGGGCGGTTGATCGGATGATAGAGCTTGCCGACGAGCTTGGTGACGGCGTCACGCATCAGGCGCGTGTCGGCGTCGAGCGTCATGACATATTGCACATTGGCCGGCACGGCATTGGCGCCCGGCAGATAGGTCGTGTCGCGGTCGCCGCGCAGCAGCATGTTGAGCTCGTGCAGCTTGCCGCGTTTGCGCTCCCAGCCCATCCAGACGCCTTCCGAGGCGTTGTAGAGACGGCGGCGATGCAACAGGTAGAAACGCGTCTTGCCGTCATAGGCATAGCGGGCGGAAAGATTGGCGATCTCGCGCCTTGCATAGTCGAGAACCTCGAGATCGGCGGGCGTCTCCTCGACATCGCTGTCCGGCCAGTCGCTGAGCAGCGCGAAATAGATCTCGCCACGCGGATTGGCGAGATAGTGGACCTCGAGATTGCGCACGTGATCGTCGACGCTGTCGCGGTTCGAGATCAGGCAGGGCACGACGAGCAGCGTGCGTGCATCCTCCGGAATGCCCTCCTTGAACTCGTAGCCGACGAGACGCGCCGGCGTCACGAAGAAGGAAAGAAGCGTGTTGAAGAGACCTGTCGCTCCTTCCGATGCCGGCAGCGAGAACATGATCAGCAGCACGGCGATTTCGATCGGACCCATGCCGGCATTCGCCATGAAGTTGCCGACAACAGCCATGGCGATGACAGTCAGCAGCATGACGGGAACAGCAATTGCCAGCCAGTTGAACCGGCGCACGGCGCGCACGAAATGCTGGGTGACCGTCGGGCGGTAATTCGCCCGCGCCTCGAGCTTCGGCCGCTGCGCGCCGGACAGGAAGCCGCCGACATTCGGTTCGTGCGGCTGCGGCTCGCCGGAGGCCTTGGCGGCATCCGTCATATCGAGCGCCAGCTGGGCGATTTCCATCTCGGTCAGCGGCGAACGCTTGGCGAGCTTCTCGATCTGCTTGCGGTATTTGTTGCGCGAGCCGGAATCGAGGATGCCGTAATCCGAATGTTCCCAGAGCAGCTTGTCGACATGGCTGACCTGCTCGACCCAGACCGACCATTCGGTGTCGTCGATCTCGCGCAGGCTGCGGATGATGTTGCCCATCGTCACGTTGCCGGAGGAGAGACGGCTGTGTTCGGCCGTCGTCGCCTCTTCGGTGTTGCGGCCAAGCTCTTCCAGCCGCTCGTCGAGCCAGGTGATCGCCAGGCTCGAGGTCTGCGAGCCGTCACGCAGGCGATAGAGGAACTGCGTCGAGAAGGTATTGTCCTCGGCCAGCGGTTCCAGCGTCTTCAGATAGGCGGCCGCCCTGGCCGGATCGGTCAGGCGCACCAGCTCGTCGGCGGCCTCGTTGGCGCGGCGGCGCAGCCGGCGGCTGGCTTCGACACGGCTCGAAATACGGCGAAGGTTTTCGACGAGCACGTAGCGCACCAGCGAGGGCAGCGCCCAGAGTTCACCGATCCTCAGCGTCTCGTTGGCCTGGAAGCCGTCGACCAGCGCCGTCAGGCTTTCCTGCGAGATCGTGCTGTGGGTATGGGCGACGTAGAGCCAGGCAAGCACCAGAGTGCGCGGAATCTCGACTCCGCCGACAGACATGGTCGGCAATTCGCGGTAGAAGCGGCGGGGGAAGTCACGCCGCACCTCCTGAATTGCCTCTTCGACGATATAATGGTTGTCCAGCAGCCATTCCGCCGCCGGCGTGATCGTCTCGCCGGCCTCGACATCCGTCGCCGTCGTGCGGTAGACGCGCAGGATTTCCTTCTGATTTTCCTTGTGGCGTGCGAAGAAATCGAAAGGGGCGAAAGCCGGCAGCTTGTCGACGCCGTTACGGGCGACTGCATCGCCCATCGCCTTGATGTCCTCGATGGAAAGATAGGTCGAGCGGATCGAATCATTGTGATCGATCTGCTTCATCTCGGGTTCGCGGGGAAGGCTCGGAGAAAGAATGGCAATAGACATGGGTTCGGTTCTGGATCCAAACAAAGTTATGGCTGGTTTTGCTCAGCCTTTTGCACTGCATATCATGACTGCTACATGAACGGGCCCCGATTCGTCGAAGATCGATGAAGCCGGGGTGAATGACGTCTGGCAAGCGATGCAATCGGGCGCAGCCCTGGTCCAGGACGACCCGAGGGCGATCAATACACTCTCCGCAAAACCATGTCGAAAAGTTGGACACCATCGGAATAATTCAAGTCAAGAGGCATGCGCCGCCTGACCGATGCGCTTGCGCGGCGGGGATGGCGAGCATGCCGGCGCCTGGTTGCGGCGAGGCAGGCGCAGAGGGAGGATTTTCCGGATCTTCGGCTGTCCTTTGAGCGGCTTGTTCGCCTGCTCACGGTCCGACCGGGGCGTGCGTCGACTTGAACTCGGCCAGACCTAAAGCGCGTCGCATCAAATTTGATTCACGCAACGCGCTTTAGCTCTTTGTTTTTATGCATGTCGTTGTCCCGGAACCGCGGCACACTTCCGGGCGACACGCATTAACGGGAGCAAAAATGCGCCGCGAGTGCTTGAGGCGGCGCCCTTTTCGAGCGCGTGATAAGGAGAAGGATGATCAAGGGGCTTGAAACGCCGAGACGGTGTCCGGCATTCAACAAGGGCGGCACTCGCCGCAGCCTCGGCGCCTGCCGAGGCTTGTTATCTGCCGACTATCCGACCAGGCCGAAGACCATGGCCACCACAAACAGGAATGCCGCGGTGAAGATTGTCCCATGGAGCACCGCCTGAAGCCTGTGACGCGTGGCGTGCGGCTTCTTGGTCGGTACGGAACCATAGTGGTTCACGTGAGTATGCGAAATACCCAGTTCTGCCATATGTCGCCTCCGTTGTTCTCGTGCGGCCGGTTGTGCGGCTCGCTGTTATATTTCTTATTCTCTATCAGGTAGGTAGAGATAAATTTCCGTCCAGAGGGAGCGGAAGAGAAAATTCAACCGGCTGTTAGAAGAGCGTGCGCCATGCCCAGATCAACGAGCGCTCGACGGCGTTCTCGTTCTGCGGCGGGTTGGAGGTCTCGATCAGGCGCCGGTCCTTTTCCGCAGGCATGGCGACCGTCATCTGTTCCTTGCGTTCGGTTCTGACGGGAGGATCGAGGTAGCCCATGGTCATCCCACCGAGAAAGAACATGCCTCAACCTCCATCGATCACGAAAGCTAACAATCGTTAACAGGATCATGACAGAAGCGGGGCAGCTGTCAATAGTCTAGCTGAATGGTCGTCTTTTAGCGAAATATTATCCTTAACGCCGGCGCCGCTCGTTTCTTTTCAATAGTTTGAAATGATTGGCTTTCAGGCTTTGACGAACCCTTTGCTCGCGATCATCAAATTTTTCGTGTAGTCCTCCCGGACCGCGCCCTCCGCCAGCGCTTGCGAGCTCAATCGTTCGACAACGGCGCCATTGCGCATCACGGCGAGCCTGTCGCACATATGGGTGATCACGCCGAGATCGTGGCTCACCATAATGAAGGTGAGTTTGCGGTCGCGGCGGATCTGTTCGAGCAGGTTCAACACCTCGGCCTGCACCGAGGCATCGAGCGCCGATGTCGGCTCGTCGAGCAGCAGGATAGACGGTTCGACGATCAGCGCCCTGGCGATTGCCACACGCTGCCGCTGGCCGCCGGAGAGCTGATGCGGGTAGCGGAAACGGAAGCCATTGCCGAGGCCGACCTCGTCGAGCGCCCGCGCGATGCGCCTGTCGTTGTCCCCGATGCCGTGGATCGCAAGCGGTTCGAGCAGCAGCCGGTCGATCGTCTGGCGCGGATGCAGCGAGCCATAAGGATCCTGAAAGACCATCTGCACACGCCGATAGAAGGCCTTGCTGCGCTTTGCGCCTTTCAATGCTTCGCCGTCGACGTGGATCGCGCCGCCGCTGATCGGTGCAAGTCCGGCCACGGCGCGCAGCAAGGTGGATTTGCCCGAGCCGGACTCGCCGACGAGACCGAAGGATTCACCGCGTTCGACATCGATGCTGACATCCTTCAGGGCGTGAAATTCATCGTAGACGACGCTGAGATTGTCGACGTGGAGTGCTGCGCTCATGCCGCCCACTCCGGCCTGCGGTCGAGCACGGGCAGTGGATGGCGGTTCGCGCCGATCTCGGGCATGCAGTTCAGCAGTCCTTGGGTATAGGGATGCTGCGCGTGTTTGAGATCGACGGCCGCAAGCTCCTCGACGATCTTTCCGGCATACATGACGATGACGCGATCGCAGAAAGAGGAGACCAGTCTCAAATCATGGGAGATGAAGATCAATCCCATGCCGCGCTCCGACACCAGCCTGTCCATGATTCTGAGCACATCGAGCTGCACCGTCACGTCGAGCGCCGAGGTCGGCTCGTCGGCAATCAGCAGCTCCGGCCCGGCGATCAGCATCATGGCGATCATCGCACGCTGCCCCATGCCGCCCGAAACTTCGTGCGGATGCAGATCGAAGACGCGTTTCGGATCGCGGATCTGCACGGCCTCCAGCATGGCGAGCGCCCGCTCGCGCGCCTCCGCCTTGCCGACCTTTTCATGGGTGCGCAGCGTTTCGCAGATCTGCCGGCCGATCGTCATAACAGGATCGAGCGAATATTTCGGATCCTGCAGGATCATGGCGATGCGCTTGCCGCGCAGCCTGCGCCGTTGCCCGGCCGAGGCCTTGAGGAGGTCGATACCGCTGAAATCCAGCCTGTCGGCCGTGACGATGCCGTGTTTCGGCGTCAGGCCCATGATGGCCCGACCGGTTTGCGACTTGCCGGAACCGGATTCGCCGACGATGCCGAGCCTTTCCTTGCCGAGCGTGAAGGAGACGCCGCGCACGGCTTCGATCATGCCGGTGCGCGTGGGGTAGCTGACCTTGAGCTTGTCGACCGTCAGAAGCGTCGTCACTGGCCGCTCTCCTTCGGATCGAGCGCGTCGCGCAGGCCGTCGCCGAGCAGATTGAAGCCGAGGCTGACGATGAGGATGGCGATGCCGGGCATCGCCGCCACCCACCATTGATCGAGGATGAAGCGCCGGCCCGAAGCGATCATCGCGCCCCATTCCGGCAGCGGCGGCTGCGCGCCCAAGCCGAGGAAGCCGAGGCCGGCTGCCGTCAGGATGATGCCGGCCATATCGAGCGTCACGCGCACGATCAGCGAGGAAATGCAGAGCGGCATGACATGGCGCACGATGATGCGCAACGGCGAGGCGCCCATCAGCCTCACCGCCGAGATATAGTCGGACCGCCGGACCGTCAGCGTTTCGGCGCGCGCGATGCGGGCATAGGGCGGCCAGGAGGTGATGGCGATGGCGATGATCGCATTCTGGATGCCCGGGCCGAGCGCGGCGACGAAAGCGAGCGCCAGCACCAGCTTCGGAAAGGCGAGGAAAATATCGGTGATGCGCATCAGCGTCGCATCCACCCACCCGCCGGCATAACCGGAGACGGTGCCGACGATCAGGCCGATCGGCGCCGAGATGACGGCGACGAGCACGACGACCAGCAGCGTCAAACGCGATCCGTAGATCAGCCGCGAAAAGATATCACGGCCCTGGTCGTCGGTGCCGAGCAGGAATTCACCCGTTCCCGGCGGCAGCAGCCGGGCATTGCGCAGATCGCCGACGACGGGATTGTGCGTGGCGATGATATCGGCGAAGGCGGCGATGAAAAGCAGCGCCACGATAATCAGCAGGCCGACGACGGCAAGCCGGTTTGCGGTGAACTGCCGCCAGGTGACATAGGCGCGGCCGAGGCGCGCCTGCATGCGCGATTGCGGCCGGTCGGACAGCAGCCAGTCGCGGCGGCTCATCGTCGGCGATGGGCTGGCGGGAGCCGTCATCGGTTTCGCGTCCTCGGGTCGAGCGTCCGGTAGAGAAGATCGGACAGAAGATTGATGCCGATGAAAACCGTGCCGATGACGATCGTGCCGCCGAGCACGGCGTTCATATCGGCATTCTGCAGCGAGTTGGTGATGTAGAGCCCGATGCCCGGCCAGGAAAAGACGGTTTCGGTCAGCACCGATCCTTCGAGCAGGCCGGCATAGGAAAGCGCGATGACGGTGACGAGCGGCACGGCGGCGTTGCGCAGCGCATGGCCCCAGATCACCCGCGTTTCCGAAAGCCCCTTGGCGCGCGCGGCGACGATATATTCCTGCGACAGCTCGTTCAGCATGAAGCTGCGGGTCATGCGGCTGATATAGGCGAGCGAGAAATAACCGAGCAGCGAGGCAGGCAGGATGATGTGGCGGAACACATCATAGAAGACATCCCACTGCCCCTGCCAGGCGCTGTCCAGCAGATAGAAGCCGGTGATCGGCGTGAACGTATATTCGAAGACGATATCGATGCGGCCGGGAAAGGCCACCCAGCGCAGCTGCGCGTAGAAGATGACGAGCGAGATCAGCGCCAGCCAGAAGATCGGCACGGAATAACCGATCAGGCCGATGACGCGCACCACCTGGTCGGCGATGCTGCCGCGGCGCACGGCGGCGAGAACGCCGAGCGGCACGCCGACGCAGGCGCCGATCAGCGTTCCGAGTGTGGCAAGTTCGATCGTCGCCGGCATGACGCGGCGGATGTCGACCATCACAGGGTTGGTCGTCAGCACCGAATTGCCGAAATCGCCGGACAGCACACCTTTGACATAGATGTAGAACTGCTCATAGAGCGGCAGATTGAAGCCCATTTCCCGGCGCACACGCTCGACGACATGGGTGGGCGCGCGGTCGCCGAGGATGGCGAGCACGGGATCGATCGGCACGACGCGGCCGATGAAGAAGGTGACGGCCAGAAGGCCGAGATAGGTGGTGACGGCGGCGAACAGGAACCGCCCGACCGCCTTGGCGAGGGTGCTGGCACCGCCCTTTCGGGGCCGTGCCGCCACCTGTGTTGTTTCAATGGTGCTCAAGCGACCAATCCTGCCGGATCATTCCTTGGCGATCGGACCGACGAAATTGGTATCGAAGCTCGGACCCAGCTTGAAGTCCTTCAAATTCTTGCGATAGCCGGCTACTTCGGTCTGCTGGAAGATGATGACGAAGGGGCTGTTGGCGAGGAACTTCTTCTGGATATCCTCGTACATGGCGGCCCGCTTCTCACCGTCGCGCTCAAGCAGCGCGGCCTTGGCTTGCTTGTCGAGTTCCGGCGCCTCCCAGGTGTTGCGCCAGGCGAGCGTTTTCACCGTGCCGGCATCGGAATTGTCGGGATTGCTGGTGAAGGTGTCGGCATTCGAGTTCGGGTCGAAATAGTCCGAACCCCACTGGCCAATATAGATATCGTGGGTGCGGGCGCGATATTTGGTCAGCGTCTGCTTGCCGTCGCCGGGGATGATCTCCAGCTTCACGCCGGCCTGCGCCAGCGACTGCTGCATCGATTCGGCAATCCCGGTTACCGGCTGGGTGTTGCGCACGTCCATCGTCACCGAGAAACCGTCGGGCACGCCGGCCTTGGCCAGCAGTTCCTTGGCCTTGGCGACATCGAGCTTGTAGGGGTTTTCATCAAGCGCGCCGAGTTGGCCCTCCGGCAGGAAGGTCTGGTGGATCTCGCCGATCCCCTTGATCAGGGTCGCGCCGATCGCATCGTAGTCGACCAGATATTTGAAGGCTTCCTGGACTTCCGGCTTCTTCAGGTTCTCATTCTTGTTGTTCAGGCTGACGTAGTAGATCGTGCCCTTCGGCGCGTTTGTCGTCGCCAGATCGGCGTTCTTGGAAACGGCGTCGATGTCGCCGGGCTCGAGATTGCGGGCGATGTCGATATCGCCGGCTTCGAGCGCCAGCCGCTGGGCCGAGCTTTCCTTCATGAAGCGGTAGATGACGCGATTGAGCTTCGACTTATCGCCATAATAATTGTCGTTGCGCTCCAGCACGACGACTTCGTTGGCCCGCCATTCGCGCAGCTTGAAGGCGCCGGAGCCGGCATAACCGGTCTTCAGCCACTCATTGCCGAAATCATTGTCGTATTTGTGCTCGGCATCCGGCGTTACCGCCTTCACATGCTCGAGCACGAGTTTTTTATCGACCACGGAGGCGACCGTCGCCGTCAGGCAGTTGAGCACGAAGCTCGGCGCATAGGCTTTGTCGACCGTGAAGACGAAGGTATTGGCATCGGCCGCCTTGGCCTTTTCGGTGACATTGTCGCCGGTCAGGCCGAACTGGGTAAGGATAAAGGCCGGGCTCTTGTCGAGCTTGACGGCTCGCTCGAACGACCATGCAACGTCTTCGGCAGTAACAGGATTCCCGGATGCGAATTTGAGGCCTGGTTTCAGCTTGAACGTATAGGTGAGGCCGTCATCCGAAACGCTCCAGCTCTCGGCAAGATCGCCCTTCACCTTGGATGTGTCGGCGAGATCGAGACGGACAAGCAGGCTGTAACTGTTGCTGGTGATTTCGGCGGTCGAAAGCTCGAAAGCCTCGCCGGGATCCATGGTGATGATGTCGTCGAACGCAAAACCCTCGACAAGCGTGTCTTTGGGCGTTTCGGCAAAGGCGGAAGGTGCCGTCATCATCAGCAGCGAAAGAGCGGCTCCGGCGGAAAGCAGGCGGTAATTGCGGCTGAGCTTGGTGATCATCATGGTCTGTTCCCCTGTTCTTGATTGATTACGAAGCGTTTTGTCGGTCGTACCTCATTAAAACTATTGTCCGTTCTCAGCGCGTCCAGAGGCGGGCGGCGCTTTAGGCGTCGTCCTCCCGCCAGGCTTGTGCGAGAATGCGAAGCCAATTTTCACGGGCAAGTTTCGTGAGATCCGCCTCACCATAACCAGCCTCCCTGAGAGCGGCAATCAGCTTCTGATTGCCGGCCGCATCGCCGATTTCCTCAGGGATCGTGGCGCCGTCGAAGTCCGATCCGAGCGCCACGCAATCGATGCCGATGCGGTTCACGAGATGGTCGATGTGACGGATCATGTCGGCAATCGGCGTATCGCTGTCCGAGCGGCCGTCGGCGCGCAGCATCGCAGTGGCATAATTGATGCCGACGAGACCGCGGCTTTCGCGGATCGCATCGAGCTGCCTGTCCGTCAGGTTGCGCGCGACCGGCGTCAGCGCATGGGCATTGGAGTGGCTGGCGACCAGCGGCTGGTCGGTCGTCTTCGCCACGTCCCAGAAGCCCTTCTCGGTGATATGGGCAAGGTCGATCAGGATGCCGAGGCGATTGCATTCCCGTACCAGCGCAAAACCGGCATCGGTGAGACCCGGCCCGGTGTCCGGCGACATCGGGAAGGCGAAGGGCACACCATGGCCGAAGACGTTGTGCCGGCTCCAGACCGGCCCGAGCGAGCGCAGGCCGGCCGCATAGAATACCTCGAGCGCCGACAGATCGGCGCCGATCGCCTCGCAGCCTTCCATATGCATGACGGCGGCGAAAACCTCCTCCGCCATGGCGCCACGGATGTCCTTGACCGTGCGGCAGAGACGCCAGGCGCCGGCCTGGTCGAGCCGCAGCGCGATCGCCGCCATTTCAGTGGCGATCGCAAGGGACGGAAGCGGATCAAGCGGGGCGGCCATCGGCGTGACATAACGGCCGTCGGCATCCGGATCGGCGAAGACGAGATCGCCCGAGGGAATGTAGATGGCGCAGAGACCACCGGACAGACCGCCCGCTTTCGCCCGGCGCGCATCGATATGGCCGACCGTCGTGCCGTCCGAAAATTCCGCGATAGGGTCGCTGCCGTCTTTTGAATGTGTCCAGAGTCGAAGGAGAACGTCGTTGTGACCGTCAAATACGAATTGCATCTGTCTTCCTGCGCTGCCCTACTGCCTAATTCCTTAAATCGGAATCGATTTAAGGATAAAATTATGCAGCATTCAAAGTGCTACAGCGTCCTTTGCGCGTCTTTCCAGACGCGCGGCGCTGTAGCGGGCGAATGAAGTGGCCAGAATAGAAAAGCTGACGGAATTCGCCATCTCTTTTTTTGAAAATCGGCCATCGGCGCGAAAACGCAAACGGGGGCCGAAGCCCCCGCAAAATTACGAATGATGCCGGCAGAGATCAGTGCTTGCGGCGCTTCTTCTGTCTGTAGACGTCGATCACAACAGCCGCGACGATGATGAAGCCTTTGACGATCTCCTGATAATAGGCGTCGATCCTCAGGAAGGTGAAGCCCGATGTCATCACGCCGAGGATAATGGTGCCGATGACGGTGCCGGTGATGCGGCCGACGCCGCCGGTCAGCGAGGTGCCGCCGATGACGGTCGCGGCAATCGCATCGAGCTCATATCCGACGCCCATGCTGGCCTGCGCGGTTTCCGCGCGTGCCGCCGTGACGATGCCGGCAAGACCGGCGAGCAATCCGGCGATCACATAGACCTTGACGAGATGCGCCTCGATGTTGATGCCGGAGACGCGCGCCGCCTGCGGGTTCGCGCCTATCGCATAGGTGAACTTGCCGTAGCGTGTGTAGCGTAGCGCAATATGGAAGATCAGCGCGACGACCAGGAAGACGACGACCGGCCAGGCCTTGGTGCCGATGAAGTGAAACTGCTCGGTGATGCCGGAAACCGGCTGTCCCTTGGTGTACCACTTCGCCACGCCGCGGGCCGACACGAACATGCCGAGCGTTGCGATGAAGGGCGGGATTTTCGTGTAGGCGATGAGTGCGCCATTCGCCAGACCCGCAGCCGCTCCGATCAGCAGGCCGACCATGATCGGCACGACAGCCGGCAGGTCGGTCAGCGAGGGGAAGACTGCCCGTCCCCAGGTGGAGGACTGGGCGAAGCTTGTCGCGATCATCGCCGTCATGCCGACGACCGAGCCGGATGAAAGATCGATGCCGCCTGTGATGATGACCTGCGTGACGCCGACGGCGATGATGCCGATGACGGAGACCTGCAGGATCATGATCGTCAGACGCTGCGAATTCATCAGGAAGCTTTGGCCGATGAACATCCAGCCGAGCGCTTCATAGATGAGTGCGATGCCGACGAGCACGAGGAAAATGCTGAGCTCGGTCGGTAAGCGCCGCCGCCGTTGCCGGGTTGCGAGCGGAGCCGCGCCCTCTGCTGCCTTGGTACTCATGTCAAACCTCCCTTGGGCGATTGCAGACGGCGCATCACTGCGCAGCCAGCTCCATCACCTTGATCTGCGTTGCTTCATCGCGATTGAGGAAACCGGTCACGCGTCCCTCGTGCATGACCATGATGCGGTCGCTCATGCCGAGAACCTCGGGCATCTCGGATGAGATCATGATGACTGCCACGCCGTTTCGCGCCATTTCGGTGACCAGCCGGTGAATCTCCGCCTTGGCGCCGACATCGATGCCGCGTGTCGGCTCGTCGAGGATCAGGATTCGCGGATTGGTGAGCAGCCAGCGGCCGATCAGCACCTTCTGCTGATTGCCGCCCGAAAGATTTTCCACCCGCTCGTAGAGATTGGGCGTCTTCACCCGCAGTTTCTTTGCCATGTCTTCGCAGGTCGCCTCGATCGCGCCCTGCTGCACGAAGCCGCCCTTGACGTATCTGTCCTGCAGAACGGCGATCTGCATGTTCTCGAGAATATCGAGGATCAGCAGACAGCCGGTATCCTTGCGGTCCTCGGTCAGGAACGCCATCTGGTTGCGGATGGCCTCGGTCGGTGACGAAATCGTCACCGGCTTGCCGTAGAGCTCGATGGAGCCGGAGCTTGCCGGCGTCACGCCGAAGAGCGTTTCGGCGACATTCGACCGTCCGGAGCCGACAAGGCCGGCCACTCCGAGGATCTCGCCTGCCCTTACCTCGAAGGAGACATCCTTGAAGACGCCCTTGAGGCAAAGATCCTTGACGGAGAGCATGACCTCGCCGATCGGCACCTCTTCCTTGGGGAACATCTGGGTGATCTCGCGCCCGACCATCATGCGGATGATGTCGTCGCGGGTGACCTCGGTCGATGCATGCGTGCCGATATAGCGACCGTCGCGGAATACCGAAAACTCGTCGGCGATCTCGAAAAGCTCGTTCATCTTGTGGGTGATATAGACGATGCCGATTCCCTGCGCCCTGAGGTCGCGGATAATGCGGAAAAGATGCTCGACCTCCCGCTCCGTCAGCGCCGAAGTCGGCTCGTCCATGATCAGCACGTCGGAATTATAGGAAACCGCCTTGGCGATCTCGACCATCTGGCGGTTGGCGACCGAGAGGTAACGGACCTCGATATCGGGATCGATATCGATATTGAGCCGGGCAAACAGCTCCTCGGTCATGCGATGCATCACGCCATGATCGACGAAGCCGAAGCGGTTCTTCGGTTCGCGGCGGATCCAGATATTTTCCGCGACCGTCATGAACGGCATCAGGTTCAGTTCCTGATGGATCATGGCAATGCCATTCTCCAGCGCGTCGAGCGGAGATTTCAGCTGGATTTCGATGCCTTTCAGGCGGATATCGCCTTTATCGGGCGTGTAGATGCCGGCCAGGATCTTCATCAATGTCGATTTGCCGGCGCCGTTTTCGCCCATCAACGCGTGCACGGAGGCGCGCTTCAGCCGGAACTGTACGTCGTCGAGTGCGACGACACCGGGAAATTCCTTGCGAACGCCTTCGGCGCTCAACAGATATTCCGCATTCGGAACTGCGCCGCTTGCGCGCACGGCGGCCATGGTTGTCGGGCTGACGGCCATATCATCTCCTCCGGATACGGGCAGGCGAAAAGGATGCGGGCTTTGCCCGCATCCCGTTAGGCGTTCGCCTCAGTTCTTGGTGACGAAGTCCTTGACGTTTTCAGGGGTGACGAGCTGGAAGGGAATATAGACCTTCTTCTCGACCTTTTCGCCCTTGGCGATCTTCAGCGCAGTATCGAGCGAGCCCTTGCCCTGGCCGGCGGCATCCTGGAACACGGTAACGTCGAGGTCGCCCGCCTGCATGGCGGCAAGCGCGTCCTGCGTGGCGTCGACGCCGCCGATGACGACCTTGCTCATATCCTTGCCGGCTGCCTTCAGCGCCTGGATAGCGCCAATTGCCATTTCGTCGTTGTTGGAGATGACAGCGTCGAACTCGATGCCGCTGGAGAGCCAGTTGGTCATCAGGTCGGCGCCCTGGGTGCGATCCCAGTTGGCCGTCTGCTCTTCGACGATCTCGATGCCTTTGCACTCATCGGTCTTGATGACGTCATGGATATCCTGGGTGCGCATGCGCGCGGCCTGGTTGGAAAGCTCACCCATGATAACGACGGCTTTGCCCTTGCCACCGAGAATGCGGCAGATTTCCTTGGTTTCCAGCGTGCCGGATTCCTGTTCGTTGGAGGCCACGAAAGCCTGCTTCTCAGGAAGCGTGTCGACGTTGACCGGCTGACGGTTGACGTAAACCAGCGGAATGCCGGCATCGGCCGCAAGCTTCGACATCGCCGTCGTCGCGTCGGTGTCAACAGGGTTGACGATGATTGCATCGACCTTGGAGGCGATGAAATTCTGGATCTGGCTCTGCTGCTTGGAAACGTCGTTTTGCGCGTCTTCGACCTGCAGGGTGACGCCGCTCAGCGTCTTGGCGTAATCGGTCATGCCGTTGCGCAGAACGGTCAGAAAGTTGTCGTCGAACTTCGCCATCGAGACGCCGACGGTTTCCGCGTGAGCGGCCGCCGACATGACGAGCGCCATCGCAGTGCCCAGGATAAACTTTTTCATTTTACTTCCTCCACAAACGGTGCCCGGCTGCACCCTCCTCACGCCGGAGCTCCAGGCATTTTGCCCTGGAGCCGCTATTCGCTCGCGCCGCCTCTCCCGCGGCGTTCCGCAAAACGGAACAAACAAACCGTAAAATTTGTTCTTCGGAATATTCATTCCATTTTCTGGGAACGGCGTCAAGCCTCTTTAGCGGCGACGAGATATGGACCGGGCGCGCAATGCCACAGGCCTTATGCCCCGGCACCTGCATTCGCTGCATTGCGGAAGACGAAGGGAGCCTCCATCTATGACGGGGTCGAAGACAGGTGGACCGCCGCAGGCGCCTTCGATCTCTCGCTGCGGCCTGACTATTTGAAGATTTTGGAGACAGGACAGATGTCCATTTCGATCTATCGCCTCACTGTTCCGATGTTTCAGCGGGGCCTCGCCAGCCTGAAAACCTATCTCGACAAGGCCGAAGCCTTTGCGAGGGAAAAGAATGTCGATCCCGCCATATTGGTCGCTGCGCGCCTTGCGCCGGACATGCTGCCGCTTTCCGGCCAGTATCAGCGCGCCAGCGACAGCGCCAAATTCACTCTCGCTCGGCTGACGGGCACCGACGCCCCGAAGTTCGAGGATAATGAAAAGACGTTCGACGAGTTGCGCGAGCGCCTGGCAAAGACCGAAGCCTATCTCGCCACATTTTCGGCGCAAGCGCTGGAAGGCGTGGAAGGCCGCCAGATCACCCTGCCGGGCAGCAGCGGCATCGTGCTTCCGGGTGACGAATATGTCACCACCTTCGCGCTGCCGAACTTCTATTTCCACGTCGCGACCGCCCACGCCATCCTGCGCAATCAGGGTGCGCCGATCGGCAAGCGTGATTATCTCGGGTAAAAGAGATCAGGGCCGGCGCGTCACCGGCCCATTTTCCGTCAACTCGGTATAGGCAAGCGTCTGATCCAGATGCAGCGCCCTCAGCGACAGCAGCTTTTCGGCATATTCGAGCCGGGTGGCCGCATAGGCCGGATCAGCCGCGACATTGTCGAGCTCCATCGGATCGTTGCGAAGATTGAAGAGCAGCGGCGGCAGTGCGGTAAAATGCACATATTTGAACCGCGCATCGCGGATCACCGCGAGATTGCATTGGTTGGACCTCAGTCCGAAATGCCGTTCCGCCTCGCCGGCGGCGATATCACGGAAATCGAATTCCCAGAATGCCGCATCCCGCCATCCCGGCTCGCTCCGGCCGTTGACGAACGGCATGAGCGACCGGCCGTCGAGCCCGTTTTTCGCCTCGATGCCGAGCTTTTCGCACAATGTCGGAAAAATGTCCGCGGCGCTGGTGAAATCGTCGACGGTCCCGCCTGCGGCACTGCTTGCGGGATCACGAATGACAAGCGGAACATGATAGCTGCCGTCGAAGAAACCGCCCTTGCCGAGCGTCCAGTGATCGCCCGCCATCTCGGCGTGATCGGACGTGAAGACGATAAGCGTATTCTCCCAGGCACCCGCATCCTTCAGCGCCTGCCAGATGCGGCCGAGTTGCGCGTCGACCTCGGCTATCATGCCGTAATAGATTGCCCGGATCGCAGCGAAATCCCCGCCATTCCAGCCGCTGAGCGGCCCGGTGGCGCCGTGAATGAAATTGCCCCTGCCGGTGCGCGGCATGGCATAGGCGAGATAGGGATGGCTGGCCTCTTCCGCTTGGGCATTTGTCGCGCGCGCAAAAGCCGGTCCGTCACCCGGCCCGAACATCCGGTTGAACGGCTCCGGCACGGAAAACGGCGGATGCGGACGCAAAAAAGAGACATGCGCAAACCACGGCCCGTCCTGCTCGCCCATCCAGCGGATGAATTCGCCGGCCAGGAAAGCGGTCTGGGTCTCGTCGCGGGAATAGGCCGGCGCCGCATCGGAAATTTCGCCGGCTTGCGCACCGACGGGAATATGGATGTCGCGGCTGACGGCATGTGTGTGGCCACGCGACCTCAGCCAGGAGAGCCATTGTCTTTCATGCTCGGGCAGAAGCTGGCGGACCGTAAAACCGGGCAACACGCCTTCATAGGTCGTCAAATGCGGGTCGGCCGCATCCATGCCGCGCGGATCGGGCGCCGTGTCGGTATAGCCGAACAGCGTCGGATCATATCCCGCCCGCCGGGCGGCCAACGCCAGATTGTCGAAGCGGGCATCGAGCGGCGAACCGTTGCGGCAGACGCGATGGTTCATCTGGTAAAGGCCGGTATAGAGCGTGGCCCGCGCCGGCGAGCAGGGTGCCGCCCCGGCATAGTGCCGCCGGAAAAGCGTGCCCTCTCGAGCCAAGGCGTCGACATTGGGCGTTTTCACACAAGCATGACCGGCAGAAGACAGGCAGTCGCCGCGCCACTGGTCCGCCGTGATCAGCAGAATGTTCGGCCGGCGGTCGCTCTCAATTCCGGCTGGCTCAATGCTGGTTGGATCTTGCATGCCAGTTCCAGGCGGAGCGGATGATCTCGGAGAGATCATATTGCGGCACCCAGCCGAGCACGTCGCGCGCCTTGTCGTTATTGGCGACCAGCGTATGCGAATCGCCCTCGCGACGGCCGATATATTCGACCGGGAACGGCCGGTTCGACACGTCCTCGATCGCGCCGAGCAATTCCTTGACGGTCGTGCCGGTGCCGGTGCCGAGGTTGAGCGCGACGGACTCTCCGCCCTTCAAGAGATATTCGACGGCGCGCACATGCGCATCGGCAAGATCCAGCACGTGGATATAATCGCGCACGCAGGTGCCGTCGCGCGTCTCGTAATCGCTGCCGAACACCTTGAAGCCCTGGCGGCGGCCGAGCGCGGCATCGATCGCCAGCGGGATTGCATGCGTCTCCGGCTGGTGCCATTCGCCGATCCGGCCTTCGAAATCGGCGCCGGCGGCGTTGAAATAACGCAGCACCACCGAGCGCAGGCTCTTATACTGGTCGTAATCGGCAAGCGCCTGTTCGACGATATATTTCGTCCGCCCATAGGGGTTGATCGGCACCTGCCGATGCGTCTCGTCGAGCGGCACGCTCTGCGGCAGGCCGTAGGTGGCGCAGGTGGAGGAGAAGACGAAGGCGTTGATGCCGGCGGCCTGCGCCGCCGAAAGCAGCGTCAAAGTGCCGATCACGTTGTTCTCATAGAAGGAAACCGGATCCTTGACCGATTCGCCGACCTCGATCAGCGCCGCGAAATGCAGGATCGCCGCCGGCTTGTGCTTGGCCAGCACCTCGTCCAGCCGGGCGCGATCGCGAATATCGCCTTCTTCGGCCGGCCCCCATTTGACGAACTCGCGATGGCCGTTGGAAAAATTATCGAAGACGACAGGCTTGTAGCCCTTGTTCGCCAGGTCGAGGCACGTATGCGAGCCGATATAACCGGCGCCGCCGACCACAAGAACCGTTTCACCTGCCATGCACCACCCTTGTTGTTCTTAAAAGACGGGAGAAACCTAGACGAGATACACGGCAATAAAAAGAAGGAACTGCGACAGGCGTGAATGGCAATCGGTCAAATGCCGAACCGCCCGGCGCGCCCCGTACGATTTGTGCCGGATCGGCGATCCGTGAATTATTCGCGTGATTTGCATAACCGCCCGTTTTAAGGGCTCATGTGCAACGGTCCGCAGCAATCAGCCAGGGAGCGCGTGAATGAGGAAGGCATTGGTCGTCTGGGGCGGCTGGCAGGGGCATGAGCCGGAGCAATGCGCCCATATCGTCGCCGCTCTCTTGCGCGAGGACGGCTTTGCGGTCGAGGTGACCGGCGATCTCGGCATATTCGGATCTCCGACGCTGGCGAAAGCCGATCTGCTGGTGCCGATCATCACCGGCGAAACGCTGGAAAAGCCGCATGCCGCGGCCCTGGTCGAAGCGGTGCGCGGCGGGCTGGGGCTTGCCGGCCATCACGGCGCGCTTGCCACCTCCTTCAAGGAAAGCGCGCCTTTCCGCTATGTCTCCGGCGTCACCTGGGTCGCCCATCCCGGCAACATCATCGACTTCCGGGTCGCGGTCACCCGCCAGGACGATCCTGTTATGGAGGGCATTCCCGACTTCGACTACCGTTCGGAGCAATATTATCTGCATTACGATCCCACGGTCGAAATCCTGGCGACCACCACCTTCACCGGCGTATATGATCCGGCGGCGCGCAATGTCGTGATGCCGGTCGTCTTCAAGCGCCATTTCGGCGCCGGCCGCATCTTCTATTCCGCTCTCGGTCATGTCGCGGCCGAATTCGACCATCCCTACATGCCGCTCATCCTGCGGCGCGGCCTCAGCTGGGCGGCCCGCCGGTAGATTTGGCAAGGGTTTCGTCGAAGTCGCAAGACGACTGCCGGCAAGGCCGATCATGCGCCGGGATTGCCGCTGACTATTTTGGCACACGGGGAATTGGCAATCGCCTAACGCGCGGCTTTCAGCTGCAGGTCGTCCTTGGCAGCGGGCGCCTCATCATAGACCCGCATCAGCCGCCCGGCTGCCTTCAGCTTTTCGATGAGATCGTTTCCGTCGGGCGAAGCCTTCGTCAGCTCCAGCTGCTCGAATTCCTTGAGCGCCTGCGCCCAGTGGCTTTCCCCGCGCCCATCCGGCCGGCCTTCCGATTCCCACAGCGAATAAGCGCGCTGGCTGACCCAGGCGTCCTTAGTGTGACTCATAACCAACCCCAGCCGAAAAATTTGGAAGCAAATATCGATAGGCAACAAGGTGCCAAAGCGGGCTTTAGGAGTCGTTACGAGGCAGCGTTATTTTTTGGCTAACGGCCATGATTCGGCGAGACTAACCGCCGATAAAGTCATACGAATTCGCGATACGGTATACTTGCGCCTCCGCCCTCGGCACCTTGGACTGATTTGAATGCCGGGTTAGGGTCGGCGCGAAACGACAGCGGTGACCCATGGCAGCAAAGACGACCCTCAACGCGAAGAACCTGGAAGCTCTCGGCGCACCACGTCTCGCCGAACTGCTGATCGAAATCAGCACCGGCAGTGCCGCCCATAAACGGCGGCTTCGCATGGAACTGGCCGGCAATCAGGGCAGCACCGAGGTCGCGCGTGAGATCCGCAAGCGCCTCGGCAGCATCGCACGGGCGCAGAGCGTCATCGAATGGCATAAGGTAAAAACCGTCAATGGGGACCTCGAAACGCAACGATCCGCGATCGTCACCGTCGTGGCCGCCGACGATCCGAAGGAAGCGTTCGATCTCATCTGGCAATTCCTTGCCGTTGCCGATTCGATATTCCACCGATCCAACAGCAGCGACACAGCCTTCATCGAGACGTTCCACCAGGCGTGCGCCGATGCCGCCGTCATCGCCAGGTCCGCGGGGATCGGTATCGATGTCCTTGCCGACAAGGTCTTCACTGCCTTGCAGGATAATGACCACGGCCAATATGACCCGCTGATCGCCGAGATGGTTCCGGCGCTGGGCAAGGACGGTCTGGAACGGTTGAAGAGCCTGCTGATGCAATGGTCGAACGAACAGGAGGAGAAGCCTGCCGAGGCCGAGCGGGAGATATTCGGCTGGGGCGGCAATGGGCCAATCTACAAAGACGAAATCTACGCCAACCATCGGCGACAGACCGCACGCATCGCTCTGCAGGAAATTGCCGATGCCCAGGATGACGTCGATGCCTTCATCGCCCATCAGCCGGAGGAAACCTTAAGGGCGCCGACGGTCGCGGCAGAGATCGCCAGCCGCTTGCTTTCGGCGGGACGCGCCGAGGAAGCATTGAAGATTTTGGACGGCATCGATCAGCGGGGGTGGTTCGAACTGCCTTTTGAATGGCAGCGCGCCCGCGCAGAAGCGCTCGACGCGCTCGGACGGGGAAAGGAAGCGCAGGCCTATCGATGGCAATGCTTCGAGCAGTCGCTGAACGGGGAGCACCTTCGCGCTTTCCTGCGAAAGCTCGCCGACTTCGATGATATTGAGGCCGAGGAAAAGGCATTCGCCTTCGCGCACGGCTATCCCGATGTTCATCAGGCCCTTGCCTTTTTCCTGGCCTGGCCCGCAGCTGCCGAGGCAGCCAAACTCGTCTCAAGGCGCCAGGCGGAACTGGATGGCAACCTCTACGAGCTGATGACGCCGGCCGCCGAAATGCTGCAGGAGAAACACCCGCTCGCAGCAACCATCGTGCTGCGGTCGATGATCGGCTTCGCCCTCGATTATGGCCGATCCAGCCGTTACAGGCATGCCGCGCGTCATCTGGCGGAATGCGCGTCGCTTGCGCCTCATATCGACGATTTCGGCAAGACCCAACCCCACGACGCTTACGTCAACGAACTGATCCGTCAGCATGGAAAGAAGCATGGCTTCTGGAGCTTGATGCGGTAGGCCGAATAGCCGATTCCACCAATGGAAGGACATCGCTATCAGGTGACTGACGCCCCCTATGCCGGGAGCAGGCAGCCACAAGCGTTCGGCATAAGACCCGTTCGGAACGAGGTTGTCATCCATGTCACAAGGACAGTTTGTTACTATGTCTTCGCTATGAAGTTGGGAAAACTGGAGCGGGCGAAGGGATTCGAACCCTCGACCCCAACCTTGGCAAGGTTGTGCTCTACCCCTGAGCTACACCCGCTCAATCCGCATCGGTCCGGGGTAGTCGTTGGACCGTGGGCGCCGCCTCGTGGCGACGGGCGCTATATGGCCTAACGGATTTTCAAATGCAACAGGGAAATGACGAAGAGACGAAGAAAAATTCGGGCGGTCGCATGAGGCCGGCGGAAAGGCCGCAAATGTGGGGGTAGCGCGTCGGTGGCGAAGATTGCCAAATGATGTGGACGGACTTAATCAGGACGCCTCGCTTTTCCTCGCCACCAACGGATTGCCCGATGCCCGAAAACACGCCCAAGACGAAAGACGATCTGTTCACCTTCCTCGACGGACTCGGCATTGCCCATAAGACGGTCGATCACGCGCCTGTTTTCACCGTGGCCGAATCGGTTGCTTTGCGCGATGAGATCCCCGGCGGCCACACCAAGAATCTCTTCATCAAGGACAAGAAGGACAGGTATTTTCTGCTGACCGTGGAGGAGAATGCCGAGGTCGACCTCAAGCAGGTGCACACCATCATCGGCGGCTCCGGCCGGGTCTCCTTCGGCAGGGCCGAGAAGCTCATGGAGTATCTCGGTGTCATTCCCGGCGCGGTCACCGCCTTCGGTGCGATCAATGATACGGCAGGAAATGTCACCTTCGTGCTCGATGCCGATCTGATGGCTGAAGAGGTCCTCAACTGCCATCCGCTCGCCAATGATGCGACCACATCGATTGCAAGCGGCGACCTCGTCCGTTTCATGGAGGCGACCGGACATAAGCCGCTTGTCTTGAAAGTGACGTCCTGACATACGATTTTAGCGCTACAATGATGCCGGCAGGATCGGCGCGGCGGGAGATACCTATGAGCGGCAGCAACAACCCCTATAACGGTTCCTTCGGAAATCAGATGTCGGCAACGGCAAGCTTCGGCGCTCAGGGGGCACCGGCGGCGGCCGGCAGCTATATCACCGACACGACGACGGCGAATTTCGGCAAGGACGTCATCGAGGAATCGCGCAAACAGCCGGTGCTGGTCGATTTCTGGGCGCCTTGGTGCGGTCCGTGCAAGCAGCTGACACCGGTTCTGGAGAAGGTTGTCAACGAGGCCAAGGGCCGCGTCAGGCTGGTCAAGATGAACATTGACGACCATCCCTCGATTGCCGGCCAGCTCGGCATCCAGTCTATCCCCGCCGTCATCGCCTTCGTCAACGGCCGCCCGGCCGACGGTTTCATGGGCGCGGTGCCGGAAAGCCAGATCACCCAGTTCATCGACCGGATCGCCGGACCGGCCGGCGCCGATGAGGCGGCCGAAATCGAGGCCGTCCTGACGGAAGCGGCGGAGCTGCTTGCCGCCGGCAACCTCAACGAGGCCGCGCAGCTTTACGGCGCCGTCATGCAGGCCGATCCCGAGAATGCCAAGGCGCTTGCCGGAATGGCCGAATGCATGATCGCCGCAAACCAGCATGAGCGGGCGCGCGAAACACTGACGGATCTGCCGGAGGAGCTCGCTAAAGATGCCGGCATCCAGGCGGTCTTGAAGAAGCTCGACCAGATCGAGGAGGCGCGCAAGCTCGGCGATCCCGTTGCGCTCGAGCGTGACCTGGCTGCCAATCCCGACAATCACGAAGCGCGGCTGAAGCTCGCCAAGATCCTCAATGTCGAAGGCCGGCGCGACGAGGCGGCCGAACATCTGCTTCAGATCATGCGCAAGGACCGCGGCTTCGACGATGACGGCGCGCGCCGCCAGCTGCTGCAGTTCTTCGAGGTCTGGGGTTTCAAGGATCCGGCGACGGTTGCCGCCCGCCGCAAGCTTTCGGCGATGCTGTTCTCCTAAGATTAGAATATCGGCCCTTGCGTTTTTAAGCGGGGGCACCACATTCTCGTCAGAACGGGCATGCCCGTTTACAAGAATGCGGGACGGTTTCATGCAAGTCGGTAATGCCAGATACCTGAAGCCGGGCGATCTGCCCGATGCCATCGCCGTCTTCCCGCTGCCCGGGGCCCTCCTCCTGCCGGCCGGACAGCTTCCTCTCAACATCTTCGAGCCGCGCTATCTGACGATGCTGGATGCGGCGCTTGCCGGAAACCGGCTGATCGGCATGGTGCAGCCGGCGCTCGGCGAACATGAGGACAAGGGGCACGAACCCAGCCTCGCCACCGTCGGCTGTCTTGGGCGAATCACCTCCTTCGCCGAGACCGGCGACGGGCGCTATATCGTGTCGCTGACCGGCGTCTGCCGCTTCCGGCTGCTGGAGGAGAAGGTGACCAGCTATCCCTTCCGCACCTTCCGGATCGCGCCCTTCATCGCCGACCTCTCGGCGGAGAACGAGGAGGAGGCGGTCGATCGCACAGCCCTGCTCACCGCCTTCAAAGCCTATCTCGATGCCAACAAGCTGGAAGCCGACTGGGAGAGCGTCGAGCGGGCGAGCAATCTGACGCTGGTCAATTCGCTCGCCATGATGTCGCCGTTCGGACCGGCCGAAAAACAGGCTCTCTTGGAGGCGCCCGATCTGAAGACGCGGGCCGAGACGCTGATCGCCATTACCGAAATCGTGCTGGCGCGGGTCTTCGGTGACTCCGACACGGTTCTGCAGTAAACTTCGGCCATGGACGAAAAACTGAGCCGCGTCGATCCGAAACTGCTGGAGCTCCTGGTCTGCCCGCTCTCCAAGGGCCGGCTTTCCTATGACCGCGAGCACAATGAGCTCGTTTCGGAAAAGGCGCGCCTTGCCTATCCGATCCGCGACGGCATCCCGATCATGCTGGTGTCCGAGGCGCGGCGCCTCGACGAGTAGCACTTTTCATCATTGTTTTTAGATCGTCTGGCCGGTCAGCAGGCGGGGGTTGTCCTTCGCCGTCGTTCCGGCCGCCTGGCCGATGAAGAAGGATTTGAGGCGCGGCAGCCGGTCGACAATGCCGAGACCGACATCGCGGGCGACGCGGATCGGCATTGCGTCGTTGGAGAAGAGCCGGTTCAGCACGTCGGTCGTCACGCCCATGCGGAAGGTGTCGAAGCGCCGCCAGGTCTGGTAGCGCTCGAGAATGTTGATCGAACCGATATCGAGGCCGAGACGATCGGCTTCCACGACGGTTTCGGCCAGCGCCGCCACATCCTTGAAGCCGAGGTTCAAACCTTGTCCTGAAATCGGATGGATGCCGTGGGCGGCGTCGCCGGCAAGCGCGAAACGCGGGGCGACGAAGGCGCGGGCGAGCGTCAGGCCGAGCGGAAAGGCGCGCTTGTCGCCGATGACCTTCAGCGCCCCGAGCTTGTGGCCGAAGCGGCGTTCCAGTTCCTCCTCGAAGACCAGCTCGTCGGCGGCGACCAGCCGGTCGGCATCATGCGTGCGCTCGGTCCAGACCAGCGAGGAGCGGTTGTTCCTGAGCGGCAGGATGGCGAAGGGGCCGGCCGGCAGGAAATGCTCCTCGGCGCAGCCTTCATGCGATCGCTCATGTTCGACGGTCGCGACAATGCCGGACTGGCCGTAGTCCCAGGTGACGGTCCTGATGCCGGCGAGATCGCGCAGCTTCGAGCGCACGCCGTCGCAGGCAACCACCAGCCGCGATTCCAGCGTGCTGCCGTCCGAAAGCATGACGGTGGCATGGCTGTCCTCAGTTTTGAGCTCCGTCGCGCCAAGCCCGTGGCGGATGTCGATGCCGAGTCGGTCGCAGGCGCCGCGCAGGGCCGCGACCATGGCGACATTCGGGATCATGTGCGCGAAGGGCCGGCCTTCGGCCACTTCGCCGTCGAAGGTGAGGAAAATCGGGCGCACGGGGTCGGAGGTTCTCGAATCGGTGACGATCATCTTGGTGATCGGCTGAGCTTCCGGCTTGATCTCGTTCCAGATGCCGAAGATTTCGAGCATCTTCACCGCGGCGGCGATGACGGCGGAAGCGCGCGTGTCGTTCTTCCACGCATGCTCGGGTGCGGCCTCGACCACCGAGACTTTCAGATGCGGTGCTGCCTGCTTGACCGCAACGGCAGCGGAAAGGCCGACATAGCCCCCGCCCACAACCAGCATATCAAGCATCACGCCGCTCCCGTACCTTGTGCCTCAGATGTGATCTATATAGATCATCGCCACTTCACTTCCTACCGCCGGGAGGCATACAAAATGACGCGCGAGATATCAGGGCCCTCGGCGATGGAGAGGCTGCTTGCGACGCTCGACCTGGAGCCGATCGAGGTCGACATCTTCCGCGGCCGCAGTCCTCAGGCCGGCTGGCAGCGGGTCTTCGGCGGGCAGGTGATCGGCCAGGCGCTGATGGCGGCGCAGCGCACCATCGAGGCTGAGCGTTTCGTCCATTCGCTGCATGCCTATTTCATGCGGCCCGGCGATCCCGCGGTGCCGATCATCTATCAGGTGGAGCGCATCCGCGACGGATCGAGCTTCAATACCAGGCGTGTCGTCGCGATCCAGCACGGCCGGGCGATCTTCGCGCTGTCGGCCTCTTTCCAGCTGGAAGAGCCGGGCTTCGACCACCAGATCGCCGTGCCCGAGGTACAGATGCCGGAGGCGCTGCTCGGCGAGCAGGAGATCAAGGAACAGTATCTCGCGCATGCGCCGGAGGCGATCCGGGCATACTGGCAGCGCGAGCGGCCGATCGAGATCCGCCCTGTCTCGCTGACCCATTATTTCTCCGACAGGAAGCTCGATCCCAGGCAGGACGTCTGGGTGCGGGCGACCGGGCCGGTTCCCGACGATCGGCGCTATCAGGCGGCGGTGCTTGCCTATCTCTCCGACATGACGCTGCTCGATACGTCGCTTTATGCGCATGGCACGTCGATCTTCGATCAGAGCCTGCAGGTGGCGAGCCTCGATCATTCCATGTGGTTCCATCGGCCCTGCAAGCTCGACGACTGGCTGCTCTATACGCAGGATAGCCCGTCGGCCTCGGGCGCCAGGGGGTTGACCCGCGGCAGCCTGTTGACCCGCTCGGGCGTGCTGATCGCCTCCGTCGCCCAGGAGGGTTTGATTCGGAAAAAGGCAAATGATTAAATAGTGTGCATATTTGCAAATTTGCGTGTTATTTGTGCGCTTATTGGCCAATCATTTGCCTGTTTATTGGTGCTGTTTCACAAATTCTTTATATTTCAATAAGTTACACCACGTCTCGAATCTGGCACGTCCTTTGAATGTATATCGCCGGTCGCTGTTCAGGAACGTCAGCGGCAAGGAGAGTCGGCTCCGCGCCGAGGATAACGAAGGATGGGAAACCAGATGAAAATTGTGATGGCTATTATCAAGCCGTTCAAGCTCGATGAGGTCCGCGAAGCGCTTACGGCGATCGGCATTCAGGGCCTGACCGTGACCGAAGTGAAGGGCTACGGGCGCCAGAAGGGACATACCGAAATCTACCGCGGCACCGAATACGCGGTCAGCTTCCTGCCGAAGCTCAAGATCGAAATCGCCGTTGCATCCGAACTCGTCGACCGGGCCGTCGAAGCCATCGCGGCGTCGGCCAAGACCGGCCAGATCGGTGACGGCAAGATTTTTGTCTATTCGATCGACCATGCCGTGCGCATCCGTACGGGCGAAACCGATTCAGAAGCGCTGTAAAGAACGGCAGACCAAGGAGCTTTTTTCAATGTCAATCTCGAAGTTTTCCTCCACCTTTGCGCGGGTTTGCGCAGCAACGGCTGCGCTTCTGGCGCCGGCCGTCGCTTTTGCCCAGGAGGCAGCGCCTGCCGCTGCTGCCGCCGCTGCTCCTGCTCTGACGATGGACAAGGGTGACAACACCTGGATGCTCGTCTCCTCGGCGCTCGTCCTGCTGATGACCATCCCGGGCCTCGCGCTTTTCTACGGCGGCCTCGTGCGCGCCAAGAACATGCTCTCCGTGCTGATGCAGGTCTTCATGATCACGGCCGTCGTGTCGCTGCTCTGGGTAACCTACGGCTATTCGCTCGCCTTCACCGATGGCGGCTCGCTGAACAGCTTCGTCGGCGGCTTCTCCAAGGCGTTCCTTGCCGGCGTCAACACCTCGTCGCTGGTCGAGACCTTCTCGAAGGGCGTCGCCATTCCCGAATACACCTTCATCGTCTTCCAGATGACCTTCGCCTGCATCACGCCCGGCCTCATCGTCGGCGCCTTCGCCGAGCGCATCAAGTTCTCGGCCGTCATGCTCTTCGTCGTGCTGTGGGTCACCTTCATCTACTTCCCGATGGCGCATATGGTCTGGTTCTGGGGTGGCCCGAGCTCCTACACCTCGCCGGCCGGCCTGATCTTCTCCTACGGTGCAATCGACTTCGCCGGCGGCACGGTCGTTCACATCAATGCCGGTATCGCCGGCCTCGTCGGCGCCATCATGCTCGGCAAGCGCACGGGCTATAAGAAGGAAATCATGGCTCCGCATTCGATGACGCTGACCATGGTCGGCGCATCGCTGCTGTGGGTCGGCTGGTTCGGCTTCAACGCCGGCTCCAACCTCGAGGCCAACGGCTACGCATCGCTTGCGATGATCAACACCTTCGTTGCGACGGCTGCCGCCGCCGTCTCCTGGTGCATCGTCGAAAGCCTCGCCCGCGGCAAGGCTTCGATGCTCGGCGGTGCTTCCGGTGCCGTCGCCGGTCTCGTCGCCATCACGCCTGCGGCAGGCTTTGCCGGCCCGATGGGCTCGATCGTTCTCGGCCTGGTCGTCTCGCCGGTCTGCTACTTCTTCGTCGACGTCGTGAAGAACAAGTTCAACTACGACGACAGCCTCGACGTCTTCGGCGTGCATTGCATCGGCGGCATCATCGGCGCTCTCGGCACCGGTATCCTCGTCAACCCGGCGCTGGGCGGTGCAGGCATCGTCGACTATTCGACGGCCGATTTCGCCGCCACCTATTCCGGCACCGCAACTCAGGTCCTGAACCAGGCAAAGGGCGTCCTGACGACGCTGCTGTGGTCGGGCATCGGTTCGGCGATCCTCTACAAGATCGTCGACGTCGTCGTCGGCCTGCGCGTGAGCGTCGAGGCCGAGCGGGAAGGTCTCGACCTTTCGACCCACGGCGAAGCCGCATATCACTCGTCTTGATCAAGGGGTTTGCGGCGCCCGGCAGAAGGGCGCCGCTTCACGGCCCGTCGCGGTCTATCTAGAGCTTTTCCGGGTTAGACCCGGAAAAGCTGTCATAGACCGCATTCGGCCCGGACCTCTCAAGGTTCGGGCCTTTTTTTTGGTTTCCTGTTCGGAATGCACGTCCAGCCACGCATGGTTAACATCGCTTTAACCCGGCTCTGGTTAGGTAGAGCGGACGCATTTTGGCATGGCGAAGCTTCGGTGATTCGCCTGCCCTCAGGCATTGGACGGGTTAGACACATGGCAAGAAGCACGTCGCCGGCGATGGATGGCCGTCCGGATCGGTTCTCCTTCTCGGCATTCATGCTGCGGCAGATCCAGGCGCTCATCGGCTTTGCGATCTTTCTGTTGCTGGCGTTCTGCGTCGCGGCGCTGGCGACATGGAACGTCGCGGATCCTAGCTATTCCTACGCCACCGCCAACCTGCCGACGAATATCCTCGGCTACAGCGGTGCGGCCTTTGCCGATATCGTCATGCAGTTCCTCGGACTTGCCAGCGTCGTTTCGATGCTGCCGATCGTCGCTTGGGCGCTGACGATGATCTCGGGCCGCCCCTTCAGCCGCATTCCCGCCCGCATCGGCGCCTGGCTTGCCGGTTCGGTTTTGTCCTCCGCCGTCATCGGCTGTTTCCCGCCGCCGCTTACCTGGCCGATCCCGAACGGCATCGGCGGCGTCGTTGGCGATATGATCCTGCGTTTTCCCGCGCTCTTCGTCGGCGCCTATCCCACCGGCACCTTCGCCATGGTCGTCGGCTGCATCTTTGCGGTGCCGACCGCCTGGATGATGCTGTTTGCATCGGGCCTCGTCGGCCGCAGCGAAGCGGATGACGAAATCGAGGACGATTACGTCGAGACAACAAGCAAGGCGCGGGTCGTCGGCGATGAGGACGAGGAGGACGAGTCGCGCTGGGTCGCTTTCAGCGGCGCGATGACACATGCCTGGTACATGAGCCAAGGGCGGCTGCGCCGGCTCTTCGGCATGGGACCGCGCAAGCGGCGCCAGGGCGATTTCGAATCGCCCTATGATTTCAACGATGATGAGTTCGGCACGCTGAACGAACCGGTCCGCGCCAAGGCGCCCGCCGTGCGCGGCGAGCGCATGGAACCGTCGATGGAGCCTTCAATGGGGGCAAGGGCGGCTTCGCCGCGGCGCGTCGTCGCCGCACCGTCGCTTTCCATCGACGACGAGGATGAGGACGACGATCCGCCTTTCGATACCGATATGCCGCCGCGCCCGGCCGATATCCTGCCCGACGACGATGACGACGACTGGATGATCCGCGCACCGGCGAAAGCCGCAGGCAAGCCGGAGCCTCGCGTCGTGCCCGCGGCCGCACGGCCGAAACCCGGCGCCCGTGTCGAGCGTGAGGCGCAGGGTTCGTTGATTCGGCCCGAGGGTTTTCAGCTGCCGTCGATGCACCTGCTCGCCGAACCGAGGAACGTGGTGCGCGATTCGACGCTGTCGGCCGACGCGCTGGAGCAGAATGCCCGCATGCTTGAGGGCGTGCTCGAGGATTTCGGCGTCAAGGGTGAGATCATTCACGTCCGTCCCGGCCCCGTCGTCACCCTCTACGAACTGGAGCCGGCGCCCGGCATCAAATCGTCGCGCGTCATCGGCCTTGCCGACGATATCGCCCGCTCGATGAGTGCCATTGCCGCCCGCGTCGCCGTCGTGCCGGGCCGCAACGCGATCGGCATCGAGCTGCCGAACCAGACGCGCGAGACCGTCTTTCTGCGCGAATTGATCGCTTCCCGCGATTTCGACGGCAGCAAGGCCAAGCTTGCCATGGCGCTCGGCAAGACGATCGGCGGCGAAGCCGTCATCGCCGACCTCGCCAAGATGCCGCACCTGCTCGTCGCCGGCACCACCGGCTCGGGTAAATCGGTCGCCATCAATACGATGATCCTGTCGCTGCTCTACCGTATGACGCCGGAACAGTGCCGGCTGATCATGATCGACCCGAAGATGCTGGAACTCTCCGTCTATGACGGCATTCCGCATCTGCTTTCGCCTGTCGTCACCGATCCGAAGAAGGCCGTCGTCGCGCTGAAATGGACCGTGCGCGAGATGGAAGAGCGCTACAAGAAGATGTCGAAGATCGGCGTGCGCAATATCGACGGCTTCAACACCCGCGTCGAGCAGGCCTTGTCCAAGGGCGAGGCGATCTCGCGCACGGTGCAGACCGGCTTCGACCGCCATACCGGCGAAGCAATGTACGAGACCGAGGAGTTCGACCTCAGGCCGATGCCCTATATCGTCGTCATCATCGACGAAATGGCCGACCTGATGATGGTCGCCGGCAAGGATATCGAAGGCGCCGTCCAGCGTCTGGCGCAGATGGCGCGCGCCGCCGGCATTCATGTGATCATGGCGACGCAGCGCCCGTCGGTCGATGTCATCACCGGCACGATCAAGGCGAACTTCCCGACCCGCATCTCCTTCCAGGTGACCTCGAAGATCGACAGCCGCACCATCCTTGGCGAACAGGGCGCAGAACAGCTGCTCGGCATGGGCGACATGCTCTACATGGCGGGTGGCGGACGTATCCAGCGCGTGCACGGCCCGTTCGTCTCTGATGTCGAGGTCGAAGAGATCGTCTCCTACCTGAAGACACAGGGCTCGCCGCAATATCTCGATGCGATCACCGCCGATGACGACGAGGATGGCGACTATGGCGGCGGTGGCGGCGGCCCTGCCGGCACGTCGAACCTTTCGGACTCGGAAGATCCCTATGATCAGGCCGTCGCCGTCGTGCTGCGTGACGGCAAGGCCTCGACCTCCTATGTGCAGCGCCGGCTCGGCATCGGCTACAACCGCGCCGCCTCGCTGATCGAGCGCATGGAGAAGGAGGGCATCATCGGGCCGGCCAACCATGCCGGCAAACGCGAAATCCTCGTTCCCACAGAAGACGACATCCTCGACCGCTGAGATAACAGCCATATATTTCAGATATGGCCGCTTTTGCGGAAACCCGATCGCAGCAAAGCCGTTACCTCTCGCGGGCCGATCGCAATGCCTTGAAGACGCCGCCTTTCGGCAGCATGCAGATCGCATAAAGGAGATTTAGATGCGTAACTCCGATTCCTTCCTCTCCGGCCTGACGATGACGCGGCGCGATCTTCTCGGCGCTTTCGGCCTGGCTGCGATGGCAAGCGCCATTCCCTTCGGTGCTCTCGCGCAGGCGGCGGCGCCCGCCTCCGGCACGGCGCAGGCGATTGCCGACCATTTCTCCGGCGTCACGACGATGCAGGGCGAATTCGTGCAGTTCGGCCCGCGCGGCGAGCAGACCGGCGGCAAATTTTTCATCCAGCGCCCCGGCAAGCTGCGTTTCAACTATGACGACCCATCGCCGATGCGGGTGATCGCCGACGGCAAGAATGTCGCCATCGGCAATACCAAGCTCAAGACCTGGGATCTCTATCCGCTCTCCAAGACCCCGCTCAGCCTGTTGCTGGCCCAGCGTATCGACCTATCGGCCGGCATGGTGAAGGGCGTCAAGGAAGAGTCGGACCTGACGACGATCGCGCTCGGCAACAATACGGTGTTCGGAAACTCGACCATCACCATGATGTTCGATCCGAAAACCTATGACCTGCGCCAGTGGACGATCACCGACAATCAGGGCAAGGACACCTCGGTGATGATCTTCAACGTCAAGACAGGCGTGCAGTTCGATGATCGCGTCTTCCGGGTTCCCTATGAGAGCATTCCCGGCACGGCAGCTTCACGCGACTAGAACAGGATGATTTTAGGCCCGGTCGGCCTAAAATCTGAATCCTGTTCTAAATTAAAGAGTTAGCGCATGATGTCGCCCGAAAACCGCTTACACTTTTCGGCATCATGCTCTGAGCCTTTTCGGTTGATCTCCTGACGCTTTTGCACGCGGCCCGGTTCCCTCCGGTCCGCCTTTGTTCTAAAGCCCTTTCATGAAAGCGTGAAAGGGCTTGCCGCATGGGCTTTTCGATTACCACCTGGAATATCAATTCGGTACGGCTGCGCATGCCGATCATCGAGCAACTCGTTCTCAAGCACAGGCCCGATATTCTTTGCCTGCAGGAAACCAAGGTGCCGAACGAGCTCTTTCCCGCCGCACCCTTGCGGGCCATGGGCTATGATCACATCATCATCCACGGCCAGAAGGGCTATCACGGCGTGGCGATCGCCTCGCGCATTCCGCTGACCGAAGATCACCGGCAGGATTATTGCGGTGTGGGCGACGCCCGCCACATATCGGCGATCTTCGAACGCGGCAACCGCCGCATCCGGCTGCATAATTTCTACGTCCCGGCCGGCGGCGACGAGCCGGACCGGACGATCAATCCGAAATTCGGCCATAAACTCGATTTCATCGAGGAGATGAAGCTCTTGAAGGCCAATGGCGAGGCCAATACCTCGGCCATCCTGGTGGGTGATCTCAACATCGCGCCGCTCGAACACGACGTCTGGTCGCACAAGCAGTTGCTGAAGATCGTCAGCCACACGCCCGTCGAAACCGATGGGCTGCTCGAGGTGATGAAGCGCGGCGCCTGGCTCGATCTCATGCGCCAGCACGTACCGGCCAGCGAGAAGCTCTATACCTGGTGGAGCTACCGCGCCAAGGACTGGGAAGCGGCCGACCGCGGCCGCCGGCTCGACCACATCTGGTCCTCATCGGATCTCGGGCCGCACCTGAAGCGGATCGAGATCCTGAAGGAAGCGCGCGGCTGGGACCGGCCCTCCGACCATGTGCCGGTGACGGCGCATTTCGATCTCTGATGCAGTGGATTCTTCAGGAGTTCGAGGATACTCACAAGCTGGCCGAGGCACTCGACCGGCTCGGTATCTCCTACACTTGGCACAAGGTTGTCCCGTTCATCGGCGAGCTTATTCCCGAGCCGGTTATCGCCGATCCCAGCGCCGTGGTGATGTTCGGTTCCTACACGCTGTGGAGAAATGCCGAGGCGAACGGCTACCGGCCGGGCATGTTCAAGCTGCGTCCGTTTGTCGAGGAAAAGGTGTGGCATCCCTACCTTCTCAACGGCGCCGATGCGTTGTTCCTGACGCTCCGCGAGGTTCCCGCGCGTCTGGCTGACGATGGACGGGAATGGTTTCTGCGTCCGGTCGACGACAGCAAGGAGGAGCCTGGCAACGTGAAATCGGCCGGCGAGATCATCCGTATGGCCGAGAGGGTCCTCGCGCTTGACGAAGATGAAATCCCGGCGGGATCGCTGCGTCACGACACGCTGCTGATGTTCACCAAGCCTGTCAGCATCCTGCGCGAATGGCGTCTCTGGGCCGTCAACGACAGGATCGTCACCTATTCGCTTTACAAAGAAGGATCGCGCGTCATCCATCGCCACGAAATCGATGACGACGCGCTCGAATTCGGGCAACACATGGCCGATCTCAATCCCGGCTACTCCCCAGCCTATGTCATTGATATCTGCCGTACCAAAGAGGGCTTGAGGCTGCTCGAGACGAACTGTCTCAACGCCGCCGGCTTCTATGCCGCGGACCTCACAAAGCTCGCCTCGGCGATCGACGGCCTCGTCCACGACTGACGCTTTTCTGATCGCACCAACGTGGATCAGCTGAACCGGTGGAACTGGCTTGCGGCCTTGGCCGCGAGCTCGGCGAGATTGTCGCGGATGCGATTTTCGATCAGACGGGCCGCGTCCGGATATTCTTCGAGCAGCCGGTGGAACAGGGCGCGGGTGATGCGGATGATGCTGGTGTCTTCGCGCGCGATCGCGGTGAACTTGCGCTCGACCAACGTCACCAGCGCCAGCTCGGAAATCAGTGTGCCGGGGCCGGCAACGGCATCAGCCCGCTGCATGCCGTCGCTGCTCGTCGTGCGGAGTTCCAGGCTGCCGCTCAGGACGACATAGGCGCTCTCGGCCGGCGCGCCCTGACGAAACAGCATTTGGCCCGTCGCGATCATGCGCCGGTCGGCGCCGAAGGCGATCAGTCGCAGCTGGTCCTCGCTCATGTCCTTGAACAGCGGAAGCTGCGAGAGCAGATGAATGTCGTCCGTCAGCGCCATGTGGGCTTTTCGCCTTAGAGCAATTCCAACAAAACTGCGTAGCCGTTTGCGTGCGGAACTGCGTGAAAACAAAGAGATAGAGCATTTCCGTGATTCGGAGAAACCGAGATGCTCTAGGGTATGATCTTGTAACCGCCGTTTTCCGTCACCAGGATTTCGGCATTGGAGGGATCGCGCTCGATCTTCTGGCGCAGCCGGTAGACATGGGTTTCCAGCGTATGCGTGGTCACGCCGGAATTATAGCCCCAGACCTCTTCGAGAAGCACGTCGCGGGTGACGACCTTCTGTTCGGCGCGGTAGAGGTAGCGGATGATTGCCGCTTCCTTTTCCGTCAGGCGGATCTTCTGGCCGTTGTCGGTGGTGAGCAGCTTCTGGCTCGGCTTGAAGAGATAGGGGCCGACGGTGAAGGTCGCGTCCTCGCTCTGCTCGTGCTGGCGCAGCTGCACGCGGATGCGCGCGAGCAGCACGGCGAAGCGAAAGGGTTTGGTGACGTAATCGTTGGCGCCGGCTTCGAGGCCGAGGATCGTGTCCGAATCGGTATCGTGGCCGGTCAGCATGATGATCGGTGCCTTGAAGCCGCCCTTGCGCAGGAGCTTCACCGCTTCGCGGCCGTCCATATCGGGCAGGCCGACATCCATGATCAAGAGGTCGACCGGCGTCGAACGGGCGGTCGCAACACCCTTGCCGGCGTTGGCTTCCTGCAGAACCGTGAATTCCTCGTAAAGCGACAATTGCTCTGTCAGCGTCTGCCGAAGGTCCTCGTCGTCATCCACCAGAAGAATGGTGCGTGCGGTCATGCCGTTGCGTCCTCATGTTAGGTCCCCTAGTCCTACGCCAAATTGCGGGTTTGGCAAGGATCGGCCGGCGGGCTGTTGCCGGGCAGGTTTTCATATGATTTCAATTAAAGCCTCAAGCAATGCAAGACATGCGAGAAAAATGGAAAAAGCAAGGCGGAGCCGGGGGATGAAGCCGTCCACGGTCGTGGTGCGCCCGGCGCCGGGAAAGAAGAGCCGGGCGATCGTGCGCATTGGCACGATCACTGTTCCGGCTGCCATCGGTCGCTCCGGCCGCACCGTGATGAAACGCGAGGGCGACGGCGCCACACCGATCACATCGATGAAGCTGATATCAGGCTTCCGGCGCGGCGAGCGGAACGGCCGGCTCGCCACTGCACTTCCCATCCACCGGATCCGCGCCGATATGCTCTGGTGCGATCATTCCGGCAATGCCAACTACAACCGCCTCGTCAGGGCGCCGTTCGGCGCCGGCCACGAGGAGATGCGGCGCAGCGACGGACTCTACGATATCTGCCTGGTGATGGACTGGAACATCTCCTGCCGGGCGCGCAACCGCGGCTCGGCGATTTTCTTCCATCTCATCCGGCCGGGCTACGAGCCGACGGCCGGCTGCGTGGCGGTGAGTCTCGGCGACATGCGCCGCCTTCTGCCGCATCTTCGCAAGGGGACGATTGTCCGGGTGGTCTGATTGTCTTCCGGATGCGGCTGCCTATATCTCTCAGGTGACCGAACGCTCAGGCTGAGATGCGTTCCGGGACGCCCGCAGCCATTCAAAATGCTACAGCGTCCTTTGCGCGTCTGAAAAGACGCGCGGCGCTGTAGGCGGGCGCAAATCATGCCTCGTCCAATTCTTCAAACTCCCGGAGATATATTGTGACCTCTCAACCCATCATCACTTTCCATGACGGACATTCCATTCCGCAGGTCGGGCTCGGCGTCTGGCAGACGCCGCAGGAGATTGCCGCCCCGACGGTGCGCACTGCCATTGCCGCCGGTTATCGCCATATCGATACGGCGTCCGGTTACGACAATGAGGAGGGTGTCGGCGAAGGCATCCGCTCTTCCGGCCTCGACCGCAAGGACATCTTCGTCACCACCAAGCTCAGGAACACCGATCAGGGCTACGACAATACGCTGCGTGCTTTCGACGGCAGCCTGAAAAAGCTCGGCTCCGACTATGTCGACCTCTATCTCGTTCACTGGCCGTCGCCGCATCGCGGCCTCTACACCGAAACCTGGAAGGCGTTCGTGCGCATAAGGGAAGAGGGGCGTGCCCGCTCGATCGGTGTGTCGAATTTTTATCCCGAGCATCTGGAGCGGATCATCGGCGAAACCGGCGTCGTTCCTGTCATCAACCAGATCGAGCTGCATCCCGACTTCCAGCAGAAGACGGCGCAAGAGGTTCACAAGAAACTCAACATCGCCACCGAATCCTGGAGCCCGCTCGGCCAGGGGCAGTTCATCTCGAACCCTGTCATCGGCGAGATCGCCAGGAAACATCGGAAGACGCCGGCTCAGGTCATCATCCGCTGGCACATCGACACTGGCCTCGTCGTCATCCCGAAGTCGGTGACGCCGTCGCGCATCGAGGAGAATTTCCAGGTGTTCGACTTCAAGCTCGATGCCGATGACATGGCGGCGATCGCCAAGCTCGACAGCGCCGGTGCCCGCATGGGACCGGATCCGATGACGGCGGCCTTCTGACCGCCCTCCCGATCAGCGGCCGCTCCGAGGAAGATCCTCGCGGCGGCGTCCGCCTATGACGAGACATCCAGTCGTTGTGTCAATAATTGCAGCTCGACGATCCGTTGGTCGGGGCAAAGCCGTGGTCGCAGATATTGCTCATGCGCTGGGGCATGATCCACAACTCCCGGAAAATGAGGCGCGGCCGCCATAAAAATACGAAAACCGCCCGATGCAGGCAGAGCGCATCGGGCGGCTTTCATTGTCCTTCCGTCGGATGACGGATCAATTCCACTCGCGGATATCGACGAAGTGACCGGCGATTGCGGCGGCGGCGGCCATTGCCGGCGAGACGAGGTGCGTGCGGCCCTTGAAGCCCTGGCGGCCTTCGAAGTTGCGGTTCGAGGTCGAGGCGCAGCGTTCGCCCGGCTTCAGGCGGTCGTCGTTCATGGCGAGGCACATGGAGCAGCCCGGCTCGCGCCAGTCGAAGCCGGCAGCCTTGAAGATCTTGTCGAGGCCTTCGGCTTCCGCCTGTTCCTTCACAAGACCGGAGCCCGGAACGATCATGGCGTTGACGGTCGAAGCAACGGTCTTGCCCTCGACGACCTTGGCGACGGCGCGCAGGTCTTCGATGCGGCCGTTGGTGCAGGAGCCGATGAAGACCCGGTCAATGCTGATGTCGGTCATCGGCGTGCCCGGCTTGAGGCCCATGTACTCGAGCGCGCGCCACTTGGAGGCACGCTTCGTCTCGTCCTGGATTTCATCAGGATTCGGTACGATGCCCTGGACCGACACGACATCCTCAGGCGAAGAACCCCAGGAGACGATCGGCGGCAGTTCGGCGGCGTTCAGCTTGACGACGCGGTCGAAATGAGCGCCTTCGTCTGACCGCAGCGTCTTCCAGTAGGCGATCGCCTGTTCCAGCGCTTCGCCCTTCGGCGCGCGCGGCTTGCCCTTGATATATTCGAAGGTGACTTCGTCGGGGGCGATCAGGCCGGCGCGGGCGCCGCCTTCGATCGACATGTTGCAGATCGTCATGCGGCCTTCCATCGACAGCGCGCGGATCGCTTCGCCGGCATATTCGATGACGTAGCCGGTGCCGCCCGCCGTGCCGATCTCGCCGATGATGGCAAGAACGATGTCCTTGGCGGTGACGCCTGCCGGCAGCAGGCCGTCGACCTGCACCAGCATGTTCTTGGCCTTCTTCTGGATCAGCGTCTGAGTGGCGAGAACGTGCTCGACCTCAGACGTGCCGATGCCATGAGCGAGCGAGCCGAAGGCGCCGTGGGTCGAGGTATGGCTGTCGCCGCAGACGATCGTCATGCCGGGCAGGGTGAAGCCCTGTTCCGGCCCGATGATGTGCACGATGCCCTGGCGCTTGTCGTTCTCGGAATAATATTCGACGTTGAACTCGGCGGCATTCTTGGCGAGCTGCTCGACTTGAATGCGGCTTTCTTCGTTCTTGATGCCGAGATGGCGGTCGGCCGATGTCGGAACGTTGTGGTCGACGACGGCGAGCGTCTTTTCCGGCGCGCGGACCTTGCGGCCGCTCATGCGCAGGCCTTCGAAGGCCTGCGGCGAGGTGACCTCGTGGACCAGGTGGCGGTCGATGTAGAGAAGACAGGTTCCGTCGGCCTGTTCGTCGACCAGGTGGTCGTCCCAGATCTTGTCGTAGAGGGTACGCGGTGCGCTCATGGCGGTAAGTCCGTTTTTGGATGCTTTTGGAAAATCGGGAAAAAGCGGATCAGGCTCCGCCGGCCGTCATTCGATCAACGAAGTCGGCTGTTGAGCGCACCGGATACGCATGCAAAGAACCGTGCCGGCAGGCGATAATGGTCCTGCAGCACGAAAATATGCGCGCCAGTGCATCTGAACTTGGATTCCATCGCCCGCATATAGCGATTTTTGAACGAAACGGCAATTCGAATCGTGCTGTGGCTCAGCGCGGCTTCTGCTTCATCTTCTTTTCAATGCGCCGCAGCGCCAGCGACAGGCCGATCGTCAGGATCAGGTAGATATAGGTGACGATCGAATAGGTCTCGAAGAAGCGGAAGGAGCCGGAGGCGTAGACCTTGCCCATCTGGGTAATGTCGGCCACGCCGAGAACCGAGACAAGAGACGAATCCTTCACCATCGAGACGAAGTCGTTGGAGAGCGGCGGGAAGATGACCCGGATCGCCTGCGGGAAGACGACGAGCCGGAAGCGGCGGTAGCGCGACAGGCCGAGCGATTTGGCCGCCTCGATCTGGCCGATATCGACCGACTGGAAGCCGGCGCGGAAGATCTCGGCAATGAAGGAGGAATAGCCGATCATCAGCGCGATGATGGCGCGCCACATCAGCGACAGGTCGCGCACGAGGATCGGTTCGGCGACGCCGCTCTTCACCAGTGGCGTGATGATGATGTTATAGGCCGTGACAAGACCCGGCGCGCCGACGAAAGCGATGTAGAAGAGCAGCACCAGGATCGGGATGCCGCGGATGATCTCGATATAGAAGCGGGCGATCTGGCGCAGCACGATGCTGTCGGCCAGGCCGAGCAGCGCGATGCCGAGACCAAGCACTGTCGCCAGTATGAAGGCGACGAGCGTCACGAACACGGTGATGCCGGCGCCATTCACCACGGTCCGGAAGACCTGGGTGTAAATGTCGTTGGTGATGATAACGACGGCGAGAACGAGACCGATCAGAACAAGGACGGCCAGCCACCAGGGACGGTCGTCCTTCTCATGTCGCAGGGATGGTTGTGGCGCCATCTGCGATCGCTCGGGGTTATTCGCCCATCTTGTAGTCGAGGAACCACTTCTTGTTCAGCGCATCAAAGGTGCCGTCCGCCTTCAGCGCTGCGATAGCGGCATTGACCGGAGCGACGAGATCGGACCCCTTCGGGAAGATGAAGCCGAAATCCTCGGTGCCGAGCGCTTCGCCGACCACCTTCAGCCCGCCGTTCGAGGAATCGACATAGCCCTTGGCCGCGACGCTGTCGGTCAGCACGAGGTCGACGTCGCCGGTCTTCAGCGCCTGCACGGTGGCGCCGAAGGTTTCGAAAAGCTTGATGCGCGGGTTCTGTTCGTTGCCATCGAGGATTTCATAGACGGCAGTGTAGAAAGGCGAGGTGCCGGGTTGGGCGCCGATCAGGCCGTCGTTGAAGGCGGCAAAGCTCTTGGCGTCGGTGAAGCGCTTCTCGTCGCCGCGCACCAGCATGAACTGCTGCGAGCGCATATAGGGATCGGAGAAATCGACCTTCTGCTTGCGGTCGTCCTTGATGGTGATGCCGGTCATGCCGATGTTGTACTGGCCGTCGGAGACCGCCTGGATCATCGCGTCCCAGCTGGTGTTCTGATATTCGACCTTGAAGTTCAGCCGCTTGGCGATCTCGTTCATCGCATCATATTCCCAGCCGATCGCCTTGCCGGATTTCGGATCGACGAACTGCAGCGGCGGATAGGCATTCTCGGTGACGACGACGACGCTCTTGCCGCCGAGATCGGGCAGTTCGGCCGCCGACACGGTCAAAGAAGCGAGCGCAAGGGCAGCAAAGCCCGCAAGAACGGTACGACGAAACAGCATGGAATGGCTCCCGGATTGAACGCGAAAATTGTCACGGAAGACCTGCCGAAGGCAAGGCCGACGGCGGCGCACCGACGCAAAAAAGAGAAAAGGCGACCCGAAGGCCGCCTTTCCAAGCGAAAGAATTTTGCTTCAAGCGAAGAAGTTTGCGTGGCGCAGATCTTATTCTGCTGCCGGTTCCGCTGCGGCGGCGGCTGCTGCTTCAGCAGCGGCCTTGGCTTCGGCGGCTTCTGCTGCTGCCTTCTCGGCGGCGAGCGCCTGAGCGGCTGCGACCTTTTCAGCTTCAATGCGTGCCTTTTCCTCGGCAACGGCGGCGCGCTCGGCGTCGTTGAGCTTGCGGGCGCGGACGCCGGTGTCTTCAACGATACGGGCGGACTTGCCGCGACGGTCGCGCAGGTAATAGAGCTTGGCGCGACGAACCTTACCGCGGCGGACGACGTCGACGCTTTCGATCAGCGGCGAATAGACCGGGAATACGCGCTCGACGCCTTCGCCGTAGGAGATCTTGCGAACCGTGAAGTTTTCCTGCAGGCCGCCGCCGGAGCGGGCGATGCAGACGCCTTCATAGGCCTGAACGCGGGTACGGTTGCCTTCCGTGACCTTCACGTTGACGCGGACGGTATCGCCCGGGGAGAATTCGGGGAGGGTGCGCTTGGCTTCGATCTTGGCGGCCTGTTCGGCCTCAAGCTGCTGAATGATGTTCATCGTCTTAACCTTTGGTTCTTCTGAAACAGCCAGAGCGCTCGGCACTGATCCCTTGGGCGAGCCTCAGGATTTTGCCCCTTCGGGGCGGGAGCGGATTCGCCATTCTTTGTTTGCTGGCAGACGGGGCTAACCCCATTTCCGCGTGCGCCAATACACGAAAGGCCGGAGCTTGTCATCCCTCGCACGACATTTTTGTGAAGGGGAGGGTGGAATCAGCCGTTTTTCTTAGGCTCGGCCTTTTCGAAGAGATCCGGCCGCCGTTCCCGCGTCAGCCGTACCGCCTCCTCGTGGCGCCACTTCTCGATGGCGCCGTGGTTGCCCGACGTCAGGATGGAGGGGATTTCCCGGCCTTCCCACGCCTGCGGCCTCGTATAATGCGGATGTTCCAGCAGTCCGCCTTCGAAGCTTTCGTGCAGGCCGGAAAGATCGTTGCCCATGACGCCGGGCAGAATGCGGATGATCGCATCGAGCACGATCAGCGCCGCCGGCTCGCCGCCCGACAGCACGTAGTCGCCGACCGAGACCTCTTCCAGCCCCCGCGCTTCGATCACCCGCTGGTCGACGCCCTCGAAGCGGCCGCAGACGATGACGACGCCGTCGCCCGCCGCCAGTTCGCGCACGCGCTGCTGCGTCAGCGGCCGCCCACGCGGGCTCATCAGCAGGCGCGGGCGGGTATCGTTTTGACAGGTACTGTCGATGGCGCGGGCGAGCACGTCGGGTTTCAGCACCATGCCGGCGCCGCCGCCGGCTGGGGTGTCGTCGACGGTGCGATGTTTGTCGGTGGCGAAGTCGCGGATCTGCACCGCGTCCAGCGACCATTGCCCGCGCTGCATCGCCTTGCCGGCGAGCGAAAAGCCCAGATGCCCCGGAAACATCTCCGGATAGAGTGTCAGTACGCTCGCCCGGAAAGCCATCACTTCTTCTTTTTCGGCTTGTCCGGGGTGAATTTCGACAGTTCTTCGGGATCGTCGATCAAACCGGCCGCCAGCGGATCGATCAGCAATGTGCCGGCTTCGAGGTCGATCTCCAACACCGAGGCTTCCGAGAAGGGGATCAGCACCGGGCGCTTTCCCGGACCTTTGAGTTCCAGAAGATCGCCGGCGCCGAAATCGAAGACGCCGGTGACCGTGCCATAGCTGACGCCCTTATCGTCCTGCGCCTCGAGTCCTTCGAGATCGGCATAGTAGAACTCGTCGTCCTCCAGCTCCTCGTCGGGCAGATTGTCGCGCTCGATGTAGAGTTCCAGGCCGTTCAGCGCCTCGGCGGCGTTGCGGTCGTTGATGCCGCGGAAGCGGACCACGACGACATTCTTCATCTCGCGGATTTCGAGGATTTCGAAGCTGCGTCCGTCCATGCTGTGCAGATGGCCGTAATCGCCGAGCGCCGTCGGATCGGCGGTGTAGGCCTTGGCGCGCACTTCACCGCGCAGGCCTTGTGCGCCGCCGATCGTCGCCATCAGAACGGGGTTTTCAAGCTTTGTCATGGGTTCCTTCATGTGAAGCCGGAAAGACAGGCTCCTCATAAACGAAGTGCGGGTAATTGGAAACGAAAACGGGCGGCATGTTGCCATGCCGCCCGCTCGATTGGGGAAGGTCCCGATTATTCCGCGGCGTCGGCAGCAGCAGCGGCGGCGTCAGCGGCCTTCTGAGCCTTTTCAGCGGCACGTTCCTGGGCGCGCTTGCCGGGCTTTGCCTTGACCGGGTTGTTCTTGGCTTCGCGCTTGGCAACGCCGGCTTCATCAAGGAAGCGCAGAACGCGGTCGGTCGGCTGGGCGCCGTTTTCGATCCAGTGCTTGATGCGCTCGGCGTTCAGCTGAACGCGCTTCTCGTCGTCCTTGGCGAGCATCGGGTTCCAGGAACCGAGGTTTTCGAGGAAGCGGCCGTCACGCGGGCTGCGCGCATCGGCGAGAACGACGTGGTAGTACGGACGCTTCTTGGAGCCACCGCGGGCGAGACGAATTTTCAGTGCCATGTTCTTTACTCCTTAGGCTTTTCTTGACCGCTTCGTAAGGCGGTATGGTTATCGGGCTGCGGCGCTCTGTTCAGCGTGATCCGCAGCGATCTGCTCATGATGCCGGATGACTTCCTTGATGACGAAGTTCAGGAACTTCTCGGCGAAATCCGGGTCCAGATTGGCCGCTTTCGCCAGCTGGCGAAGGCGTTCGATCTGGTATTCCTCGCGCGCCGGATCGGCCGGCGGCAGATTGTATTTGGCCTTCAGCACGCCGACATCTTTGGTGCAGCGGAAGCGTTCGGCCAGCATGTGCACGAGAGCGGCGTCGATGTTGTCGATCGACTGACGGTAGCTCGCGAGCTGGGCTTTGACGTCTGGATCAATCATGGGGCAAACGATCCTTTCACTTCTTCTTCGGCAAACCGGGCAATCCCGGGAAACCACCGCCGAGGCCCGGCAGCTTGGCGCCGCCGAGGCCCGGCAAACCACCCGGCAGACCGCCGAGACCGGGCATACCCCCACCCGGCTTTCCAAGCCCCGCCGCTTCGGCCTGCTTCTGCAGGGCTTCGAGCTGCTTCGGGTCGATATTCGAGAGATCGGGCATGCCGCCGCCCATGCCGCCTAAGCCGCCAAGCCCCATCTTGCCGGCGAGGCCGCCCATCATCTGCTTCATCATGCCGCCTTTGCCCTTGCCGCCCATCATCTTCATCATGTCGGCCATCTGGCGGTGCATCTTCAGAAGCTTGTTGATGGCGGCGGCATCGGTGCCGGAGCCGGCGGCGATGCGCTTCTTGCGCGAATGCTTGAGCAGGTCGGGATTGGCGCGCTCGGCCCTGGTCATCGACTGGATGATGGCGATCTGGCGGCCGAAAAGCTTGTCGTCGAGGCCGGCGGCGGCCATCTTGTCCTTCATGCCTGCCATGCCGGGCATCATGCCCATGATGCCGCCCATGCCGCCCATCTTCTGCATCTGGCGCAGCTGGTCGGCGAGATCGTCGAGATCGAACTTGCCCTTGGCCATCTTGGCGGCCATGGCGGCCGCCTTCTCGGCGTCGATATTTTCCGCCGCGCGCTCGACGAGCGAGACGATGTCGCCCATGCCGAGGATGCGGTCGGCGATGCGGCGGGGATGGAACTCCTCGAGCTCGCTCATCTTCTCGCCGACGCCGATCAGCTTGATCGGCTTGCCGGTGACGGCGCGCATCGACAGCGCGGCGCCGCCGCGGCCGTCGCCGTCCATGCGGGTCAGCACGAGGCCGGTGATGCCGACGCGTTCGTCGAAATTGCGGGCGAGGTTGACGGCATCCTGACCGGTCAAGCTGTCGGCGACCAGAAGGATTTCATGCGGGTTCGAACGCTTCTTGATGTCGGCCATCTCGACCATCAAGGGTTCGTCGATATGGGTGCGGCCGGCGGTATCGAGAATGACGACGTCATGGCCGCCGAGCTTGGCCGCCTGCACCGCACGGGCGGCGATATCGGTCGGCGACTGGCCGGCGATGATCGGCAGCGTGTCGATGCTGGCCTGGGCGCCGAGCTGGCGAAGCTGCTCCTGGGCTGCCGGACGGCGCGTGTCGAGCGACGCCATCAGCACTTTCTTCTTCTCGCGCGTCGACAGGCGATTGGCGATCTTGGCTGACGTCGTCGTCTTGCCCGAGCCCTGCAGGCCGACCATCATGACGACGACGGGAGCGGGCGCATGCAGGTCGATGCCGACGCCTTCGCCGCCCAGCATCTCGATCAGTTCGTCATGGACGATCTTGACGACCATCTGGCCTGGTTTGATCGACTTCAGGATCTCGGCGCCGACGGCCTTTTCACGCACGCGGTCGGTGAAGGAACGCACCACGTCGAGCGCGACGTCGGCCTCCAGCAGCGCACGGCGAACCTCGCGCAGCGCTGCGGAAACATCGGCTTCCGAAAGCGCGCCACGGCCTGTCAGTCCATTCAGAATGGATCCAAGACGGTCCTGGAGGTTTTCAAACATCGGCTCTTCCTTGATACGTTTCGGGCGGGTTCGATCTGCCCGGAAACGTCGTGCTTTTCCGTGACGAAAACAAGACGCAAAGCCAAAAAGCACCCGAGGGCGCATCGCGCTGTCGGGTGTTGACCTCCGGGATCTCAGGTCCCGGTCGGCGGCTCGGAGTCATGCGGCTCGTCGCGGATTGGGCGCGATAAACAGGAAAGCCGCGCGAAAGTCAAGGCGAATGCGTGGGATGACCGCCCGGCGGAGGTTTCGGACGCCCTTTCGAGTATATTTCACAGTAAAAATTCCGGCTGACGGCCCCAATTCGCGATAGAGCCCAGTTGCAAAATATTCCACTTATGATTCTACTTTCTACTTAAGTGCATCCTGTAAAATGATTCGTGAATATCCTTGATGCCGGATGATCCGGCGGAGATATAGAATGATCAATGCTGATATTGAGAGCTGGGCACTGGCGCGGGCTCATCATATTGTTCTGAACGAAGGCCTTAGTCTCGCAAAGGCGGCACAGGATCTGGATCGCAAGCGCTCCCGCTCCCTGGTCTACGAGCTGAGAAAGGTCATCACCGCCGCCATCGTCGAAGCGCATGCGGCGTCTTTCGAAGCCGAAGGCGGGCAGCGGTAGAAGCCGGACGGTTTCAGGGCTCAGCCGGCTGCAGCGCCCTCGCGGTACTCACCCACTGGTAATTCCTTCGCATTTCCGCCATATACAGCGGAAACACGGACGGAATGATACTATGAGCGCAACGGTCGAATTCGCGAGGATGAACGGGCTTGGCAACAAGATCCTGGTCGTCGACATGCGTGGCCGGCCGGATAAGGTAACGGCAGCGGCGGCTGTCGCGCTCAATGCCGATCCTGAGACCGAGTTCGATCAGATCATGGCGATCCATGATCCGAAGGCCGATGGCACCGATGCCTTCATCGATATCCTGAATTCCGATGGTTCGAAGGCGCAGGCCTGCGGTAACGGCACACGCTGCGTCGTGCAGGCGCTTGCCGCCGAGACCGGCCGAAAGGCCTTCACCTTCCAGACGGTCGCCGGCATTCTCAACGCCGTCGAGCACGAGGACGGGACGATCTCCGTCGATATGGGCAAACCGGTCTTCGATTGGGACAGGATCCCGCTCTCGGAAGAATTCCACGATACCAGCCGCATCGAGCTCCAGATCGGCCCGATCGACAATCCGGTGCTGCATTCGCCTTCCGCCATGTCGATGGGCAACCCACATGCGATCTTCTGGGTGGACAAGGACGTGATGTCCTATGATCTCGCCCGCTTCGGGCCGCTGCTGGAAAACCATCCGATGTTTCCCGAGCGCGCCAACATCACTTTGGCGCAGGTGACCTCGCCGACATCCGTGACGACGCGCACATGGGAGCGTGGCGCGGGACTGACGCTTGCCTGCGGTTCGGCCGCCTGTTCCGCCGCCGTCAGCGCCGCGCGCACCGGCCGCACCGGCCGCACGGTGACGATCAATGTCGCAAGCGCCAAACCGCCGGCGACACTTTCGATCGAATGGCGCGAGCGCGACGATCATGTGATCATGACCGGCCCGGCCGAATGGGAGTGGTCGGGCAGACTCGATCCTTCGACCGGCCTCTGGTCGCGCGATGATACCCGAGGGGCGGAGGCGCAGTGAGCGGCATCGAGGTCATTACCTTCGGCTGCCGCCTCAACACATATGAATCCGAAGTGATGAAGGCGCAGGCCGAGAAGGCCGGGCTCAACAACGCCGTCCTGGTCAATACCTGTGCGGTGACCGGCGAGGCCGTGCGCCAGGCCCGCCAGGCGATCCGCCGGGCGCGGCGCGACAATCCGCATGCCCGCATCATCGTCACCGGCTGCGCCGCGCAGACGGAAAAACAGACCTTTGCCGAAATGGCAGAGGTCGATGCCGTGCTCGGCAATGAGGAGAAGCTTTCGAGCGCCTCCTATCGCAGCCTGCCGGATTTCGGCGTTTCGGCTCAGGAGAAGCTGCGCGTCAACGATATCATGAGCGTCAAGGCGACGGCGCCGCAGATGGTCAGGCACATCGACGGCCACGTGCGTGCCTTCATCCAGGTGCAGAACGGCTGCGACCACCGCTGCACCTTCTGCATCATCCCCTATGGCCGCGGCAATTCCCGCTCCGTGCCGATGGGAGCGGTCGTCGATCAGGCCCGCAAGCTCGCCGACAGCGGCTATCGCGAGATCGTCCTGACCGGGGTCGACGCCACCAGCTATGGCGGCGATCTGCCGGGTGCGCCGACCCTCGGTCTTCTGGCGAAGACGCTGCTGAAACAGCTCCCGGATATTCGCCGTCTCAGGCTTTCCTCGATCGACAGCATCGAGGCCGATGCCCATCTGATGGACCTCATCGCCGACGAGCCACGCTTCATGCCGCACCTGCATCTGTCGCTGCAGCATGGCGACGACATGATCCTGAAGCGGATGAAGCGCCGGCATTCGCGCGCCGATGCGCTACGCTTCATCGAGGATGCGCGCCGCCTGCGCCCCGAAATGAGCTTCGGCGCCGATATGATCGCCGGCTTCCCGACGGAAACGGAAGAGATGTTCGGCAATGCCGTGCGGCTCGCCGAAGAGGCCGGCATCGCGCATCTGCATGTTTTCCCCTACAGCCCGCGTCCCGGCACGCCGGCCGCCCGCATGCCGCAGCTCGACCGGTCGCTGGTCAAGGATCGCGCTGCCCGGCTGCGCGCCACTGGACATAAGCTCCATCAGTCCCATCTCGACGGCATGGTCGGAACCCGGCAATGGCTGCTTGTCGAAAACAACGGCCTGGCGCATACGGAGAACTTCACACTGGTCGCAGCCGCCGGCCTCCGCCCCGGCGAACTTGTGCCGGCCACCATCACCGGCCACAATGGCAAGCATCTCGACATGCAATTGACGGCCGCAGCGGCCTGACTTTCACGGAATTCTCATGGCGCTCAGTTTCATCAAAAAGGTCTTCACCTTCGGCAAGCCAGCTGAAGAGCCCGTGCCCGATGCCGTGCAAAGGGAACTCGAGCCGCGCTCGCGCGACGAAGATCTGCCGGTCGCCGATGATCCGGTTCTTCCCGAGGAGATGGATACGGCGGGTGGACCGGCGGCGGATATTGATGAAGCGTCAGTAGAGCCGGAACCTGTCGAAGCCGAAACGGAAGTTCTGCCGCCGGCCGATCATCTGGGCGACATGGGCGTCGTGCCGTTGTCGCTACTGGAGGCCGAGGCGGAAGCCGAGCAAGGTACCCCCCCTACCCTGCCGGGCGTCCCCCCCACAGGTGGGGGGACTGAGCAGTTGGATGCCGCTCGCCAGTCAATAGATGTGGAGAGTGCGCCTGCAGATGTGGAGAGTGAGCCCGCTGCTTCGGATGAATCAGCCGATGTGGCGGAAGACATCGCCGCGAGTTTCCCCCCACCTGTGGGGGGGATGCCCGGCAAGGTAGGGGGGGAAGCCACAGATCGCGAGCTTTCCGTCGAAACGCCCCTGCCGCCATCGGAGCCGATAGAGCCAGCGCCAGCCATTGAGCCCATCCTCCCCAAAGGCTTCGCCACCGGCCCTGCGATCGCCGAACCGCAGCCTATCGCGCCGCAGCCGAAACTCAGCTGGTTCCAGCGGCTGCGCAATGGTCTGGCGCGCACCTCCTCGCAGCTCACCAACCAGATCACTGCGCTCTTTACCAAGCGCAAGCTCGACGACGAGACGCTGCAGGATCTCGAAGACCTGCTGATCCAGGCCGATCTCGGCGTCGAGACGGCGCTGCGCGTCACCGATACGCTCGCTTCTGAGCGCTACGGCAAGGACGTCACCGGCGAGGATGTCAGCCGCATCATGGCGTCCGAGATTGCCAAGGTTCTGAAGCCGGTCGCCAAGCCGCTGCAGCTCGATCTCTCGCACAAGCCGCATGTCATCCTCGTCGTCGGCGTCAACGGCACCGGCAAGACCACGACGATCGGCAAGCTCGCGGCGAAGCTTTCGGGCGCCGGGCTGAAGGTAATGCTGGCGGCCGGCGATACATTCCGCGCGGCGGCGATCGAGCAGTTGAAGATCTGGGCCGAGCGGACCAAATCCGAATTCGTCGGCACCAAGCTCGGCGCCGATGCCGCCGGTCTTGCCTATGACGCCTTCGAACAGGCGAAAGCGAAGAAATGCGACGTGCTGATCGTCGATACGGCAGGCCGCCTGCAGAACAAGGCCGAGCTGATGGCCGAGCTCGAGAAGATCGTGCGGGTGCTCGGCAAACTCGATCCCGATGCGCCCCATACGGTGCTGCAGACGCTCGACGCCACGACGGGGCAGAATGCGCTGAGCCAGGTCGAGATCTTCCGCAACGTCGCCGGCGTCAACGGGCTGATCATGACCAAGCTCGACGGCACGGCGCGCGGCGGCATTCTCGTCGCCATCTCCGCCAAGCACAAGCTGCCGGTCTATTTCATCGGTGTCGGCGAGGGGGTCGACGATCTCGAGCCGTTCGAGGCCGAGGATTTCGCCCACGCCATTGCCGGGCTTCCCCAATGATGCCACAGATAAGCCGCCGAAGGCCTGCAAGGGACGGTCGGGAAACGAATTTTTAGAAATAGCAGGTTCGAAGAACGCATGACCACCGAAAGCGATATCACCCCGAGCGCCGCCGACCGCCATCATCCGATGCTGAAACTGGCGCTGGAACTCGGGCCGCTGATGATCTTCTTCTTCGCCAATCTGCGCGGCCAGTGGCTGGTGGAGAAATTTCCGGCCCTTTCCGAACTGGGTGGCCCGCTCTTCGTCGCGACCGCGCTCTTCATGGCAGCGACGGTCGTTTCGCTTTTCGTTTCCAAGGTCGTACTCGGCCATCTGCCGATCATGCCCTTCGTATCAGGCATCGTCGTCGTCATCTTCGGGTCGCTGTCGATCTGGCTGCAGAACGAGACCTTCATCAAGATGAAGCCGACCATCGTCAATGCGCTCTTCGGGGTCGCCCTGCTTGGCGGGCTCGCTTTCGGCAGGTCGCTGCTCGGCTACGTCTTCAACGCCGCCTTCCAGCTCGATGCCGAAGGCTGGCGCAAGCTGACGATCCGCTGGGGCGTCTTCTTCCTGTTCCTCGCCGTGCTGAACGAAGTGGTCTGGCGCAATTTTTCAGACGATACCTGGGTCGCCTTCAAGGTCTGGGGCACGATGCCGATCACCATCATCTTCACGCTGGCGCAGATGCCGCTGGTGCTGAAGCACAGTCTTACTCCCGAACCGGGCGGTGAAAAGTGAGCGCTGCAGACACCGATTATCGGATAAGGCATCAGACCTTCTGGCTGGCCGCCTGCTTCACGGTGCTCATCGCGCAAATTATCGCCGAACATCTGATGGGCCGCGTGCCGATCTGCGCCTGCGGTTACGTCAAGCTGTGGGAGGGTGGGGTCAATACCAGCGGCAATTCGCAGCATCTGTCGGACTGGTACACGCCGTCGCACATCATCCACGGCTTCCTGTTCTATGGGCTCGGCCACCTGATCCTGCGCCGCAAGCCGCTGGCGGCAAAGCTGCTGCTGGCGCTGTTCATCGAATCCGCCTGGGAACTCCTGGAAAATTCGCCTCTCATCATCGACCGCTACCGGACAGCGACGATCGCGCTCGATTATTACGGCGACAGCATCCTGAATTCGGCGATGGACACCGTCTTCATGTGCCTCGGCTTCTTCTTCGCCTGGCGCGCGCCGGTGGCGCTGACTGTGGCGATTGCCATCTTCTTCGAGATTTTCACCGGCTACGTGATCCGCGATAATCTGACGCTCAACGTGGTGATGCTGATCTGGCCGGTGGAGGCGATCAAAGTGTGGCAGGGTGGAGCCTAAAACCCCTCCCCAACCCCTCCCCACAAGGGGGAGGGGCTTGGATGCCGCGCCAGTGCTGTCCCTTTCACTGTCTCATCCGCAGAAGCGTTGACGTTTGTCGTGGGGTGGCGCAGCGCGTTAGCCCCTCCCCCTTGTGGGGAGGGGTTGGGGAGGGGTCTTGCCCGGAATGATACTTATGAAGCCGGTTTCCCCAGAGCTTTTTCCATCGCCGGAAACAGCCCTTCCTTCAGGCTGATATCGTCGAAGGGGCCGACGCGCTTGTAGAGGATCGTGCCGTCGGCGCCGACCAGATAGCTTTCCGGGATACCGTAGACACCCCAGTCGATCGCCGCCTTGCCGTTCGGATCGATGCCGATCGCCCGATAGGGATTTCCGAGTTCGCCGAGGAAACGCAGGGCGTTGTCGTTCTTGTCCTTGTAATTGATGGCGACGATGTTGAGCCGACCGTCCTTCGCCAGTTCCTTCAAGATCGGATGTTCGTCCCTGCAGGGGAGGCACCAGGAGGCGAAAACGTTGACGAGGGTCAGCTTGCCCTTGATCGCCGCATCGGTGAGCGCCGGCAGGTTTGCCCCGTCGAGCGGCGGAAGGTTCAGCGGCGGCGCCTTGGTGCCGATCAGGGCCGATGGGATTTCGGCGATGTTCTTGCCGTGGAAATCCTGGTCGTAGAGCATCTTGGCGGCCGTCGCCGCAATGCCGCCGAAGACGAGGAGCGGCAGAAGCGCCAGCGCATAGCTGGCAAATCCACGCGGCTTGGTGGTCTTGGTTTCAGGTGTCTCGCTCATTCGCCATCTCTTGCGCGCGCCGAGCGGCGGCGAATGCCGGCGGCTTCGAGGGCCGCGAGCTCCTTGCGGCGCGCCTGGCCGTCGGCCCAAGTCCATACAATGACGGTGATCACTACGAGTGCCGCAAAGCCGTAGGATGCGTAGACATAGAACGCATGCGTCATGGCCTATTCCTCCCGGCTGGCCATGCGGGCGGCGAGACGGCGCTGGGCGGCGATGCGGCGGCGCCAGATCTCGTTTCTCATTGCCATAATGTGCAGCGTGAAGAAGAGCAGCGTGAAAGCGATCGCCATGACGAAGAGCGGACGCAGAAATTCCGGATCGATCGCCGGCCCATCAAGGCGCATCACGCTGGCCGGCTGATGCAGCGTGTTCCACCAATCGACCGAGAATTTGATGATCGGGATGTTGACGAAGCCGACGAGGATGAGCACGGCGGAGACGCGTGCGGCCTTCGATGGATCGTCGATGGCGCGGCCGAGCGCAATCAGGCCTAGATACATCAGGAAGAGGATGAAAACGGAGGTCAACCTGGCATCCCAGACCCACCAGGTGCCCCACATCGGCTTGCCCCAGAGCGAGCCGGTGACGAGGGCGAGCAGGGTGAAGGCGGCGCCGAGCGGCGCTGCGGCCTTGGCGGAGACATCAGCGAGCGGATGGCGCCAGACGAGCGTGCCGATCGCGGAGATGCTCATCACTGTATAGCACATCATCGAAAGCCAGGCCGAGGGGACGTGGACATACATGATGCGTACGGTGTCACCCTGCTGGTAGTCCCCCTCGGTGGCGAAGCTCAGATAAAGGCCCACGGCAAAACAGAGGGCGGTGATACCGGCCATCCAGGGAATGACGCGCGCCGCCAGAGCCAGAAACCGCGTCGGGTTGGCGAGGTCGCTGAATTTGCTGATGGCAAGGCTCGTTTCGCTCATGACCGCTTCCTTATCTTGATCCGGCTTTTCCCGCAATCGAAAGGCCAATCAATCCGCCGTGTTTCGCAGCGCGAGCGCGGCGGCGGCCGGGCCGATGACGGCGAAGAAGAGCGTCAGCGCGATCAGGATGAGGAAGGGCGGAAGGAACGGCGCGGGCTCCTCAACCGCGGCATAGGTGGCGCTGACGCCGAAGATCAGCACCGGGATGGTCAACGGCAGCACGAGGATCGAGACCAGCAGGCCGCCGCGGGGCAGGGCGACGGCGACGGCGGCGCCGACAGCACCGATGAAGGTGATCGCCGGCGATCCGGCGAGCAGCGTCAGCATGGTCGCGCCGATCGCCGTTTCGTCCATGTTCATGAAGAGGCCGAGCAGCGGCGAGGCGATGACCAACGGCAGGCTGGTGGCCGTCCAGTGGGCGAAGCATTTGACGAGCACGGTCAGAACGAGCGGCGTGTCCTGCATCAGCATCAGGTCGAGCGATCCATCGTCCCGCTCGGCCTGGAACAGGCGGTCGAGGCCGAGAAGGGCGGCGAGCAGGGCGCCGATCCAGACGATGGCGGGGCCGATGCGGGAGAGAAGCTTGAGATCCGGGCCGACGCCGAAGGGGATGACGGCGACGACGGTCAGGAAGAACAGCACCCCGATCAGCGCGCCGCCGCCGGCGCGGATCGAGAGCTTGAGGTCGCGGAGGAAAAGGGCGGTCATCCCCACACCCCCTGATCCACTCCGGCAAAGCCCGTCATCTTCAATTCCTGCGCATTCTTCAGCCCCAGCGGCTGATGCGTTGCCGCCAGTACGATGCCGCCCTTTCTCAGATGCGCTTCGATCAATCCTGCGAATAGCTGGTCGGCGCTTGCGTCCAATGCCGCGGTCGGTTCGTCGAGGATCCAGACGGGGCGGTGGGCGACCAGCAGCTTGGCGAAGGCGAATCGGCGCTGCTGGCCGGCGGAGAGATAGGCGAAAGGAAGATGAGTGATTCCGGCAAGGCCGACGGCCTCGGCGGCGTCTTCCGTGGAGAGGTCGGCATTGCCGAGAAAGCTCCGCCAAAAATCCAGATTCTCCACAACCGTAAGTTCATTCTTCATCGCATTTCGATGGCCGAGGTAGTGGCTGACCTCGCCGGGATGACGGCCCTCCGGGCTCTCTTCGTCGTGGAAGATCACCGTGCCCTTTTCCGGCCTAAGAAGACCGGCGGCAACACGCAGCAAAGTGGACTTTCCGGATCCATTTTTGCCGGTCAGGACAAGCGCTTCTCCTGCTGCCAAGTGAAAGGAAACGTTAACGAAAATGAGATCTTCACCGCGCCTTGCAGCCAGATTTTCAGCGGTGAGATGCATGCGTCGGCTCTTTCTTCGTGGCGGCTTCAGGCGGGGTCAAAAAATGTCAGATTTTGATCGTTCTCGGGTATGGCAAGTTTTTAGGAAATTATCTATAAGACCTGCAACCACGCCAGCGGTCGGCGTGAATTTCATCCTTGCGCCGAACTTGGAGCATCTGTTCCACGTGCGGACAGCGGAAATGGCCGTACCCGCATCCTGATGTGCATTAAGTGCATAGGCGTTCGCACGACTGTGTTGGCTATCAGAAACGGGGTCTCTCGTGTCTAAATCTCTTGACAGTTTCAATTGTCGTTCCACGCTTTCGGTGAACGGGAAGGACTATGTCTATTACAGCCTGCCCAAGGCTGAGGCAAACGGTCTGCCCGGCGTCTCGAAGCTTCCCTATTCGATGAAGGTGCTGCTCGAAAACCTGCTGCGCTTCGAAGACGGCCAGTCGGTTACCAAGGAGCACATCCTGGCCGTTGCCGCGTGGCTGAACAACAAGGGTGCGGTCGAAAACGAAATCGCCTATCGCCCGGCGCGCGTGCTGATGCAGGACTTCACCGGCGTTCCCGCCGTCGTCGACCTTGCCGCGATGCGCGACGCGATGGTGTCGCTCGGCGGCGATCCCGAGAAGATCAACCCGCTCGTTCCCGTCGATCTCGTCATCGACCACTCCGTCATCGTCGATGAATTCGGCACGCCGCAGGCTTTCGCCAAGAACGTCGAACTGGAATATCAGCGCAACGGCGAGCGCTACCGCTTCCTGAAGTGGGGCCAGCAGGCCTTCAAGAACTTCCGCGTCGTGCCTCCCGGCACCGGCATCTGTCACCAGGTCAACCTCGAATATCTCGGCCAGACCGTCTGGACGAAGGAAGAGGACGGCGAGACGATCGCCTATCCGGATACTTGCGTCGGCACCGACAGCCACACGACGATGATCAACGGTCTCGGCGTTCTCGGCTGGGGCGTGGGCGGTATCGAAGCGGAAGCAGCCATGCTCGGCCAGCCGGTTTCGATGCTTCTTCCCGAAGTCATCGGCTTCAAGCTGACCGGCAAGCTCAAGGAAGGCGTCACCGCGACCGACCTCGTTCTGACCGTCGTGCAGATGCTGCGCAAGAAGGGCGTCGTTTCCAAGTTCGTCGAATTCTTCGGCCCCGGCATGGACAACATGCCGCTCGCCGACCGTGCGACGATCGGCAACATGGGTCCGGAATATGGCGCCACCTGCGGCTTCTTCCCTGTTGACGGCGAAACCATCAACTACCTCACCATGTCCGGCCGCACGCATGACCGGATCGCGCTGGTCGAAGCCTATTCGAAGGCTCAGGGCATGTGGCGCGAAGGCGACGGTTCCGATCTCGTCTTCACCGACACGCTGGAACTCGACCTCGGCGACGTCGTTCCGTCGATGGCCGGCCCGAAGCGTCCGGAAGGCCGCATCGCGCTCGAAAACATCGCTTCCGGTTTCGCCGGCTCGATGGATGCCGACTACAAGAAGCCCGGCCAGCTTGCCAACCGCTATGCGGTCGAAGGCACGGATTTCGATCTCGGCCATGGCGACGTGGCGATTGCCGCCATCACCTCCTGCACCAACACCTCCAACCCGTCGGTGCTGATCGCTGCCGGCCTTCTTGCCCGCAACGCCGTTGCCAAGGGCCTGAAGACCAAGCCGTGGGTGAAGACCTCGCTCGCCCCGGGATCGCAGGTCGTCGGCGAATATCTCGCCAAGTCAGGCCTGCAGGCCGACCTCGACAAGCTCGGCTTCAACCTCGTCGGCTTCGGCTGCACCACCTGCATCGGCAATTCCGGCCCGCTGCCGGCGCCGATCTCGAAGACGATCAACGACAAGGGCCTGATCGTATCCGGCGTCCTTTCCGGCAACCGCAACTTCGAAGGCCGTATTTCGCCTGACGTCCAGGCGAACTACCTCGCTTCGCCGCCGCTCGTCGTTGCTTATGCGCTTGCCGGCACGGTGCAGAAGGACCTGACCAAGGAGCCGATCGGCGAGGACCAGAACGGCAACCCCGTCTACCTCAAGGACATCTGGCCGACCTCGAAGGAAGTCCAGGAATTCATCCTGAAATACGTGACCCGCGAGCTCTACGAAAGCAAGTATGCCGACGTCTTCAAGGGCGACGTCAACTGGCAGGCCGTTCAGGTTCCGCCGGGCCAGACCTATGCCTGGGACGACGATTCGACCTATGTCCAGAATCCGCCTTACTTCGTTGGCATGGGCAAGAAGGGCACCGGCGTCGCCGACATCAAGGGCGCCCGCGTCCTCGGCCTGTTCGGCGACAAGATCACCACCGACCACATCTCTCCGGCCGGTTCGATCAAGGCGGCATCGCCGGCCGGCGCCTACCTCATCGGCCATGACGTTGCCGTTGCCGACTTCAACCAGTACGGCACGCGCCGCGGCAACCATGAAGTGATGATGCGCGGCACGTTTGCCAATATCCGCATCCGCAACCACATGCTCGGCCCGAACGGCAAGGAAGGTGGCTACACCATTCACTACCCGTCGAAGGAAGAGACCTCGATCTACGACGCGGCCATGCAGTACAAGGCCGAGGGCGTGCCGCTCGTCATCTTCGCCGGTGTCGAATACGGCAACGGCTCCTCGCGCGACTGGGCGGCCAAGGGCACCAACCTGCTCGGCGTCAAGGCGGTGATCGCTCAGTCCTTCGAGCGCATCCATCGCTCGAACCTGGTCGGCATGGGCGTTATTCCCTTCGTCTTCGAAGAGGGCACGACCTGGCAGAGCCTCGGCCTCAAGGGCGATGAACTCGTCACCATCGAGGGACTGGACAAGATCAAGCCGCGCGAGCGGAAGATCGCCAAGATCACCTATAGCGACGGCACCGTGAAGGACGTTCCGCTGCTGTCGCGCGTCGATACGCTCGACGAGGTGATCTACCTCAACAATGGCGGCATCCTGCAGACGGTCCTGCGCGATCTCGCTGCCTGATCGTTAAGAGCCTGACATGATCATGGCCGCCGGAAAGCAATTTCCGGCGGCTTTCTTATGCAGCGACAGTCATCGAGCGAACTCACGATGATTTGTTTTCCGCGGCTTCCGGTCGTGCCGCGTCTCACCCGTTCGTGACTTTTCGTTTGGACCCGGAAGGATTATTCGTACGTTCATATCTCAGCGCCTCCGGTTCCAATACGCCGTCGGCGCTGAAAAAGAGGTGCATGAATGTCCCCCCGTTTCTTGATCCCGCTATTGGCCGGTGTTGTTCTCGCAGGCCCGCTGCATGCCGAAGACGGCACGCCGAAAGGCGTCGTCGAGCTCTTCACGGCGCAGGGCTGCTCCTCCTGTCCCCCCGCTGACGCGGCTTTCCGCAAGCTGGTGAACCAGGGCGATGTCATCGCGCTCGCCTATCACGTCGATTACTGGAACTATCTCGGCTGGGCCGATACGCTGAGCTCGAAGGAAAACACCGAGCGGCAATACGGCTATGCCAGGACGATGGGCCGCAGCAACGTCTACACGCCGCAAGTCATCGTCAACGGGCGCGGCCATCTCGCCGGTTCCGATCTCACGGGCATCAACAGCCGGATCGACAGCTACAGCAGCGAAGGCAACGGATTGACCGTTCCCATCAGCGCATCGATGCGCGGCGACGAGCTGGAGATCAAGATCGGCGCAGGGCAGGGTAAAGCCAATGTCGTCATGGTCTATTTCGACAAGGAAAAGACGATCGAAGTCGAAAAGGGTGAAAACAGCGGCAAGAAGCTCTCCTATCTGCACAGCGTCACCAATGTCGAAACCGTCGGCATGTGGGATGGCAAGGCGACCAATCTGACGCTGCCGGCAAGCGTCCTGCAGCGGCCGCAACTCGAGGGTTGCGCTATCCTGCTGCAGTCGGCGACCGCGGACGGCGATCCGGCCGCGATCCTTGGCGCGACGGTGGTGATGGCGGGCAAAAATATCTGAGATTTCATCCTGATACGGATGAAGGTCCGGGCGGCCCGGCCGAGCGTATTCGGGGCTGGGGTTAAGGTCGATACGCTCCGCCGGGCCCTTTGGCGCGCTGGCGCCAAACCGGGATGCATAATTCTCCTGCAAATGAGGCGCTGTTTTGACTGAAATGCGGCGCTGCCGAGAAAGCGTCGACTCTTCCACTGCGGCCGAATGTGACGGGCCGCACTCTTGCAATTTGTGGCGGCTCGGGCAAACTGTCATTCTCCTGTCACAAGCGGAGGCCTCGGGAGACTGATGACAGATCAGCCGGATTTGCGACACGGCGAAAGCCGCTCCGTCGACAATAGTTCTTCAGTCGTCGTCGATCTCAGGGAATACAAACAAAGCAAAGACCCGCTTCCGGTGACTTTCCACAGGCGCGAACTCGACGCGATCCTGTGGATCTACGGTCGCATGGTCGGCGAGGGGGAATGGCGCGATTACGCCATCGATCACCTGAAAGACAGGGCGGTGTTTTCCGTCTTCAAGCGCTCCGGCGAAATGCCGTTCTTCCGAATCGAAAAGAACCCGAAGCTCGCCGCCAAGCAAGGCGCCTACTCCGTCATCAACGTCAATGGCATGATCCTGAAGCGCGGCCACGAGCTGAACCACGTCCTCAAGGTGTTCGACAAGGCTTTGAAGCTGGTCGATAAGTAAGCCTGGTCAGCCGGCGAACAGCGTGCCGGGATAGGCGGATGGATCCGGATCGGTCGTCATGCCCTCGCCGAGGCTGCGCTGCATGAGCATCGTGTCGAGCCAGCGGCCGTGCTTGTAGCCCGTGCCCTGCATCAGGCCGACCTCCACGAAGCCCGCCTTGAGATGAAGCGCGATCGAGGCGGGGCTTGCGCCGCCGATGACGGCCACCATCTGACGAAAGCCGAGGACGATGCAGCGGTCGATCAACTCGTTCATCAGTGCCTTGCCGATGCCGCGGCCGCGCGCTTCGGGCGCCAGGTAGATCGAATCCTCCACCATCCAGCGATAGGCCGGGCGGGTGCGGAAGGCCGAGGCATAGGCGTAGCCGAGGAAGTTTCCGTCGTCATCGGCCGCGGCGATATAGGGATATTGCTGGCCGACGATCGCCGCAAAGCGCTGCGCCATCTCGGCCTCGGAGGGCGGTGTGATCTCGTAGCTCGACGTGCCGTTCAAAACGGATTCACGGTAGATCCCGGTAATGGCAGGGATATCGGCCTCAGAGGCGTCGCGCAGAAGGAAGGACATCGGGCAGTGGTCCAGCGGCGGGGCAGAGCTCCTCTAAAACCATTCCTCCGAAAACGGCGCAACAAAAAAGGCGGCCGAAGCCGCCTTTTCGATCTTGATGGACCTGCTTATTTACGGTTGCCCATGAACTGCAGCAGGAACATGAAGAGGTTGATGAAGTCGAGATAGAGCGTCAGCGCGCCCATGATCGCCTTGCGGCCGGCAACGGCAACGTCATCGGCTTCGTAGTAGAGTTCCTTGATCCGCTGCGTGTCGTAGGCGGTCAGGCCTGCAAAGATCAGCACGCCGATCACCGAGATGGCGAACTGCATCGCGGAGGAGGCCAGGAAGACGTTGACGAGCGAGGCGATGATCAGGCCGAAGAGACCCATGATCAGGAACGAGCCGATTGCCGACAGGTCACGTTTCGTCGTGTAGCCGTAAAGCGACAGCGCGCCGAAGGAGGCGGCGGTGACGAAGAACGTCTGAACGACACTCTGGCCGGTATAGATCAGGAAGATCGACGAGAGTGACAGGCCGACCAGCGCGGCATAGATCGCGAAGGTCGTCTGGGCGGCGCTCACCGTCATGCTATGGATCCGGAAGCTCAGGAAGAACACCAGAGCCAGCGGCGCCAGAATGACCACCCATTTCAGCGGGCTCAGATAGATCGCCTGACCGAAAGCGGTAATCTCGCCATTGGCGAAAGCGAATTGGAACGACAGATATGCGGCCACACCGGTGATCGCCAGACCCAGCGCCATCAGGTTGTAGACCTTGAGCATATAGGTGCGCAGGCCCTGATCAATCATCTCGCCGGTTTGAGCGCGGCTTTGATAGTTACGAAGATCAGCCATAGTTTCCTCTTACAAGCTCCGATGGAGTTACGGTGTCGGGGTTTTCGACCCGGGCGCCGCTGCGGAGCTCCAGCATGCCTGCAGACAATATGAGGCCTTCGCCCCTCGCAAACAAGAGGCTTGCGAAGGCCTGGCCGGTTAAATCGCCGTAAGGTGAAGGGTTTGGCCGTCGTTCGCCGGTCAAAGCTCGCGCAGGACGGGCGCCGCCTTCTGTCCGAGGATGCGCCAGGTGCCGATGAGGCCGATGCCGACGGTCAGGACGAGCGCCGTCACCAGCGTCAGCCCCGCCACATCGGGCAGAAAGGCCGAGGGCAGCCGCATGATGCGGGCGACGATGAACCAGGCGGCGGCGGCGCCGGCGATTAGCGCGAAGATCGCGGTCGCAAGCCCCAGGATCAGGTATTCGTAACTGAAGGCGCGGATCAGCATGGCCCGGGTGGCGCCGAGCGTCTTCAGCACCACTGCATCGTGGGTGCGCGCCCGGTTGCCGGCGGCAAGCGCTCCGGCGAGGACGAGGATCGAGGCGATGAGGGCCACCGAGGCTGCGGCGCGGATCGCGGTCGCCAGCTGGGCAACGAGCTGGTTGACGATATCGATCGCGTCCTTGACGCGAACGCTGGTGACCGTCGGATAGGTGTTGGTGACGGATTTCAGGATCGCCGCATCTTCGGCCGGCGTCGAGGCGGGATCGGTCAGTGTCGCGAGCCAGGCGTGCGGGGCGCCGCGGAAGGTGTTCGGCGAGAAGACCATGACGAAATTGATCGACAGCGATTCCCACTGGACGCGGCGCAAATTGGCGATCTTGGCGGTGATATTGCGGCCGAGCACGTTGACGGTAACGGTGTCGCCGATCTTCAGGCCGAGTTCATGGGCCTCTTCCGAGGAGAAGGAGACCAGCGGCTCGCCGCTGTAATCCTTGTCCCACCAGCTGCCTTCGGTCAGCGCAGCGTTTTCCGGCACGGCGTCGGAGTAGGTGATGCCGCGATCGCCGTTCAGCACCCAGCGGCCGGCGGCCGGCACGTTCAGCTTGGTGACGTCCTCGCCGTTGAAGGCGACGATGCGGCCACGCAGCATCGGCACCTCCATGAGCTTGCCCTTCGGCGCCTGCGCCTGGACGAGGTTGCGGAATGCGTCGACCTCGGCGCTCTGGATATCGACGAAGAAGAAGTTCGGCGCGCCCTCGTTCATGCGGCCGGTCAGCTGCTGGCGCAGGTTTCCGTCGATCAAGGTCAGCGTCACCAGCAACGCCAGGCCGAGGCCGAGCGACAGCACCACCGAGGGTGTCAGGGCGCCGGGTCGGTGGATATTGCCGATCGCGAGCCTGAGCGCCGGCGAGTGAACGCGCGGGCTGCGGCGGGCGAGCCAGGCGATCAGCGCGGCGACGAGCCGCAGGACGGCGAAGGCGAAGATGATGGCGCCAACGAAGACGACGGCGATGTAGCGGTCATAGGCGGTGAGGATGGCAAGACCGGCCAGGGCCGCCATGAACAGCGTCGCAAGCAGGATATAGGGCCAGGAGGGCAGGTGGCGGGCCTCGAAGCCCTGCTCGCGAAAGAGCGCCGTCGCCGGCACTTCGCGGGCATGGCCAAGCGGCAGAATGGCGAAGGCGAGTGTCGTCAGGATGCCGAAGAGCGCCGCAAGCAGCAGGGCGCCGGGATAGAGGGTCGGGGTTGTGGACACCGGCAGGAACTGTGCTAGGAACTGCGCGGCGAAGATCGGCGACAGGGCGCCGATGACGAGGCCGATCATGATGCCGCCAAGCGCAATGATGGTGATCTGGAAGAGATAGATCAGCACGACGACGGCGGCCGGCGCACCCAGGCATTTGAAGCTGGCGATGGTGGTGCGCTTGGAATCGAGGAAGGCACGCACCGCATTGGCGACGCCGACGCCGCCGACGATCAGCGCGGTGAGGCCGACCAGCGTCAGAAACTGCGAGAAGCGGGTGATGTTTTCGGTAAGCGAGGGTGCGGCCCGATCGCTGGTGCGGATCGCCCAGCCGGCGGAAGGGAATTCCCTGGAGGCGCGCGCCTGGATGCCCGATATCGCGCGCTTGTCCTCCAGCCGGATCTTGTAGGCATGTTCGACCAGGCTTCCGGTCTGGATCAGGCCCGAGGCTTCGAGCGCCCGGCGGCTGACGAGCAGGCGCGGCGCAAAGCCGAAACCTTCGGAGAGGGCGTCCGGCTCGGTCTTGACGGTGCCGGTGATGCTGAGTTTGACATTGCCGAGCAGCAATTCGTCGCCGACCGCAAGGCCAAGCCGGTCGAGCAGCAGCGGAGCTGCGACCGCGCCATAGGTGCCGCTTTGGGCCGAAAGCAGGGCTGCAAGCGGATAATCCGGCTCGGCTGCGAAGCTGCCGTAGAGCGGGTAGGCGTCGTCGACCGCCTTGACCTCGACCAGCGCCTGATCGGAACCATCAGGCTTGCGGGCCATCGAGCGCAGACCGGTCGACACCGAGACGGTGCCGAGACTTTCGAGGAAAGCCATCTCCTGCGGTGTGGCCTCGCGGTTGTTGAGCTCGAAGCGGACGTCGCCGGCCAAGAGCTCCTGCCCCTGCGAGGCGATCGTGTCGGTGATCGACTGCGAAACCGAGTTGACGGCGGCAATCGCGCCTGTGCCGAGCGCGATACAGGCGAGAAAGATGTAGAAGCCGCGAATGCCGCCGCGCAGCTCACGCAGTGCCAGGCGAAAAGCAAGCGCGGTGCGCGGCGTGATCATTCTCATGCGAATGCCGCCTCGCTGCGGCGGGCAGCGCTGTCGTCTTCGATCCGGCCGGAGCGGACGCGGATCTGGCGCGAGCAGCGGTTCGCAAGCGAGACGTCGTGGGTGACGAGAAGCAGGGTCATGCCGCGTTCGGCCTGTTTGGAAAACAATAGGTCGGCGATCTGGCGGCCAGTCTCGGTATCGAGATTGCCCGTGGGCTCGTCGGCGATCAGCAATGCGGGCGAGGGGGCGAGCGCTCTGGCGATCGCCACGCGCTGCTGTTCGCCGCCGGAAAGCTGGCCGGGATAGTGGTTCAACCGTTCGCCGAGACCGACCGAATTCAGCTCGCGGTGGGCGATCTCGAAGGCGTTGCGGACATTGGCGAGCTCCAGCGGCACGGCGACGTTTTCCAGCGCCGTCATGTTGGCGATCAGGTGGAAGGATTGGAAGACGATGCCGATGTTACGGCCGCGGAAATCGGCGACCTCATCCTCGCTCAGCGCGTGGAGCGGCGTGTCGTTGATGTTGATTTCGCCGCTGTCGAGCTTCTCCAATCCGGCAAGCACCATCAGCAGGGTGGACTTGCCGGAACCGGAGGGGCCGACGATGCCGACGGATTCGCCCGCTGATATATCGAGATCGATACCCTTCAGCACATGGACGGAGGCCGCGGCGCTGCCAAGGGTCAGATCGGCGCTCTTCAACTCGATGATGGTTTTTGCCAACGGAAATCGCCCTATATAAGCCCGTAATCAAATTGCCGCATAACGGCACCCCGCCAATCTAGGGAAAGCAGGATGAGATTTAAAGTTGCCGTCCTTCAATTCACCGTCATTGCCCTCTCACTGATCTTTGCCGCCGGCGCAAATGCGCGGACAATCAATCTCGTCGGATTCGGGGACAGCCTGATGGCAGGCTATCAGCTGCCGCCCGGCGACGGCTTTCCCGAAAAGCTGCAGGCGGCCTTGAAGGCGAAGGGGCTCGACGTCGCCATCGCCAATGCCGGCGTTTCGGGCGATACGACGACAGGGGGGCTGGCCCGCATCGACTGGTCAGTGCCTGACGGCACCGATGGCGTCATCCTGGAGCTCGGCGCCAACGATGCGCTGCGCGGCATTCCGCCCGAAGAGAGCGAAAAGAATCTCGACCAGATGATAACGCGGCTGAAGGAACGCGGCATTGCCGTGCTCCTCGTCGGGATGATGGCGCCACCCAATATGGGCGCGGATTATGCCGAACGCTTCAATCCGATTTATCGGAAACTTTCGGAGAAACACGGAGTTCGGCTTTATGCCTTCTTCCTTGACGGCGTGGTGCTCGATGCAGGGCTCAAACTCAGCGACGGCATGCATCCGAATGCGAAGGGCGTGGATGTCATGGTTCAGAAGATGGAAGCCGATGTCACAAATTTCGTCGGGACGATTTCTACTGTGAAGAAATAGGGGCTTGCGCGCTCATTGATTGCGTGATTCCGTGTAAGCACCTGCAAAAGATTCGGGGAGTGCTCGTTATGCCGAGACTGTTTACCGCCCTCGAAATTCCGCGCAATGCGGCGATGAGCCTTTCATTGCTGCGCGGCGGCCTCCCCGGAGCACGATGGATCGATGTGGAGAATTACCACATCACCCTGCGCTTCATCGGTGATGTCGACGGTCGCACCGCCGATGAAATCGTCGAACGCCTCGACCGGATCGACCGGCCGGAATTCCAGTTCCGCCTCGAAGGCATCGGTTCCTTCGGCTCGAAGAAACCGCATTCGGTCTGGGCCGGCGTCTCGCAATCGCCTGAGATGTACGCCCTGCAGGGTGAGATCGAGCGCATCTGCCAGCGCATCGGCCTGCCGCCGGATCCCCGCAAATTCATGCCGCATGTGACGCTGGCACGGCTCAAATCGTCGCGGCTCGACGATGTCGTGCAATATCTGGCCGGGCGCGGCAACTTCCACACCGCAACTTTCACGGCGCCGCGCTTCGTGCTGCTTTCATCGCGCGAATCGGTGGGCGGCGGGCCTTACCTCACCGAGGAAGTGTTTCCGCTGCACGAGGCCCGCTCGACGCCCAGCGTTTCGAGCAGCTTGCTGCAGCCGGTCAAGAGCCTGGTATAGACCAGCTCAAAACCATCGGGGCCGCCATAATAGGGATCGGGAATATCCTCTCCCGTTCCTAGAGCGGCATCGCCGAAGAGCCGGATATTCACCTTGGGCGGCGCGATCTTGCCAAGCGTCGCCAGGTTGTCGCGGTCCATGGCAAGGATCAGCTCGAAATTGCTGAAATCAGTTGGCCGGATGCGGCGGGCGCGCTGCCCTGATATGTCGATGCCATGACGTTGCGCGGTGGCGATCGAACGCCGGTCGGGCGGCTCGCCCTCATGCCAGCCGCCGGTGCCGGCGGAATCGAGGGTGAAACGGCCGGTGAGACCAGCCTCGCTGACGAGATGACGAAAAATTCCCTCGGCAAGCGGAGAACGGCATATATTGCCCATGCAAACGAAGAGGATACTGATAGGCGTCATCGGTAGACCTGTCGGAAGAACAAGAGGAACATGGCATGAAATCGGAAAAACTGGAACGGGCGGCAGTCGAGGCGCAACTGGCGGGGCTTTCCGGCTGGGCGCTCAATGACGCGGCTTCCTCGATCTCGAAGACATTCAAGTTTTCGAATTTCATCGAGGCTTTCGGCTTCATGACGGAAGCAGCGATCACGGCCGAAAAGCTCAACCATCATCCCGAATGGTTCAACGTCTATTCCCGAGTAGACGTGACGCTGAACACGCATGATGCCGGCGGACTGACGGAGCTGGATTTCAAGCTCGCCAAGGCGATGGAGAAGGCGGCGGCACGACGTCTCGGCTGAAGGCCTTCGATTGAACGGGGCCGATTGAAAGGGGCCGATTGAAAGCCTGGGCGCCATCACCATATGTGCGCAGGGACGAAAGGATGTCAGGGATGGACGAGGTCAAATTCGGGGAAATCCTGCTGCCGGGCGACGAGGATACCCAGAGCCGGCGGGAGAAGACGGTGCGGCAGAAGTTCTGGCCGACTTTCCGCCGCGCCGTGCGGCAGATCCCGTTCTCACGCGACGTCGTCGCCGGCTTTTACTGCGCGCTCGATCCACAAACACCGACCAAGGTGCGCGGTGTGCTGCTCGCAGCACTCGCCTATTTCGTCATGCCGGTCGACATGATCCCGGATATTTTCGCCGTCGTCGGCTTTTCTGACGATGTCGCCGTGCTTTCGGCCGCCTTCGCCATGGTACGCAGCCATATCCGGCCAGGCCATTACGACGCGGCGGACCGCGTCCTTGCCGACCCGCCAGCGGATACGATGAAAACGATTTGAAGGCCGGCGCCGGTTCAGCCGAGCTCCTGATCCAGCACCTTGCGGAGTTTGCCGAAGGCAAGCCGGATCCGTGATTTCACCGTGCCGAGCGGCAGCCCGGTCGCTTCAGCGATCTCAGCGTGCGACTGGCCGAGAAAAAAGGCGGCACGCAGCATGTCGCGCTGTTCCTGCGGCAGTTGGCCGACCGCGGCACGGATTTTGGCGTCGCGATCGTCATTGACGATGATTTCCTCGGCGCCGATGTCGGCCGGCGGCTGCAGGGCCGGGTCCGTCTCGTCGAAGATGCGGGCGTCGGCGCGGCGCTGCAGGTCGATGCGGCGATTGCGGGCAATGCGAAAGAGCCAGGTCGAGAGTGAAGATCGCGTGGCATCGTAGAGATAGGCCTTGTGCCAGAGCACGATCATGATCTCCTGAACCAGCTCCTCGCCTCGCCTGAGGTCATTTTCCGGCGCATCAGCCAGGTCTTCAGACGCGGGGCGAAATAGTCGAACAGGATGGAGAAGGCCTGCTGGTCGCGATCGTCTGCGACAGCCTTTGCGAGGGCAGCGAAACGCCGTCTTTCCTCGGCATCCATGTCGTCTTACGAGCCCCCTGCGGCGAAAATTTCGTCCCGGATTTCCAAAGTCTTAATGAGGTACAACGGATTTTTGAAAGGTCAAACTCTTGCCTGAATCTTTGTGTCTTAGATTCACCCGAACGGCCGGCCGGTGCCATCGGCGCACCGGCATCGCAGCCGATTTCAGCAAGGGGCAAAAGTCGTGGTCGAGCTGAAATGACACAGGCACATACAAATTGCAGCTATTGTTGACCATTTGGTAACCTGAATTAAGTCAAAATAAAGCAGATCGTGATTATGCGCCGCCCGCTATGATCGCTTCGGGCCTTGAATCGCAAGAACCGGCAGGAATCCATGTTTGTAAAAAGTATCGTATCCGCCCTCGCACTCACCCTTGGTATGGCCGGAGTTGCGACAGCGCAGCAAGCCGCGCCGACCCGCATTCAGCAGTTCCAGGCATGGGGCGCCTATTCCTACAAGTCGGGCGCCAGCACCGTCTGCTACGTGCTGTCCGTGCCGACGGCAAAGCAGCCGGCAAGCGTCGACCACGGCGACAATTTCTTCATCGTCTCGCAGCGCCCCGGCCAGAACATCTCCTACGAGCCGCAGGCGATGATGGGCTACACGGTGAAGGAAAATTCGAAGATCAACGTCGTCATCGACAACAAGACCTTCGTGATGTTCACCAAGGACAAGGCCGGCTGGGTCGAGAACGCGGCTCAGGAGCCGGCCCTCGTCGCGGCGATGAAGACCGGTCATTCGATGACGGTCAATGCGGTCTCGCGCAAGGGCACGGGCACGTCCTACAGCTATTCGCTCTCGGGCATCTCGGCGGCGCTGAAACAGATCGAAAGCTGCAAGTAGGCGCTTTTTTAGCCAACGGAATTTCAAGGGCCGGCCTTGCGCCGGCCCTTGCTGTTTTCCATCTCTAGAGCCTTTCCTGGTTAGATTGAAGCATTCTGTTGGCTCAAACGGAGTCGGATGGTCGACCGGCCGGCGCGCGTCGTAGCCCAGCTCTACGGCCAAGCCGGCCAGTCGATCAGCCGGCCCGTTTCAGCCAACCCTCCCGCAGATTTGCCAGGTAAATCTGCAAGACTCAAAAGCGCCGGACGCACTGATCGCTTCGCCGCGGCGAAGCGGTGCGGCCGGTGGGCCGGGCATCTCTAGGCAGGATCAGAGGCGATCGGCTCGGACGTACCTGGGGGTATGCCCGTCGCCAATCGCCTCTGCCCTGACGAAAACCAGCTCCGGCAGAATGCTTCAATCTAACCAGGAAAGGCTCTATAGTGACGCGCCGGTAAAATGATGCTAAAGGCCGGGGCCAACAGCGGACAGATCGCGATATCAGTCGCCGTTCCGCCATTCAATTTCTGCCAATGTGCCGTCATGCGCCTCACCTCTTCCGGCTTGCTCCTGAAGTCTGCGGGGCTTGCGGGGGCGGTTACGTGTTCGAATTCGGGATCTAAAGACCATGTCCGTCATGGATGCGATTGATGTCACCAAGCCACGGGCGCCGAACGCCTCTTCCGGCGCCGAAAAGCCTTCCCTGATCGGGCTGTCGCGCGAGGAAATGGCGGCGGCGCTCAGGGAAAAAGGCGTGGCCGAGAAGCAGATCAAGATGCGCGTCGCGCAGCTCTGGAACTGGATCTATGTGCGCGGCGTCTCCGATTTCGACCATATGACGAATGTCGCCAAGGACATGCGTGAAATGCTGAAGCAGCATTTCACCATCGCGCGTCCCGAAATCGTCGAGGAGCAGGTCTCCAATGACGGCACCCGCAAATGGCTGCTGCGCTTTCCCGCGCGGGGCGCAGGCCGCCCGGTCGAGATCGAAGCCGTCTACATTCCGGAAGAGGGTCGCGGCACGCTGTGCATTTCCAGCCAGGTCGGCTGCACGCTGACCTGTTCCTTCTGTCACACCGGCACGCAGCGGCTGGTGCGCAACCTGACGGCGGAGGAAATCCTGTCGCAGCTGCTGCTCGCCCGCGACCGGCTCGGCGACTTCCCGGATCGCGAAGCGCCGCAAGGCACGATCATGCCCGCCGAAGGCCGCAAGGTCAGCAATATCGTGATGATGGGCATGGGCGAGCCGCTCTATAATTTCGATGCCGTCAAACAAGCCCTGCTGATCGCTACGGATGGTGACGGCCTGTCGCTGTCCAAACGTCGCGTGACGCTTTCCACCTCCGGTGTCGTGCCTGAGATCTTCCGCACCGGCGAGGAGATCGGCGTCATGCTGGCGATCTCGCTGCATGCGGTGCGCGACGACCTGCGCGATATTCTGGTGCCGATCAACAAGAAGTATCCGCTGAAGGAACTGATCGACGCCTGCAAGGCCTATCCCGGCCTTTCCAATGCGCGGCGCATCACCTTCGAATATGTGATGCTGAAGGACGTCAATGACAGCCTGGAAGACGCCAAGGGACTGATCAAGCTTCTGAAAGGCGTGCCGGCAAAGATCAACCTCATTCCGTTCAATCCCTGGCCCGGCACCAACTACCAGTGTTCGGACTGGGAGCAGATCGAGAAATTCGCCGATTTCATCAATTCGGCGGGTTACGCTTCGCCGATCCGCACGCCGCGCGGCCGCGATATTCTGGCCGCCTGCGGCCAGCTGAAATCGGAATCCGAACGCATGCGCAAGACCGAGCGTCTGGCCTTCGAGGCGATGATGATCGCCAATCACGGCGCCGACGACTGATCAGCAAGTTTGATCCTCGCAACAATTCTCCGCGATTGATTTCAGGGGCGCTTTTCCTAAAAGTGCCGCCAAAATCATATAGGAGGATACCCATGCGCCCGATTTTGCTCGCTCTTGCCGCCAGTTTGGTCCTTTCCCTTCCCGCCAAGGCCGATGACGTGACCGTCGCGGTCACGGCGATCGTCGAGCATCCGGCGCTGGATGCGGCCCGCAAAGGGGTTCTCGATGTGCTGACGGCTGCCGGCTACAAGGAAGGCGAGAACCTGAAATTCGTGTTCGAATCGGCGCAGGGCAATCCGGCGACGGCAGCCCAGATCGCCCGCCAGTTCGCCGGCGACGAGCCTGATGTGATCGTGCCGATCTCCACGCCGTCCGCCCAGGCCGTCGTCTCGGCGACGCGCGACATTCCTGTCGTCTTCACGGCCGTATCGGACCCGCTCGGCGCCCAGCTCGTCAAGAACATGGACAAGCCGGGCGGCAATGTCACCGGCCTTTCCGACATGTCGCCGGTCGGCGAGCATCTGGCGCTGATCAAGGAAATCCTGCCTGACGTGAAAACCATCGGCTATCTCTACAACTCAGGTGAGGCGAATTCGGTTTCGCTGCTCGCCGTACTGAAGGCAGAAGCCGAAAAGGCCGGGCTGAAGGTGGTCGAATCGGCCGCCACCAAATCGGCCGAGGTTCAGGGTGCTGCCCGCGCCCTCGTCGGCCGCGCCGATGCGATCTACATTCCGACCGACAATACGATCATCTCCGCGCTCGAAGGCGCCGTCGCGGTTGCCGAAGAAAGCAAGCTGCCGCTCTTCACCGCCGATACGGATTCGGTGTCGCGCGGATCGATCGCCGCTCTCGGCTTCAACTATTACGACGTCGGCAAGCAGACGGGCGAAATCGTCGTGCGCGTGCTGAAAGGCGAAAATCCGGGCGATATCGCGGTCAAGACCGCCGCCGGCAGCGATCTCGTCGTCAACAAGGCGGCTGCGGCCAAGATGGGTGTCACCCTGCCCGAGAGCGTGCTTTCGCGGGCCAACAAAGTCATCGACTAATCGGTCGTAGCTCCATCGACCATTCACATTCAGCCGCTCCCGTTTGCACGGGGGCGGCTGAAGTATTACAAGGCTGCGGTTTCGCGACGGGCGGAACGGAAACAAAAAGGGGCTGAATGCCTTGAGCCAAATCGCATTCTGGGGGGCCGTCGAGCTCGGCTTGGTCTATTCCTTCGTCGCTCTCGGCGTCTATCTCGCCTTCCGCGTCCTCGATTTTCCCGACCTGACCGTCGACGGTTCCTTTCCGCTGGGTGCAGCGGTCACGGCTGTGCTGATCATCGCCGGCGTCAATGCCTGGCTTGCGGCGTTGATCGCCATGGCGGCGGGCGCCGGCGCGGGCATGGTGACGGCGCTGCTCAACGTGCGTTTCAAGATCCTCAATCTGCTCGCCTCGATCCTGACGATGATCGCACTGTTTTCGGTCAATCTGAGAGTGATGGGCAAACCCAACGTCGCCCTCATCAATGCCGATACGATGATCAGCCCGTTCTTCGGCCATGGCCTGCGCGATTTCTATGTGCGGCCGCTCTTCGTCGGCGTTCTCGTCATCGTCGCCCTCGTCCTGGTCTGGCGCTTCCTGGAAAGCGACGCCGGGCTTGCCATGCGCGCGACCGGCGCCAATGCCAGGATGGCGCGAGCCCAGGGCGTCGACACCAGCCGGCAGATCTATCTCGGCATGGCGATCTCCAATGCGCTGGTGGCGCTCGGCGGTGCCTTGTTTGCCCAGACGAACGGTTTTGCCGACGTCACCTCCGGTGTCGGCACGATCGTCGTCGGTCTTGCCGCCGTCATCATCGGCGAGACCCTGCTCGGGCGCCGTGGGCTGTTGATCGCGCTCATCGGCTGCGTGCTCGGCTCGATCCTCTATCGCATCGCCATCCAGCTGGCGCTGTCGAGCGACGTCATCGGTCTGCAGGCCTCCGACCTCAATTTCGTGACGGCCGTGCTGGTGACCGTGGCACTCATTCTTCCCCGCCTTCGCAGAGGTGCCGCATCATGATCAGCGTCAAGGACATCAAGGTCGTCTTCGGACGCGGCACGCCACTGCAGAAGCAGGCGCTGAACGGCGTCAGCCTGACCATCGAGCAGGGCACCTTCGTCACCGTCATCGGCTCGAACGGCGCCGGCAAATCGACACTGCTCGGCGTGCTCGCCGGCGACGTCCTGCCGAGCGAGGGACAGGTGCTGATCGGCAAGAATGAGGTGACGCGCAAGTCGACGGCGGCCCGCGCCGGCCTGGTGGCGCGCGTCTTCCAGGATCCGCTGACGGGAAGCTGCGGCTCTTTGTCGATCGAGGAGAACCTTGCTCTGGCCGCCCGGCGCGGTGAGACGCGCGGGCTTGTCCCGGCGCTTGGGGGCAAGAGGCGCGATTACTTCAAGGAGCGGATCGCCGAGCTCAATCTCGGGCTGGAAAACCGGCTGAAGGACCGCATGGATCTGCTTTCCGGCGGGCAGCGACAGGCCGTTTCGCTTGTCATGGCGACACTTGCCGGGTCGGAGGTACTGCTGCTCGACGAACACACGGCAGCGCTCGATCCTGGTATGGCCGAGTTCGTGATGAACCTCACGCAGAAGATCGTGGCCGAGCGCAAGCTGACGACGATGATGGTGACCCATTCCATGCGCCAGGCCCTGGACTACGGCCACCGCACGATCATGCTGCATGGCGGTGAGATCGTTCTCGACGTTGCGGGCGACAACCGAAAGAACCTACAGGTCGAGGACCTGATCGCCATGTTCCGCAAGATGCGCGGCCAGACGCTCGATGACGACGCTTTGTTGATCGGCTAATGCCGACAGCGTGCTGATTGGCTAAGCCAACAGCGTGCTGATCGGCCAGGCCGTGGCCGGTTTACCTGTCCGCCGCTATTTCGCCTGGGTGAGCAGGATCTTGGCTGCGAAAATCGAGAAGACGCCGGCGAAGGCATAGTCGATCCCGCGCAGCACCTTCTTGTTGTTCTGGAGCCAGGAGGCGAGCCAGTCGGCGGCGAGGATCACGCCGGCATTGACTGGCATGCCGAGCACGATGAAGCAAAATCCGAGGAAAAGCAGCTTCTGCGTCACGGCGGGATCGCCGGCGCTGACGAATTGCGGCAGGAAGGTCATGAAGAAGATGATGACCTTCGGGTTCAGAAGATTGACCCAGAAGCCCGACGAAATGTTCGCAAGCGCCGTGCCCTTCTGCGTCTCGACCTTGGCGACGGTGAGCTTCGAGCCGAAGCGGATCGCCTGCACCGCGAGCCATAACAGATAGGCGGCGCCACCGGTTTTCAGGATTAGGAAGGCAGTCGGCGAGGCGGTGATCAGCGCGGATATGCCGAAGGCGACCAGCATGGTGTGGACGACAATGCCGAGGCTGGTGCCGACGACGACGAAGAGAGCGGCCTTCTTGCCCTGGGCGAGCGCGCGGCTGATCGACAGCGTCATGTCGGGACCCGGGGTTGCCGCAAGCAGCAGCGTCGCGGCGGCAAAGGCGAGAAGGGTCGGCAGGCTGGGCAGAAAGTCCATGGCACGCTCGGAAGCCGGAAAGATCTGGCAATCTCTTATCCGGCTTCCGGAAAATTACCAATCAAACCTTCTGATGGCCTCCATTACTTCTGGTCCAGGAAGGCCTTGAACTTGTCGGCATGGTCCTTGTGCCAGCGCGACAGCGGCGGCCGGTTCTCGATAATGTCGCCCATCGCCCAGGCCATGCGTCGCTCGTCAACCGCGCGGCTCACGTCGTTGTCGGGGCAGAGAATATAGAAATCGCCGCGTGCGAGGCTTTCGACCATGAAATCGACCGTCTGCTCCGGCGTCCAGGCGCCGGCGGGTTTTTCCGCGCGGTCGCCCTTGGTGAGGCCGGTAAAGACGAAGCCGGGGATCAGCAGATGCGCGGAGATCTTCGCTGCCGCGGTGTTGCGCAGCTCGTGCTCGAGCGCTTCGGTAAAGACTTTCACGCCAGCCTTGGAGATGTTGTAGGCCGGGTTGCCGGGCGGCGTGGTGATGCCCTGCTTGGAGCCGGTGTTGATGATCAGGCCGGGCTCGCCGTGCGACAGCATCTTCGGACCGAAGACGCGCGTGCCGTTGACGACGCCCATCAGATTGACGGCGAAGATATGATCCCAGTTCGGCTGCGCGCTGAAGATCGAGGTCTCCGGGCCGATTCCGGCATTGTTCATCAGCACGTGCACGCGGCCGAAACGCTGGAGCACGGCGCGTTCGAGCGCCTCCAGGGAATCCCGGCTGGCGACGTCGGTCTCGACCGCCATGACATCTTCTTCGCCGGCAATGGCCTTGAGTTCGTCGGCGGCTGTTGCCAGGCGATCGCCGCCGAGATCGGCGATGGCGACGCTCATGCCTTGGCCGGCGAAATATCTCGCCGCCGCCAGGCCGATGCCGGACGCGCCGCCGGTGACGACCGCAACATTGGATTTCTTGAAAATGTCTTGAATATTCGTCACGGGCAGCCTCTCCTCGAGCATTGTTCGGACGATGGCGAATATGGTAGTTTCGAAATGCAAGTCAAACTGTGAGGTACCTGCGCGTGGCGAAGGTCGTATCTATCAGAATCGATGATCACATGGAGGAGTTTATCGGCACTCAGCTTGATCAGGGAACCTATGGCTCCGCAGACGAGGTGATCGACGCCGGTTTGAGGCTTCTGCAGCGCGAGGCAGAGCTTGCCGCAATCGAGGCAGCCATTATCGAGGGTGAGAAATCCGGCAAGCCACGGCCTTTTGATTTTGATGCTTTTGTCGAGGGAAAGCGAGCACGCCGCGGCCGCCAATGAAAGCGGTTGTTCTCTCGCCAGCCGCTGCCGACGACATCGACAGGATCTACGACTATACCGAAGAGAAATGGGGCCGGGGTCAAGCGGAAGACTATATCTTTGCGCTCCGGGATGACTGCGAGGCGCTTGCAGCACAGACAAAGCGTGGCCGCAAAATCATTGGATCGAGGAGCGGCTACTCGGCCCTGGCGTTTCGCTCGCATTTCATCGTTTACGCTGAGACCGAAGAAGCGTTGACGGTTATTCGCATCCTGCATCGGCGCATGAATATCGCGGCCCATCTCTAAACTGCGCTTGTGGTGTCCGGCTTGCCCTTGCGTCACGCGCCAATCTCGCTAAAAGTGCCGCGACACCGGGTTTTCGCCGGCCTTTATGCAACGGACCTCATCACCATGGCATCATACAAAGACGTGAAGAAAGTCGTGCTCGCCTATTCCGGCGGCCTCGACACCTCGATCATCCTGAAGTGGCTGCAGACGGAACTCGGCGCCGAAGTCGTTACCTTCACCGCCGATCTCGGCCAGGGCGAAGAGCTGGAGCCGGCGCGCAAGAAGGCCGAAATGCTCGGCATCAAGGAGATCTACATCGAGGACGTACGCGAGGAATTCGTGCGCGATTTCGTCTTCCCGATGTTCCGTGCCAATGCCGTCTACGAAGGTGTCTATCTGCTAGGCACCTCGATCGCTCGTCCGCTGATTTCCAAGCACCTGATCGATATCGCCCGCAAGACCGGCGCCGATGCGATCGCCCACGGGGCGACCGGCAAGGGCAACGACCAGGTTCGTTTCGAGCTCTCCGCCTATGCTTTGAATCCCGACATCAAGATCATCGCGCCGTGGCGCGACTGGGCGTTCAAGAGCCGCACGGACCTGCTGGCCTTCGCCGAACAGCATCAGATCCCGGTCGCCAAGGACAAGAAGGGCGAAGCGCCGTTCTCCGTCGACGCCAACCTCCTGCACTCCTCCTCCGAGGGCAAGGTTCTCGAGGACCCCGCCCAGGAGGCGCCGGAATATGTGCATATGCGCACCATCTCTCCCGAAGCCGCGCCCGACAAGGCGACGGTGATCAAGGTCGGCTTCCGCAAGGGCGACGCCGTCTCGATCAACGGTGTCGAGATGTCGCCGGCGACGTTGCTCGCAACGCTTAACACCTATGGCCGCGACAACGGCATCGGCCGCCTCGACCTCGTCGAGAACCGCTTCGTCGGCATGAAGTCGCGCGGTGTCTATGAGACCCCCGGCGGCACGATCCTGCTTACGGCGCACCGCGCCATCGAATCGATCACCCTCGACCGGGGTGCGGCCCATCTCAAGGATGAGATCATGCCGCGTTACGCCGAGCTGATCTATTATGGTTTCTGGTTCTCGCCCGAGCGTGAGATGTTGCAGGCGCTGATCGACAAGAGCCAGGAGCATGTCGAAGGCGAAGTGACGCTGAAGCTCTACAAGGGCAATGTCATGGTCATCGGCCGTGAAAGCGAGAAGTCACTCTATTCCGACAAGCTCGTCACTTTCGAGGACGACCAGGGCGCCTACGACCAGAAGGACGCAGCCGGCTTCATCAAGCTCAACGCGCTGCGCCTGCGCACGCTCGGCAAGCGGAACCTCGCGAAGTAATCACGCTTCGCTTTCAAAACGGATATGCGCCCGCCGGCTTTGCCGCGCGGGCGTTTTCGTGGAAGCGGTAGCAAGCGTCCCTAATCTCAGAACGTTTAAAATGATCGGATGCCCGACATTCCGCGTGCGGGGTAGTCGCAAAATCTAGTCGCAGGTATCGGCGATCCTCTTCAGTTCGACTGCAGGCTCCAGAGTGACGTCGTCCTTCTTTCCGACGAAACGGTAGGTCCCGCGCCACAAGCCGTCAGCAGCTTCCGAAATGCGCAGCCGGTGATCGCCGTCCTTGCAGCTCGCATCATAGGCCAGGTCACCCATGTCGGTGAAACCCAGCTTGCATTTGGCGGCCTGCGCTTTCGGCAGAACCGGGTTCATGTGGCTCTTCACGGCCGCCTTGTCGTAGCAAATCTTGAAGACCTGCTCATCGTTCTTCAGCTCGGGCGTGGGAACCGGAGTAAAGATCCTCACCTGCCAGAGGCCCGTGGGAAGGCCGCTCTCCTCAGCGAAGGCGGCGGCCGGGCTCAGCACGAATGCGGCGGCAAGAACACAGCGCATCATGGTTTTCGCTCTCCTCATTGGCACTCGCCAATCCGCTTGACCTGAACATCCGTGGTCGGCTGCGGCATGTCGGAATCGCCCTCGTAGACCTCGTTATAGGAGATCTGGCCGCTGAAGCTTTCGCCGCCATTTTCCGGTTGGAGGTAGAGCCCCCATGACGTCCCGATGCCGCCGTGGTCGCATTCCGCGCTCATCTGGACGCCGCTGTCGTAGAAGTGGATCTTGTCGATCAGCACGCATTTGACGCCCGAGGGTTTGGGCATCAGCGGCAGGGTATCCGCGGTCATGTCGTTCTTGACGCAGATGTCGCGGCTGGCGTCCACCACCTTCATTTCCGTATCGGTATGCTGAAGGGTCTTCCAGGTGAAGCGCCACAGGCCTCCCCATTCCGGTCGCTCGGCCGGCGTGCCTTCGGCGCGCGCCGGCGGGCTTTCCTGGGGCGTCGAGAGATCGGCCGTCTGCAACGCCAGCCGGCGCGAGAACCAGGCGCCGACGATGTTGAAGTCGTTGAAGGTGATATGATACGGCTTGAGGATCTCATCCTGCTGCGCGAGTGCCGTGCCGGCGACCGAAACCTTGCGGCTGTAATAGATCTGTATCTCCCGGAATTTTTCCTCAGACATCGGCTCGGTCTCCCGAAGCGGCGCCTGGTTCAGCACCGACTGGGCGACATCGCGGCCGAGCGCCGCATAGGTGCCTTGCGCGTCCTCGGCAAAATAAGCGCCGAACATCTCGACCATCGCAAAGGTCTGATCCTCTTTCATGCGCTCGCTAAAGGTGGCGCCAGCGGCCTCATAACCGGCCCTGTCCGTCCCGAATTTCTTGAAGATCGCCTCGTGATCACCGTCCGGATCGAGGAACATCGCATAGGTGATGTGGCCGTAGGTCCGGTAGTCGATACCGTTGACCGGTTCGAGCATCTTCACGTCAAAACCGGCGCGGCCGGCGGCGATCTTCGGCAAAGATGTCGGTGACGGGTTTTCGATGCCCGCCGGGGCGGAGTGAGATTGCGCCCACACGGAAGAGGGCAACGAGGCAGCCATCACAAGCGATAGCGCTGCGACACCGGCAAATGACGGACGCGACATGATATTTATCCTCATTGAGCCGGAGACAGCGCGGCACGTCGGCGGACGCAGGTTCTCAGAGGAACGACAGTCTTTCGATCGATCACTCCACTTATCGCCCCGATGATGTTCAAGAATTTCTCTCCTGCGCGCCGTTTCCGCCGACTTAGATATGAAGGCCGCGCAAAAAGGAAAGGTCGGTCCGACACGTCACCGCCTGTCGTGGTCGCGCTCCCCCACGAAATTGGCGGCAACATCACCGGCCATTGTTGGATAATTGAACAAAAATGGTGTCGACGCCTTTATCTGCCTTGAAGGGCTACAAAGGCCGGAACCATGGATGTCAGGCAGACAATCGACGCGTTCGAACAGTGGTTCCGAACGTTTGTCTTCAGCGAATGGATGCTCTACCAATTCGGGATTATCGCTGCCGGTTACGTCGCGGCGTCGTTCCTGGCATCACGCACTGAACCTGCGTTGGAAGCGAAAGCCAGGCGCATCAAAGGTAATCCGGACCTCTTGCGCGTCATAATCGCCTTCATGCGGCGCTTGAAGTGGCTCTTTCTTGCGGTATGGCTGTGGCTTGCAAACGTCGCTCTCACCCAAAACACCTGGCCGTCGCAACGGTGGCTCGTGGCGACTGCCCTGACGCTGACGGCAGCGTGGTTCATCATCTCCGTACTGACCAAGATTATCCATAATCCCACCTTGTCGCGAACGGTCGCAATCGTCAGTTGGAGCTACGTCGCGTTGTACGCGCTCCGGCTTGACGGTCCGGTGCTTTCCGCGCTCGATGGCCTGGCTGTCAATCTGGGGGCCGTGCGCCTTTCACTCCTTCTTGTGCTGAAAGCGGTCGTCTTGGCTGTCGCGCTCATCTGGGTGGCGGTTCTCGTCGGCAATGTCCTGTCCCGTTGGGTGCAGAGGTCGGGCGATCTTTCGCCATCGATCAAGGTCCTGATCAGCAAGTTCATAAAAATCGGCTTGATCATGATCGCCGGCGCAATTGCCTTGTCAGCGACCGGCATCGACCTTACGGCATTGACCGTTTTTTCCGGCGCAGTCGGCGTCGGAATAGGTTTCGGCCTTCAGAAAGTCGTATCGAACTTCATTTCGGGCATCATCATCCTGCTCGATAAATCCATCAAGCCAGGCGACACGATCACGCTCGGCGATACTTTCGGTGCGATCCGCGATTTGCGCTCGCGGTTCGTCTCGGTCATCACGCGTGACGGCAAAGAATACCTGATCCCCAACGAGGATTTCATTTCCCAACAGGTCGTCAACTGGTCGTTCTCCAGTGACTACGTCAGGATCGATGTCGACTTCGGCACGGCTTATGACAGCGATCCCCATGAAGTCGCCAGAATCGCAATCGCGACTGCCTCTACGGTGGATCGCGTTGCCAGCGATTACAGGGCGCCGGTATGCTGGCTTACCTGCTTTGGCGCTTCGTCGCTTGATTTCCGGCTCCGCTTCTGGATCTCCGATCCCGCAAATGGTCTGACGAATGTCAGGGGCCAGGTGCTGATGGCGCTTTGGGACGCGTTCAAGGAAGCCGGGGTGTCGATCCCGTTCCCGCACCGGGAAATCATCATGAGGACGCCTGTCGAAATCAAGCAGTCGCGCCAGGACTAAGCGACGATATTGAGCCCGCCGGCAAATGCCGAGCGGGCTTTTATTGCTGCGTGAATTAGGCGACGGCTGCTTCGACATAGAGCCTGACGTCACGACGCCGCGGTCCCCAGCTCTCGGCCCAGAGCGGCAGGCCGACGAAATCGGCTATATCAGGCGCGGCCTTGACAGGATCAAGCCGGATTACTTCCTCTTGATCGGTGACGGCAAAGCCGTCTTCCGTCTGATCGAGACAGGTTACCGCCAGCCCGGCTTTGACCGCAATACCGCCGCGATCCGAGGTCAGATCATCTGCGATGGCCTTGCGGAGCATGAAGAGATCGAGCGGGGCGAGCCTTAGGCTACCTTGCCATTCGTTCGGTGCGTTGGTGGGGTCGACGACATTGACGCCAGGAAGTGTGGGAACCTCTCCCTCGAGGGGTCCGGCGCCGTGGCGAGTGGTGTAGCAGCGCGTCGCATATATCGCGTCCAACTCTGTGACGCCGGCCTCGGCGGCGATCGCGCGTATATTTGCTAGCCCGGTATTCGAACGGGTGACGTGAGGAAATGCGCCACGGTTTTGATCGAGGCATAGGCCTTGTGCCGCCTCGAAGATGACGGTGCCGCGTTCGCACAGCCGTCGGTCGGGCCACAGCGTGACGTGGTCGAGATAGGCGGCGCAATCAGCTTCGAAGCCGGCGATGGTGATGTCGTCAGCCAGTACGGCAGCCAGTTCTTCGGGTAAGGCGGTGATGCCGAGCGCGGCGAGCCGTCGAGGCACCCAGCCGTCGCGGATCGAAACAAGGCGGGCGTGCAGATCAGGGCGAAACAGGTCCTTTGTCGAAAGGGCGAAGTCGGAGTGCAGATTGCGCTCGATAGTCTCGCCGAAGCCGAGGCCGCAGCTTCCGTGGCGGGCAGTGCCCCGCGCCAACTCCACGGCCTGGTTGATCAGGACGTCGAAAGGTGTGGTGATCAGGGCGCGCGGGTCGCTGCTGGTTTGAGGCTTCGCACCCCGCTCATTAAGGGCGGCCAACTCGTCGAGAAACAGCATCGGGTGAGCGACGAAGAAGCGACTGAAGTGGGTGGCAGCTCCGGCAAAGCTGCCCGAGCCGATATGGTGGAAGACGTGGCGGATGCCGGCGGGATCGACCACGGTATGGCCGGCTTGAGCGCCGCCATTGCTGCGAACCACTACGGCTCCTGGCGTGACTGCGGCAAGGCGATCGACCATCAGTCCCTTGCCTTCGTCGCCGTAAAGCGCGCCGATCACGGCCTTTGCTGGGATACTCATCATTCTGCTCCTCGACGGCGCCCGGAGCGATCGCGCCGGGGCCTTTCAAAATATCTCACTTAGAAGAGGGGTAGCAGGCGCCGGTTATGGCGTTCGCCAATGGCCTTGGCCACGACTGCCGCCGCCGCATCCGGCCAGCTGGCGGCCACCTCGCCGGCATCCCGGCCCTCGGTGATTTCGATGATCGAAACCACCAATTCGGCAATGCGCCTGTAGTCATCGAGCACGAAGGTGCGGCCGGGCAGCAGCGGCTGCCAGCTCCGCAGCACCCGGTCAAGTCCCGTGGCTGCATAGCCCTCGCGGATGACGATGTGGAAGACCTCGTAGGATCTCTGCGCCATCGCGAGGCATTCCCGGGCGCTCAGGCCGCGCGGTGGTTCGATGCCGAAGATGCGGGCGATCTGGTCGGCGGACAGGCCGTTGTGAACCGGCTCGTCACCGATGGTGAAGAGATACCCCTTGCGGCCGCGTCTTTCGAAGGCGTCGGTCGAGGTTTTGAGGGCTGCCAGAAGGTGGGCGGCGCTGTAGCTCTCGCCGTTATTGCCACCGCCATTGCCTTCCAGCCACAAGGCGCGGATCTGGCTGGCAAGCGAGATATCGGCCTCGAACTGGGTGGCCTGCAGGGGTGCGGCATCGGTGAACGCATCTCCGACCGCCGCCACCATGATGTGCGGATCGGATACCGGACGGCGGTCGTAGATCTCCGATGTCAGGGTGATGAGCCCGCCGCGCATAAGCTCGTGGGCGATCATGCCCATCGAGCCGGTCACATCCGAAGCTAGAATGATCGGAGTCGATTGCGGATTGTAGGCGCTGTCGCGGCTCTCGCGGGTGGAAAAGCGCGCCGGATCGAACCGCGGATCGATGCCGGTGGCGCCGAATATTTCCGACCGGCTGCGGCCGTCCACATGGCGTGCATTGTAGGCCGCCCAGTCGGCGGTGCTGAAACGTCCCATACCCATGGCATTACTCCTTTGCTGGCTGTCTTGGCGATCCGGCTTAGGCGCCCCGCCCGCCGTCGTCATAGCAAACTATATAGACTTGCAAATTGCACTTTGCAAGTTGCTATTTGCAAATTGTTTTTTCCCCGATTGGCCGCTATGAGGCTACGAAGGGCGGCAGGAACATTCTGATGGCAGAGGCTGAGTTCGCACGACCGATCGTGACGGTCGACATCGTCTTACTGACGCTACACGAAGGAAAGCTATGCGTGGCGTTGCTTGAGCGTCCCGCCGAGCCGTTTGTCGGCGATCCGGCGCTGATCGGCGGCTATGTGCATACGGACGAGGACGCCGACGCGGAGGCGGCGGTCCGGCGCATCCTTCTTTCCAAGGCAGGGGTCGAGGGCATATTCTTCGAGCAACTCCGGACCTTCGCGTCGGCGCGACGAGATCCTCGCGACTGGTCGGTATCGATCGCGTATTTTGCGCTGGTCCCGCGGGGAGCTTTGGCAGGTGGCGCCAGTCTGCTGGAGTTGCGGCCAGTCGAGGCTGCAGGCAAGCTGCCCTTCGACCATAATGAAATCGTGGACGCTGCGTTGGAGCGGCTGCGCGGCAAAGGCGCCTATTCGACCATTCCGGCAAGGCTGCTTCCCGCCGTGTTTACGATGTCGGAACTGCAGGCAATCTATGAAACAGTGATGGGCGAACGGCTGGATCAAAGTGCCTTTCGCCGCAAGATCAACGATCTGGATCTGCTCGAGGTGGTCGAGGGCGAAAAACGGCAGACTGAGCGGGTCCGACGACCGACGACGCTCTATCGGCTGAAGACGCCGGTTGCCGTGTTCGACCGAAGAATTTGAGTGCATCAGTCGCCACCCATCGGATCGTGGGAACGAGCATGGTGAAAAATATCGGCCGCGGGCGAGACGCTGCAGTCCCTTGACGGGCGGCCATGATCGCATAGTCTGCCCCAATCACCCTCGGAGCATTTCCATGACGCAGTCCCTGCTGTTCGGCGCCTTCCTGGCGGCGCTCTTCTATGTGCTCATTCCCGGACCCGCCTTCCTGCAGCTGCTCGGCATCGGCGCCGGGCAGGGGCGCAAGGCTGGGGCCTTCTTCATGATGGGGCATCTGGTCGGGGATCTGATCTGGTCGTCGCTGGCGCTGATCGCGATTGTCGGCGCGAAGACGATCGGGACCTTCGTCTTTGATCTGCTCGGTCTCGCCTGCGGTTTCTATCTCGCCTGGATCGGCTGGAGCGCGGTCAATGCCAAGCCGAAAGCGGATGGGCAGGCGCTTGTCATGGTCGAGCGGCCGTTTCGCCGCGGCCTGATCTTCGGCGTCACCAATCCGAAGGGTTATCCGGTGGCGCTCGCCACCTTCACCGCCCTGGTCGCAGGCTCTGCCGGCGCGCTCGATTTCGAGGCGCTGCCGGTGCTTCTCGGCGTGTCCTTCCTGGGATTCGTGACGGCCGACGTCATCCTGATCGGCATTATCGGCGCAGGCGCCGTGCGGCGCTTCTATCGCGCCCATGAACGGCTGATCGTGCGCTGCTCCGGCGTCCTCTTCATGGGTTTTGCCGCCCAGGCGCTATGGCACGCGACGCCCGGCCTCATCGGCTGGCGCAAGGCCTGATTCAGCCATCCAGGAAATTGACGATCGATTTCAGCGTCTGAACGTCGTTGGAATCGCCGATCGACATGGCGACCTGCAGCTGGTTCCTGTAATAATCGAGGAAATTGAAGCTCGTGCCGTCGGTGACGCCGGAGAGGTCGATGATGTTGCCGAGCGGATCGATTGCGTGCATCGGCAGAGGCTCGGAGATCGCGGCGTAGGTGTTCTGATCGATCACGCCGCTGTCGAAGCTTTGGCGCGCGTAGGTGCGCAGCTCTCCGGGGCTGACGGCAGTAAAATCGGGCCCCTCGTCGGGATTGTCTTCGATCTGGAACGAGACGGGGGCCGGAGCCTTGATCTCGATGTGAATATCGGCAGTCTTCGAATTTTTTGCGTTATTAGGGTTGTTTTTAAATAGCAAACTCTGAGAAGACCGCAGGGAAAAAATTTCCATGGCGCATGTCCCCTGGCAGGAAGATCACCCGGAAACTAGCGCTTGCGCGTGATTCGCGTCAATCGTTAACAAATGGTTAATTTGCACGTGACCAAGCTTGTCCACCAATTTGGCTGACGTGCATCAGATCGCTAGGCGCGAGACAAAAGCCTGGCTGCCGAAACATACCAATTCCATGGCGGCCCTCCTATATTGATCCATCCAGTCGCATACCAAAAGGAATTCTCCCATGCCTTCTCCCCATGATTTCAATCCGGCGCTCACCAACTGGGACGGCCTGCACGGCCTGCCGCGTTTCGACGCCATCGATGACGGCGATTTTGCTGCCGCCTTCGATGCGGCGCTGGCCGCGCATGAACAAGAAATCGACGAGATCGCCGGGAACAGCGATGCGCCGACCTTCGACAACACGGTCACGGCGCTGGAGATTGCCGGCGATGCGCTGTCGCGCGTTTCGGCGCTGTTCTGGAACAAGGCGGGTGCGCATACCAATGATGTGATCCAGGCGCTGGAGCGGGAAATCTCGCCGAAGATGTCGCGCCACTATTCGAAGATCGGCATGAATGCCGCGCTTTTTGCCCGCATCGACACGCTCTGGGAGAAGCGCGAGAGCCTCGGCCTGACGCTGGAACAGACGCGGGTGCTGGAACGCCATTGGAAGGGCTTCGTCAAGTCGGGCGCCAAGCTTGAGAAGGCCGAGCAGGAGAGGCTTGCCGAAATCAACGAAAGGCTTGCCGGCCTCGGGACGCAATTCGGCCAGAACGTTCTGGCCGACGAAAAGGCCTGGGCCTTGGTGCTTTCCGATGGGCCCGAGCTCGACGGGTTGCCGGAGTTCCTGCGCGACGCGATGGCTGCGGCGGCGCGCGAGCGCGGCGAGGAGGGCAGATTTGCGGTGACACTGTCACGTTCGATCATCGAGCCGTTCCTCACCTTCTCGGAGCGCCGGGATTTGCGCGAGCAGGCCTTCAAGGCCTGGGTGGCCCGCGGCGAAAACGGCGGAGAGACGGACAATCGCGCCGTCATCCGGGAAACGCTGGCGCTGCGCCATCAGGTGGCGAGCTTGCTCGGCTACGGCAATTTCGCCGAGCTGAAGCTCGACAACACCATGGCGAAGACGGCGGAAGCGGTGAACGGCCTGCTGAAAGCGGTCTGGGCGCGGGCGGTGAAACGCGCCGGCGAGGAGGAGATCGATATCGCGGCGCTGATCGCCGAAGAGGGCCGGAACCACGAGGTGATGCCCTGGGACTGGCGCCACTATTCCGAAAAGATCCGGGCCCGGAAGTTCGATTTCTCCGAGGCCGAGCTCAAGCCCTATTTGCAGCTCGAGAAGATCATCGAGGCCTGCTTCGACGTCGCCGGCCGGCTGTTCGGCATCCGTGCGGTCGAGAAGAAGGGCGTCGCCGCCTATCACCCTGACGTCAGAGTGTTCGAAATCAGGGACCGCGAAGACAGGCTGGTCGCCCTGTTCCTCGGCGACTATTTCGCCCGCGGTTCGAAACGGTCCGGCGCCTGGATGAGCTCGCTGCAATCGCAGCACAAGCTCGAACTGAGAAACGGCCGCCACGGCGAATTGCCGATCATCTACAATGTCTGCAATTTCGCCAAGCCGGCCGAGGGCAAGCCGGCGCTGCTGTCGCTCGACGATGCCCGCACGCTGTTCCACGAATTCGGCCATGCGCTGCATGGCATGCTTTCGAATGTCACCTATCCCTCGGTCTCCGGCACCGGCGTCTCGCGCGATTTCGTCGAGCTGCCGTCGCAGCTCTACGAGCACTGGCTGACCGTGCCCGATATCCTGAAGCGCTATGCCGTGCATTTCGAAACCGGCGAACCGATGCCGCAGGCGCTGCTCGACAAGGTGCTGGCGGCCCGCACCTTCAATGCCGGCTTCAACACCGTCGAGTTCACCTCGTCGGCGCTGGTCGACATGGCCTTCCATACGCGCGAGGCGGTCGCCGACCCGATGGCCGTGCAGGCGGAGGTGCTGGCCGAGATCGGCATGCCGAAATCGATCGTCATGCGCCACGCCACGCCGCACTTCCAGCACGTCTTCTCCGGCGGCTATTCGGCCGGCTATTATTCCTACATGTGGTCCGAGGTGCTCGACGCCGATGCCTTTGCCGCCTTCGAGGAGACGGGCGACGCCTTCAACGGCGAGATGGCGAAAAAGCTCAAGGAAAACATCTATTCCGTCGGCGGCTCGGTCGATCCGGAAGATGCCTACAAGGCCTTCCGCGGCAAGCTGCCGAGCCCGGATGCGATGCTGATCAAAAAGGGACTTTCGACCTTCGAGGAATTGACAGGCAGCGACGCCTAAGACAATTTGATGACAATCTGTGATGCGGCGGGGCGACGGCCTTGCCGCAGCTTTTGCGCGTTTCCCCCTTTCGCAAGCGCAAAAAAAACTGTATGGACGCCCCAAACTAATAGGCGCGTCCTCATGAGCGTAGCGCCCCAGCCTCAGAGATTTCACATATGGCACTTCGCAATATCGCGATCATCGCGCACGTTGACCATGGCAAGACGACCCTGGTGGATGAGCTTCTCAAGCAGTCCGGCTCGTTCCGCGAAAATCAGCGCGTAGCCGAACGCGTGATGGACTCGAACGATCTCGAAAAAGAACGCGGCATCACCATTCTCGCCAAGGCGACCTCGGTCGAGTGGAAGGGTGTCCGCATCAACATCGTCGATACCCCCGGCCACGCCGACTTCGGCGGTGAAGTCGAGCGCATTCTGTCGATGGTGGATGGTGCGATCGTTCTCGTCGATGCCTCCGAAGGCCCGATGCCGCAGACCAAGTTCGTCGTCGGCAAGGCGCTGAAGGTCGGCCTTCGTCCGATCGTCGCGATCAACAAGATCGACCGTCCGGACGGCCGCCATGAAGAAGTCATCAACGAAGTCTTCGACCTCTTCGCCAATCTCGACGCGACCGACGAACAGCTCGACTTCCCGATCCTCTACGGTTCGGGCCGCGACGGCTGGATGAACGTCAATCCTGAGGGACCGAAGGATCAGGGTCTTGCGCCGCTTCTCGACCTGGTGCTCAAGCATGTTCCGGAGCCGACCGTCGAGGAAGGCCCGTTCCGCATGATCGGCACGATCCTCGAAGCCAACCCCTTCCTCGGTCGTATCATCACCGGCCGCATCGCATCGGGCTCGATCAAGCCGAACCAGGCCGTCAAGGTTCTCGACCAGGACGGCAAGCTGATCGAAACCGGCCGAATCTCCAAGATCCTCGCCTTCCGTGGCATCGAGCGCACGGCAATTGATGAAGCGCATGCGGGCGACATCGTCGCGATCGCCGGCCTCTCCAAGGGTACCGTTGCCGACACCTTCTGCGATCCGGCCGTTTCGGAAGCCATGAAGGCGCAGCCGATCGACCCGCCGACGGTGACCATGTCCTTCATCGTCAACGACAGCCCGCTGGCAGGCACCGAGGGCGACAAGGTGACTTCACGCGTCATCCGCGACCGTCTCTTCAAGGAAGCGGAAGGCAACGTCGCCCTGAAGATCGAAGAAGCCGAAGGCAAGGATTCGTTCTACGTCTCCGGCCGCGGCGAACTTCAGCTCGCCGTTCTCATCGAAACCATGCGTCGCGAAGGCTTCGAGCTTGCCGTGTCGCGTCCGCGCGTCGTCATGCACAAGGATGAAAGCGGCCAGCTGCTGGAGCCGATCGAGGAAGTCGTTGTCGACGTCGACGAAGAACATTCCGGTGTCGTCGTGCAGAAGATGTCGGAGCGCAAGGCCGAAATGGTCGAGCTGCGTCCGTCGGGCGGCAATCGTCTTCGCCTGCGTTTCTATGCACCGACCCGCGGCCTGATCGGCTACCAGTCAGAGCTGCTGACGGATACGCGCGGCACGGCGATCATGAACCGGCTGTTCCACGACTACCAGCCCTATAAGGGTGCGATCGGCGGCCGCGTCAATGGCGTGCTGCTCGCCAACGCAGCCGGCGAAGCCGTCGCCTATGCGATGTTCAACCTGGAAGATCGCGGCCCGATGATCATCGAGCCGGGCGAAAAGGTCTATGCCGGCATGATCATCGGCATCCATTCGCGCGACAACGACCTTGAAGTCAACGTCCTGAAGGGCAAGCAGCTCACCAACATCCGCGCCGCCGGCAAGGATGAAGCGGTGAAGCTGACGCCGCCGATCCGCATGACGCTCGATCGCGCGCTCTCCTGGATCCAGGACGACGAGCTGATGGAAGTGACGCCGAAGAATATTCGTCTGCGCAAGATGTATCTCGACGCAAACGACCGCAAGCGGTTCGAAAAGTCGAAAGCGGCTCTCTGAGAATTCGGAGATACCCTTGAGAACCCCGGCCTTAGAGCCGGGGTTTTTTTATTGTGCGCTGCGCTGATTCCGACTTGTGACAATCGTTAAAAAAGCGTTAAAATTTATTCGTCGTCCACATATCAAGTCTGTGGGCAATCGAGCCGAATGCGTCATCGCGTATGGTTAATTGCCTCCGGCAGGACCAGAGTAAACGTTATGAAGACGTTGTCGATCGATGTCCGGCGGGCTGAACCGCACGATGCCCGAGCCATTTCGGAAACCCATAGGCTCGCCTGGCAGCACACTTACGCAGGCATCATTCCGCATCGCGCCCTGACGCAGATGATCGAGCGACGCGGCGAAAACTGGTGGCGCAAGGCAACGCGCGGACCTGCGACGTTGCTGGTTCTCGATGTCGCCGGAACGGTCGCCGGTTATGCGACGCTCGGGCTCAACCGCGCCCGCGCTTTGCCGCAGGAAGGCGAGATCTACGAGCTCTACCTTCGTCCCGAATATCAGGGCATCGGTCTCGGCCGTATGCTGTTCGGCGAGGCGCGCCGGCTGTTGAAGTCACTCGGCTGCAACGGGCTGGTCGTCTGGTGCCTCGAGGAAAACGAGACCGCCAGCCGCTTCTACCGCCATCACGGCGGGATCGATTTCTGCGAAGGCATGGAAAATTTCGACCACAAGCAGTTGAAGAAAATCGGCTTCATCTGGAACTGAGCCGTCCAGCCTGCAGTTCGCTCATCTCCTGCTAGAATTTTGATGTGGTTGGGTGCCGGCGCCATCACGCATTGGTGATCTCCAATGTTGCGTTGCCGCATGAAACTGATTATCTGGCTGCGAGCAATTCAACCTCGCAGGAGTTTCGTATGCGCATCGACGCCGTTTCCATCGGTAATAATCCCCCTGAAGACGTCAACGTTATTGTCGAGGTTCCGGTCGGCGGTCATCCGATCAAGTATGAAATGGACAAGGACGCCGGCACGCTGGTCGTCGATCGTTTCCTCTATACGCCGATGACCTATCCGGGCAATTACGGTTTCGTGCCGCACACGCTGTCTGAGGACGGCGACCCGATCGACGTGCTGATCGCCAGCACCCGCCCGCTCGTTCCCGGCTGCGTCATCAACGTGCGCCCGATCGGCGTCCTGAAGATGGAAGACAACTCGGGCAAGGACGAGAAGATCATTGCCGTGCCGTCGCCGAAGCTGACGCTGCGCTATGAGAAGGTGAAGGATTATACCGATCTTCCCGAGATCACGCTGAAGCAGATCGAGCATTTCTTCGAGCATTATAAGGATCTGGAGCCCGGCAAGTGGGTGAAGATCTTCGGCTGGGGCGATTCCGGCGAAGCCGGCGCCCTGATCCTCGAGGCCATCGAGCGTGCCAAGAAGACGAAAGGCTGATCGTTCAGCCTGAAAGTGTTTCGAGCTTTTTTGCCAAATCCTCCGGGTCACCCTCGATCCGGAGGATTTTTTTGCGCGCGGTTTCGCCGGAAACGAGGCTGACGCTGGATTTGGCAACGCCGAGCGATTTGGAAACGAGCGCGATCAGGGCCTTATTAGCCTTTCCCTTTTCCGGAACGGCGGTGACGCGCGCCTTCAGATAGGTCTCGCCTTGGCTGTCCGTCTCAATGCCGTCGAACGCGTCTCGCCCGCCATTCGGCGTCAGCCGAACAGTCAGGCGCAGATGATCCGCGAAGAGCCTCCAGGGAGGGCTCAAGACACCAGCGGATAGACTGTGGTCCAAAGGAAGGTGCGCAGGAAGAAGATAATCACCAGCAGGATGATCGGTGAAATGTCGATGCCGCCGAGGTTCGGCAGCCGACGACGGATCGGCTTCAGTACCGGCTCGGTGACATTGTAGAGGAACATGCCGACCGAATTGACGAACTGGTTGCTGGAATTGATGACGTTGAACGCATAGAGCCAGGAGAAAACGGCGCTGGCAATCAGGATCCACGTATAAATATTCAAAACCAAATCAATGGTTTGAAACAAGGCAAACATCGTCGTCTCCAATTGGTTGTTGACAGACATGTAGACATTGGCAACTAAACGAGCAAGTGCCGTGTGGGAACGCAGGGCAAATCATGTTTAACGGGCGGCCTCGCAACCATTCCGGCGCCCGCTTCCTCGGACAAGGCTCATGTCGTTTTCGCCCACCGGAGACCGTTTTGCCGCGTTCCGGCATTCGTCTTACACCCGCTTCTTCTTCGCCCGCTTTCTGCTCTCCTTCTCGCAGCAGATCGTCAGCGTCGCCGTCGGCTGGCAGATGTACGACCAGACGGGCAAGGCGATCTATCTCGGCCTGATCGGCCTCGTGCAGTTCCTGCCGTCGCTGCTGCTCATTCTCGTCACCGGTTCGGTGGCCGACCGGCACAACCGCCGAGCCATCGCAGCGTTGTGCTCGCTGGTGAGCGCGCTCTGCACGCTGGCGCTGCTCGTCATGACGGCGACCGACACCTTCGCGCCCTGGCCGGTGTTTGCGGTGCTGCTGATCTTCGGCATCGAACGCGCCTTCATGTTGCCGGCGGTGCAGTCCCTCGCGCCCAATCTCGTGCCGGAGCATGCACTTTCGAACGCGATCGCCTGGAATTCATCGTCCTGGCAGCTTGCGGCGATCACCGGGCCGGTGATGGGCGGCCTGCTCTATGGTGTCAGCGCGACGACCGCCTATACGGTGGCGGTGATCTTTTCCATTCTCGGCGCGGGCCTTCTCTTCCTGATCCCGAAGCCGGAGCAGAAGACGGTGGGGGAGGCCAAAAGCTGGGCGATGATCCTCGGCGGCTTCAGTTTCATCCGCGCCGAAAAGGTGGTGCTCGGCGCGATTTCGCTTGATCTTTTTGCCGTGCTGCTCGGTGGCGCCACCGCGCTGATGCCGATCTTCGCCCGTGATATCCTGACGCTTGGCCCCTGGGGCCTCGGACTGTTGCGCGCAGCACCGGGGCTTGGCGCCATCGTCATGGCGATTTTCCTGGCCGCCTATCCGCTGAAGCACCGCGCTGGCATCTACATGTTCATCGGCGTCGCCCTGTTCGGCGTCGGAACCATCGTCTTCGGGGTCTCGACCAACACCGAAGTCTCGATCGCCGCACTGGCGCTGATGGGGGCGGCGGATATGGTGTCGGTCTATGTGCGCGAGAGCCTGATTGCACTGTGGACGCCGGATCAGCTGCGCGGCCGCGTCAATGCGGTCAACATGGTCTTCGTCGGCGCCTCGAACGAGCTCGGGGAATTCAGGGCGGGCACGATGGCCTCGATCTTCGGCGCAGTGCCGGCTGTCGTCATCGGCGGCATCGGAACCCTGGTCGTTGCAGCGATCTGGGCTTCGAGCTTCCCGAAACTGCGCAGGATCGACACGCTCGACGCGCCTGCATAGCGTGAGAAGGTCGCATCTGCGGAGGCGCGCACCTATGCAGGAAGCGTGATTGGGTGCGCCGCTTTTGCGGTCTTTCCCTCGAAGACGAGATCGAGGAATTCGGTCAGCCAGGCTCTCAGCGGCGCGTCGAACAGCATGCGGCCTTCCAGATGTTCGCGGCCCTGCTGGGCGTTCGGCAGGATGAAGCGATGGGCGCCGTGCACGACCCAGCGATGCATCATCACCCGGGTGAGTTCGGCATGGAATTGCAGGCCCCAGGCATTGCCGTCGTAGCGGAAGGCCTGGTTCGGATAGGCATCGCCTTCGGCCAGGAGATCGGCGCCATGCGGCAGCTCGAAACCCTCGCGGTGGAAATGATAGACCATCTTCGGCCAATGCATCAGCAGCCGGCCCTTCTCGGTTGGGCGCAGCGGATACCAGCCGATTTCCGTCGAGCCGTCGGTATTTGCCTGCACCTTGCCACCGAGCTGATGCACCAGCATCTGCGCACCGAGGCAGATGCCGAGAAAGGGACGGTTTTCCCGCAGCGGAATTTTGATCCAGTCGATCTCCTTCTTGATGAAGTCATCAGGATCATTGGCGCTCATCGGCCCGCCGAAGACGACGGCGCCGGCATGATCTTCGAGCGTTGCCGGAAGCGGCTCGCCGAGCACCGGTCGGCGGATGTCGAGGCGGTAGCCCTTTTCGGCGAGCAGCTGACCGACGCGGCCGGGGCTCGATCGCTCCTGATGCAGGACGATGAGGATCGGACGCTCGTCGCGGTGCTGAATTCGCTCAGTCGGAATCATCTTGCAAAACCCGGACATCCGTCACCCTGGCGGCGGCCTCCTGCCGTTTCTGGATGCGCTCGCGCGCGGAAACGCCCAGCAGATCGGCGATCCGCCAGATCACATGATCTTCCATCTCGCTGCGTTCGCCATCGGCATAGACGATGTCCCAGAGGATGCCGATCAGCTCCAGCCGTTGCTCGGTGTTCAGGTGCCGCTTCAGGTCGGATGTGAAGCGATAATAGTCGACCGCGGAGCTTTCGGCCTCGAGGCCGGCGGCCATCAGGGCGTCGAGCTGTTTGCCGTCGAGCGCATATTGTTCCTTCAGGAGCTTGCGCAGCCGCTTCTTCTCGCTGGCCTTGATCTGCCCGTCGGCCTCCATGACCTGCATGCACAGCGCCGCCACCGCGATGCGAGGATCATCCGGGGCGAAACCCTTCCTGGGGTGGTCGGCAGTGAGCTTCTGAAAGAATGCCTGAAAGCGTTCGAACATGCGGTTTTCGTTCCATTTCAGAAAAGGCGAAGCCGTGTCTTGGGTTCCGGTTCCGCCCTGGAATCGCGAACGCCGGGATCATCCGGCAGCCCGCCAAAGAAGGGCTTTGCTTCGTTCGGCAGCGGCGGTTTATCACCGGCGACCGGTTCGACGGGCTTCGGCTTTGCCGGCGCCGGCGCGGGGCGCACGGCCTCGGCGATCGTCGCGGCGCGTTCGAGCTCGATGATGCGGTGATCGTTGGCCGGGCTTTCCGGCCTGACGTCCCGCAGCGGCGGCAGGGTCTTCAGGGCAGTTTCGATCGCGGCGGGCGCCGAACCGTCTTCGAGCGGACCCTCGATCTGACCGAAAGGCGCCTTCCATTCGAAGGCATCGAGACGACCGGTGACGGGCGACACCGGCAGCCATTTGTCGGAGACGAAGCCGTCCGCCACCCAGGCCGGATCGCGTGGGGCCTTCAGCGCCTGGGCCAGCCAGTGGCGCACGCGGCCCTGGTCGCCGGTCTCGGCCTCCTCGATGTCGGCAAGCAACAGGAAGGCGGCTTCACGCGGCTCGATGCGCGCCGCCGCTTCCGCCTTGGTGCGGGCCTTGGCGAATTCCTGCGCGTCGAGCGCGGCTTGGGCGACGACGAGGAGGGATTCGACATTGTTCGGACGCAACGCCTCCAGCCGCTCGGCGCGCTTCAGCCGGTCGAGCGTAGAATCGCCGCTGCGGGCTCTGACATAGGTCTGGCCGATCTCGGGATGCGGCGCCGATTTCCATGCCTGTTCGAGGATCGAAGCGGCCTTGCGCAGGCCGCCTTCGCGGAACAAGGCCTTGGCGGCGATGAGGGCGGCCGGGACGAAGTCAGCGGCGAGCTTCAGCGCCTGCAGCGCGTCGTCGCGGGCGCCGGCAGGGTTGCCTTCCAGCTTCTCGGTGGCGCGCGCGGTCAGCAGCACCGCGTGCAAGCGGTTGGCTTCGGTCTTTTCGACGACGCGGGCGGCCTTCTGCTGTTCGAGCAGCCGGATCGCATCGTCCCAGCGACCGGCCTGGCTGCGATATTCGAGCGTCGCCTGGGCGGCCCAGGGCAGATAAGGGGCGTTGTCGGCGGCCTTTTCGGCATATTGGCGGGCGGCCTCGTTGGCGCCGAGACGGCGGGCTTCGAGATAGAGGCCGCGCAGGCCGAGCTCGCGCGTTTCCGGGTCGTTGGCCATGGCCTCGAACTTGGCGCGCGCCTCGTCGTGGCGGCCTTCGATCAGCGCGGCCTGGGCTTCGAGCAGGTTGATCAGCGGCTCCTGGTCGGCGCGGATGAGACCGCGCGAGCGGGCGGCCATCTTGCGGGCGAGGAGCGCATTGCCGGCGCCGGCGGCTATCAGGCCGGTCGACAGGGCCTGATAGCCGCGGTCGCGCTTGCGGGCGCGGAAATAACGCGTCACCGAATGCGGCGAGGTCCAGATCAGGCGAACGAACCACCAGACGATCATCACGGCGGCGATGAGAGCGATGATCGCGCTGACGGCGACGATCAGCTTCGTCTGGTAGATCTGGCCTTCCCAGATCAGCGAGAGATCGCCGGGACGATCGGCGAACCAGGAGAACCCATAGGCGAGAAGCAATACGAGCAGGGCGAAGACGACGAGTCGGACCATGTCTCAGCCCTCCTTGCCGGCGCCGCTGACCGCTTTCGACAGCGCCCCGCCGACCAGTTCCTCGACCCGGATGCGCGCCTCCAGCGACTGCTTGAAGGCGGCGGACGCCTGCTTTCCGGGGGCCGGCAGAGCATTCCATTCGGCGGAAGCACCGGGCAGGTCGCCGTTCTTCACCTTATCCTCCATGCGGGCGGCGATCGCTTCGACGCTTTCGCCCTCGATATTGCCAACGGGGCGGACGGTCACCAGCGATTTTGCGCTCGCCATCAGCCGATCCGACCAGCTCTGGTTCGGATCCGGCTGGTTGACGGCTTCGACGATCGCGGTCGCAACGTCGGGAACCTGACGCACGAGCTCGGTGCGCGAGGGAATGCCGGTCTCGGCAAAGCTACGCAGGTCGGCGACGGCGGGATCGTCGGGCGCGACGCCGGCGAAGGTCTCGAGTTCAGCGAGGAACGGCCCGCCGCGATCGATCGCCGCCTTGAGGGCGGCTGCCGCGATCGCCTGGGCGACGGCGACATCCTGGCGCGGTTCGTTCAGCTTCTTTTCAGCTTCCTCGAGGCGCTTGGCGATATCGGCGCCATTGCTCGTCTGCTGCTCGGAGGACTGGGCAAGTGTGGCGCGCAGCTGATCGACCTGGCCGCTGAGCTCGGCAATCTTCTGGTTGAGCGCCTCGACATTTGCCGAATCGGCCGGCGTCGCCGCTGCGGGGTTTTTCGCAGCCGCTTCCAGCGCCGCGAGGCGTGTCTCAAGCGCGCCGTCGCCCGTGCCTGCGGGATTGGCGGCCAGGTTGGCGACGGTCTGTTTCAGGCCGTCGATCTCACCGGAAAGATCGGCGATGTCAGGCGATGCCGTCTGCGGCGCCGAGGAGCCCGGAAGGTATCCGGCATATTGAATGGCGCCTGCGCCAAGCAGCGCCACGAGGCCGCCGAAGATGCCGGCAGCGATGAGAGCGGAGGTGCCGGCGCTCCGCGGCGCCTGCTGTTCTGGAGCGGGCGTGAAGGAAGGTTCCGGCGCTGCCGGCTCCTCTTCTCGCGCATCCGTCCCTGGCCGGCCTTCGAATTCCGGCTGTTCCTGTTCGGCGCGTTCATGCTCGGTCAGCGACGCGGCTTCGGTTTCGGGCGTCACGCCGGCCTCGGCGGGGCTGTTGTCGGTATCGCCGACATCATTTTCCACCGGCTTTTCGGTATCGGCTGCAGAGGCAAAATCCTGTGCTTCAAGGTCGATCGTGACCGGCTCGTCGGCGCTCTTCGAATGGCGTGGCGGGTTTCCCGATACCATGAGGTCCTCTTTATCCTGCATTGCAACGAAACTAGACAGTGATGCCAATTAAGGGAAGAGGTTAGATCAAATTTGGGCGGCCAGGGCATTCAAAGCAGCGACAAAAGGCTTATCTCATCCGGCATCGGCGAAATCGTCACGCTTCCCTTCAGGGAGGTCGGAATGGCCTGCGCCACCGCCTCGCTGAGGCAGAGGAGGCGGATTCCGCCCTGTTCCAACAGAGCTGATCGCAGCTCTGCCACCTGAAAGAAATCCTCGGCCGTCTGCCGGGAATAGAACAGAACGGCATCCGGGCGATGGCCCGAAAAAATCGCCTCGATGTCGGCCGGGCCGGGAGCGACCGGCTGCATGCGATAACATTCGGCGACGGAAAAGTGGATGCCGAGTTCGCGCAATCTGCCTTCGAAGGTTTCGGCGCGCGGCAGGCCGGCGAGATAGAGCAACGTCTCCGCTTTCTGCGCGGCGACGAGATCGGCGAGATCGCGGCCGTTGCCCGAAGAGGCGGTGACGGACCGGAAGCCAAGGCGCCGCGCCGCTTGCGCCGTCATCTCGCCGACCGCAAAAATCGGGCGGTCTAGGTGCGGACCAAGTGTCTCGCCGAGAGCTGACAGGACCCTCATGGCTTCGGCGCTGGTCACCGCGATCGCGCCGCTGGTGGCGGCAAGCGCGCCGGCGGCTGCGGCACTGTCATGTTGTGGCCGACGCAGCGGCAGCAGCAGCGGCTCGTGGCCCATGTCGCGCAGACGTTGTGCGGTTGTCTCGGCCGAATGCGCGGGGCGGGTGACGAGCACGCGCATGGCCGCTTCAGTGCCAGTCGTCGAAGAAGGCGCTGCCGGCCCTTGCGCGCACGTCCTGGCCGGCGCGGGTGCCGAGGGCGGCGGCATCGCGGCGATGTCCGTCGGTCGTCACGGCATGCTGGCTGCGGCCGTCGGGTGTGATGATCAGGCCGGAGAAGCGGATGAGGTCGCCCTCGCAGACGGCATAGCCGCCGATCGGCGTGCGGCAGGAACCGTCGAGGGCGGCGAGGAAAGCACGTTCGCAGGAGACGGTGTCGAAGGTCGCGGCGTCGTTGACCGCCGCCAACAGGTCGTCGATCCCCGTATCGCCGACGCGGCTTTCGATGCAGATCGCTCCCTGGGCCGGCGCCGGCGGGAAGCTGTCGGGATCGAGGATATCGGTCAGCACCTCGACCTTGCCGAGACGTTTGAGGCCGGCAAGCGCCAGCAGCGTCGCATCCACCTGACCTTCTTCGAGCTTGCGCAGCCGGGTTTCGACCGAACCGCGGAAGGTTATGACGTTGATGTCGGGCCGCATGCGGCGGATCAGTGCCTGGCGGCGCAGTGACGAGGAGCCGACGGTGGCGCCATGCGGCAGGTCGATCAGCTTGGGCGCGGTGCGGCCGACGACGGCGTCGCGGATATCCTCGCGCGGCAGATAGGCGGAGAGATGAAGGCCGTCCGGCAGGTGCGTCGGCATGTCCTTGGTGGAGTGCACGGCGAAATCCAGCTCGCCCGAGACAAGCTTCTGTTCGAGCTCCTCGGTGAAGAGGCCTTTGCCGCCGATCTCGGCCAGCGACCGGTCGGTGATGCGGTCGCCCTTGGTCGACAGCACGACGATCTCGAACATCTCTTCAGGCAGGCCATGCGCCGCCATCAGCCTGTCGCGGGCTTCATGGGCCTGGGCAAGCGCCAGCGGGCTGCCCCGTGTGCCGATCCGGAAAGGTTTTATTTGCATCCGCTCTGTTCCGTTGTTACCGGAGTTCTCGTAACCGGGTTTCGGCCCCATCGCAATGAACGAACAGGCCTTATGGTTCCCTTTCTGCGCATCCTTGGCATCGAGACGAGCTGCGACGAGACCGCCGCGGCGGTCGTCGAGCGCGATGCGGAGGGGCATTCCAGGATACTCTCCGACGTCGTGCTTTCCCAGCTCGATGAGCACAGCGCCTATGGCGGCGTGGTGCCGGAGATCGCCGCGCGCGCCCATGTCGAGGCGCTGGACGAGCTGATCGAGGCGGCGCTGAAGCGCGCCAATGTGTCGCTGGCCGATGTCGACGCCATCGCCGCGACGTCGGGGCCGGGGCTGATCGGCGGGCTGCTGGTGGGATTGATGACCGGCAAGGCGATCGCCAAGGCCGCCGGCAAGCCGCTCTATGCGGTCAACCATCTCGAAGGCCATGCGCTGACGGCGCGGCTGACCGACGGGCTTTCCTTTCCCTATCTGATGCTGCTCGTCTCCGGCGGTCATACCCAGCTCATCCTGGTGCGCGGCGTCGGAGATTACGAGCGCTGGGGCACGACGATCGACGATGCGCTCGGCGAAGCCTTCGACAAGACGGCGAAACTGCTCGGCCTGCCCTATCCCGGCGGCCCGGCGGTGGAACGCATGGCGCGGCACGGCAATGCCGGCCGCTTCGATTTTCCGCGGCCGCTGGTCGGCGAGGCAAGGCTCGACTTCTCCTTCTCCGGCCTGAAGACGGCCGTGCGGCAGGCGGCGCAGGAGATCGCGCCGCTCAGCGATCAGGACGTGGCGGATATCTGCGCGTCGTTCCAGCGGGCGATTTCGCGCACGCTGAAGGACCGCATCGGCCGCGGTCTGCAGCGGTTCAAGACGGAGTTCCCGGCGACCGGAGAGACGCCGGCGCTGGTCGTTGCCGGCGGTGTCGCCGCCAATCTCGAGCTGCGGGCGACGCTGCAGGGGCTTTGCGACAAGAACCGCTTCCGCTTCATCGCGCCGCCGCTGAGCCTCTGCACCGACAATGCGGTGATGATCGCCTGGGCAGGCCTGGAGCGGATGGCCATAGGTATCGCGCCCGATCCGCTCGACGTGCAGCCGCGTTCGCGCTGGCCGCTCGATGCCAATGCCGAAAGGCTGATCGGCTTCGGAAAGAGAGGAGCCAAGGCATGAGCGAAAAAATCGCCGTCATCGGATCGGGCGCTTTCGGAACGGCGCTTGCCGCCGTCATCACCCTTGCCGGCCGCAGCGCGGTGATACTTGTCGGACGCAATCCGTCACTGATGGCCGATCTCAAGGCCGAGCGTCTGCATGATGCGGTGCTGCCCGGCATTGTCCTGCCGGAATCGCTCGAATTTTCCGCCGAGGCGGAGGCGATCGCCGGTGCCTCCATCGTGCTTTTTGCGATGCCGTCGCAGGCGCAGGCCGATGCGGCGCGGCAATATGGCCCCTATCTGTCGAAGGATGCCGTCGTCGTCACCTGCGCCAAGGGCATCGAGCGGGCGACGGGCAATCTGTTGACCGACATGCTGGAGCGGGAACTGCCGGACCATCCGGTGGCGGTGCTCTCCGGTCCCGGTTTTGCCGCCGATATCGCCAAAGGCCTGCCGACGGCGATGGCGATCGCGGCGGCGGATATGGAGACTGCCGAGCGGCTCGCCCAGGCGATATCAGGCCGGACCTTCCGGCTCTACGCCTCCAGCGACCGCATCGGCGTGCAGCTCGGCGGTGCGCTGAAGAATGTGCTGGCGATCGCCTGCGGCATCGTCGAGGGCCGCGGCATCGGCGAATCCGCCCGTGCGGCGTTGATTGCCCGTGGCCTCGCGGAAATGTCGCGCTTCGTCGTCGCCAAAGGCGGCCAGGCGGATACGGTGCGCGGGCTCTCCGGCCTCGGCGATCTGGTGCTGACGGCGACGAGCCATCAATCGCGCAATCTGCGCTTCGGCATCGCGCTCGGGCGCGGCGAAAAGGCCGACCCGCTGCAGGGCGCGCTGGTGGAAGGGGCGCTCGCCGCCTCGGTCGCCTCGCGGCTTGCCGCGGAGCTTTCGATCAGCATGCCGATCACCGACGCCGTTTCCGCCATCATCGACGGCAGGCTCGATATTTCGGACGCCATCGAGCAGTTGATGACGCGTCCCATCACCACCGAATAGGAGAACAGACATGCTTTTCGCCCTGCTCTGCAAGGACAAGCCGGGACATCTGAACGTCCGCATGGAGACGCGGCCGACGCATCTTGCTTATCTCGACAAGCTCAACGCCGAAGGCAAGCTCTCGATGGCCGGCCCCTTCCTCGACGACGAGGGCAAGGCCTGCGGCAGTCTGGTGCTCGTCAAGGCGGAGACGGCGCAGGAGGCAAAGGCGCTCGCCGATGCCGACCCCTACGCCCAGGCCGGGCTGTTCGAAAGCGTTGAGATCAAGCCCTTCAACTGGGTCTTCAACAAGCCGGAGGCTTAAAGCATGGCGCATTGGCTCTATAAGTCCGAACCTGCCTCCTGGTCCTGGGAGCAGCAGAAGGCCGCCGGCGATAAGGGCACGGAATGGACGGGCGTGCGCAATTATCTGGCGCGCAACAATATGCGGGCGATGCAGATCGGCGACAAGGGCTTCTTCTACCATTCCAATGACGGGCTGGAGATCGTCGGCATCGTCGAAGTCTGTGCCCTGTCGCATCCCGATTCTACCGCCAAGGGCGATCCGAAGTGGGATTGCGTCGACATCCGCGCCGTCATGGACATGCCGAAGCCGGTGACGCTGAAGGACGTCAAGGCGAGCGAGAAGCTTGCCAAGATGTCGCTCGTCACCTCCATGCGTCTTTCCGTGCAGCCGGTGACCGACGACGAATGGGCCGAGGTCTGCCGCATGGGCGGGCTCGACAATCCGCCGCGCTGACGACCTTTGAAAACCGATCCGGAAGCCTTCATCCGCGCCAATACCAGTCTGATGGCGCCGCCGCATGTGCCGGAGATTTCGCTCCATCTGGCAAGCGAGGCGCATGAGCTCTGGCTGAAGACCGAGGAGGAGCTGGAAGCCATCGGCCTGCCGCCGCCCTTCTGGGCTTTTGCCTGGGCGGGCGGGCAGGGATTGGCGCGCTACATCCTCGATCATCCTGATATGGTGCGCGGCAAGCGCGTGCTGGATTTTGCCAGCGGCTCCGGCCTCGTCGGCATTGCGGCTGTCATGGCCGGCGCCCGGGAGGTGACGGCTGCCGATATCGATCCCTGGGCGCAGACGGCAATCCGGCTGAATGCCGAGGCCAATCATGTCGCGCTCGGATTCACCGGCGCCGACCTCGTCGGTGCGAGCGTCGAGGCGGATATCGTGCTTGCCGGCGATGTATTTTACGACCGCGGCTTCGCCGACGCACTTATTCCCTGGTTCGCGAGGCTGGCTGGCGAGGGAAAACCGGTGATGGTCGGCGATCCCGGGCGCAGCTATCTGCCTCGGGACCGGCTGGAATTCTGCGCAGCCTACCAAGTGCCGGTGACGCGGGCGCTGGAGGACAGCGACATCAAGAAGACGACGGTGTGGCGCTTCGTGTCAGCTCTCAAGGCCGGATGACGCAGACATTGGCTTCGTATGAGCAGGGATCGTCCTGCACGGCGACGTCGATGACTTTCGCCTTCGGGGTCAGCGGCTCCGGCCGCACATTCGGATAGAACCCGTAGCCGTCGCCGCCGACATAGGTTCCGCCATCGGCTTGATAGACGTAGGCGGAGCCGGAATAGGTGCCGCCGCTATCCCAGCCCGGCGCCTGCGGCGCGAGGATGACGAGGCTGTCGTGCACCGTGCGATGTGTCGCCGCTGACGAGAACCGCGTCAGTATCGGCATCCTGATCCTGCCGGGCCGGCGGCCGTAAGCATGGTCGAAACGGATGCCGCGATCGCGCCAGTTGGCACGTTCATCGCGCCAGGTCGCACGTTCACCGAGAAACATTCCGCCATGGAACACGTGGCGGTGGCCGGCAAAGCGATAGTCATGGCGGCGCTCGCCTGCTGTGGCCGGGAATGCGGCAAGCGCGGCGAGCGCAAGCAGGATGACTGGGGACAGACTGCGGAACATGGCGCCGAACTCCCAAAATCCAATCGTTAACAAATCGTTAACGCCAGATTGCGCCAAAAGCCGCGGCTTGTCCAATCAAAGGGGAGGCGCGGCGTAAATATTGAGCGCGAAAGCCCAGTTTCGCTAGCCCGCAAACTTCCCGGTAACCCGAATCGATTAAATTAAAAGCAGACAGCGATTGTGCTTGTCGTCGGGCTTTCCGGTGAGTAAACGTCGCAATTGATGCAACGCACACAGAGAATTTTGTCATTCGTGTGGTTGACTGAGCATGCTCCGAAATCCGGGAGCGCAGAGAAGCCGCCGCGAGGTTCTGATGGCGAACGTGACAAATAACCGGCCCTTGTCGCCGCATTTGCAAGTCTACAAACTTATTCCCACCATGGTCATGTCCATCGTCCACCGCATTACCGGTGGGGCGCTCTATGTCGGCACGCTACTCGTCGCCTGGTGGCTGATCGCGGCGGCAAGCGGCCAGAGTTCCTACGACTGGGCCAACTGGGTGCTCGGCAGCCTTCTCGGCAAGCTCGTGCTGCTCGGCTACACCTGGGCATTGCTGCACCACATGCTCGGCGGTTTCCGCCACCTCATGTGGGATCTCGGTTACGGCTTCGAGAAGGAAGTCTCGACCAAGCTTGCCATCGCCAACATCATCGGGTCGCTCTGTCTGACCGTGCTGGTCTGGGTGATCGGCTTCCTCATTCGCTTCTGAAGGTCCTCTCATGGATATGCGCACCCCCCTCGGCAAGGTTCGCGGGCTCGGCTCCGCCAAGGAAGGCACCAGCCATTTCTGGCGTCAGCGGCTGACCGCCGTCGCCAATATTCCGCTGATCCTGTTCTTCGTCATCTTCATGATCGCCTATGCCGGCGCCCCCTATGCGGATGTGGTTCGCGCCCTGTCGAACCCCTTCGTTGCCGTCGTCATGGGCTTGATGGTGATCTCGGGCGTCATCCATATGAAGCTCGGCATGCAGGTCATCATCGAAGATTACGTGCATGGCGAGTTCGGCAAGATCGCTCTGCTGATGCTGAACACGTTCTTTGCGATCGTGATTGCCGGCCTCTGTCTCTTCGCCATTCTGAAAATCGCATTCGTAGGATAAGCTCGATATGGCACCGACTTCACCCGCCCAGAACGGCAAGGCCTACAATTATGTCGACCACTCCTATGACGTGATCGTCGTCGGCGCCGGCGGCGCCGGCTTGCGCGCCACGCTCGGCATGGCCGAGCAGGGTTTCCGCACCGCCTGCATCACCAAGGTGTTCCCGACCCGCTCGCACACGGTTGCGGCACAGGGCGGTATCGCCGCCTCGCTGCGCAACATGACCCCCGACAGCTGGCAATGGCACCTCTACGACACCGTCAAGGGCTCCGACTGGCTCGGCGACGTCGACGCCATGCAGTATCTGACCATGGAAGCGCCGAAGGCGGTCTATGAGCTCGAACATTACGGCGTGCCGTTCTCGCGCAACGAGGAAGGCAAGATCTACCAGCGCCCGTTCGGCGGTCATATGCAGAATTACGGCGAAGGCCCGCCGGTGCAGCGCACCTGCGCCGTCGCCGACCGGACCGGCCACGCCATCCTGCACACGCTCTACGGCCAGTCGCTGCGCCACAATGCCGAATTCTTCATCGAGTATTTCGCGCTCGACCTGATCATGTCGGAAGACGGCAGCCGCTGCACCGGCGTCGTCGCCTGGTGCCTCGATGACGGCACGATCCATCGCTTCGCCGCCAAGATGGTGGTGCTGGCGACCGGCGGCTACGGCCGCGCCTATTTCTCGGCGACCTCTGCCCATACCTGCACCGGCGACGGCGGCGGTATGGTGGCGCGCGCCGGTCTGCCGCTGCAGGACATGGAATTCGTGCAGTTCCACCCGACCGGCATTTACGGTTCGGGCTGTCTGATCACCGAGGGCGCACGCGGCGAAGGCGGCTACCTCGTCAATTCCGAGGGCGAACGCTTCATGGAGCGTTACGCGCCGTCGGCCAAGGACCTTGCCTCGCGCGACGTGGTTTCACGCTGCATGACGCTCGAGATCCGCGAAGGCCGCGGCGTCGGCAAGAACAAGGATCACATCTTCCTGCACCTCGACCATCTCGATCCGGCCGTGCTGCACGAGCGGCTGCCGGGCATTTCCGAGAGCGCCAAGATCTTCGCCGGCGTCGACGTCACGCGCGAGCCGATCCCGGTCCTGCCGACCGTCCACTACAATATGGGCGGTATTCCGACGAATTATTGGGGCGAAGTGCTGAATGCCGACGGCGCCAATCCGGAGCGGATCATCCCCGGCCTGATGGCGGTGGGTGAGGCAGGCTGCGCCTCGGTGCACGGCGCCAACCGTCTCGGCTCCAACTCGCTGATCGACCTCGTGGTCTTCGGCCGCGCCGCTGCGATCCGCGCCGGCGAGGTCATCGACCGCGCAGCGCCGATCCCGCATCTGAACGTCGTCGCCTGCGACAAGATCATGGACCGCTTCGACGGTCTGCGCTACGCCGGCGGCGGCACGCCGACGGCTAATCTGCGCGAGAAGATGCAGCGCGCCATGCAGGAAGACGCCGCCGTCTTCCGCACCCAGGAATCGCTGGAATCCGGTTGCCGGCGCATCTCGGCGATCTGGCAGGAAATGCGCGACATCAAGGTCACCGACCGCTCGATGGTCTGGAACTCGGATCTGGTGGAGACGCTGGAGCTGCAGAACCTGATGGCCAACGCCATCACGACGATCTACGGCGCCGAGGCCCGCAAGGAGAGCCGCGGCTCGCATGCCCGCGAGGATTATACCGAGGGTGCATTCGCCGGCCGCGACGACGTCAACTGGCGCAAGCATACGCTTGCCTGGGTCAACGAGGCAGGCGACGTCAAGCTCGATTACCGCCCGGTTCACACCGACCTGATCGCGGAAGGCATCGATCCGCACAAGATCGAGCCGAAAGCCCGCGTCTACTGATTTCAAGAGGAACCTGGTATGGTTGAACTCGCTCTCCCCAAGAATTCTCAGATGCGCGAAGGCAAGGTCTGGCCGAAGCCGGCGGGTGCGACGAACACCCGCGAGTTCCGCGTCTACCGCTGGAGCCCGGATGACGGCCAGAACCCGTCGATCGACACCTTTTACATCGATGTCGACGATTGCGGCCCGATGGTGCTCGACGGCCTGCTCTACATCAAGAACAAGATCGACCCGACGCTGACGCTGCGTCGGTCCTGTCGCGAGGGCATCTGCGGCTCCTGCGCGATGAATATCGACGGCACGAACACGCTGGCCTGCACCAAGGGTCTCGACGATATCAAGGGCGCGGTGAAAATCTATCCGCTGCCGCATTTGCCGGTCGTCAAGGATCTGGTTCCGGATCTCACTAACTTCTACGCCCAGCATCGTTCGATCGAGCCCTGGCTGAAGACGGTGTCGCCGGCGCCGGCCAAGGAGTGGAAGCAGAGCCATGAGGACCGGCAGAAGCTCGACGGCCTCTATGAATGCATCCTTTGCGCCTGCTGCTCGACCTCCTGTCCGAGCTACTGGTGGAACGGCGACCGTTATCTCGGCCCGGCCGTCCTGCTGCAGGCCTATCGCTGGCTGATCGATTCCAGAGACGAGGCGACCGGCGAACGCCTCGACAATCTCGAGGATCCGTTCCGCCTTTATCGCTGCCACACGATCATGAATTGCGCGCAGACCTGCCCCAAGGGCCTCAATCCGGCCAAGGCAATCGCCGAAATCAAGAAGATGATGGTCGAGCGCCGGGTCTGATCGCCGTGCATGCCGATGGCGGAATAGACGGCTTCGATCCAGAAGCCGTCAGAGAGATCAGGTCACGGCTCGCCTCGGTCCGCGAGCAGGGCATCCGTATCGGTTTTGCGATCGAAAGCGGCAGCCGCGCCTGGGGGTTTCCGTCTCCCGACAGCGATTATGACTGCCGTTTCGTCTATATCCGTCCCGTCGAACATCATCTCGCGCTTGCTTCGGTGCGCGATGTCATCGAGTTTCCGATCGTTGGCGATATCGATACCGGCGGCTGGGATCTGCGAAAGGCGCTGCTGCTTGCTCTCAAGGGAAACGCAGTGGTGGTCGAATGGCTGAAATCGCCGATCGCTTATGAAGAGGAAGCGGGTTTTCGCTCGCGTCTCGGTGCGCTGCTTGATCTCATCATGGTGCCGGAAAAGGTCGCTGCCCATTATGTCGGGCTCATGCGGCAGCATTTTCAGAGCCAGGGCGAGGGGGCGATTAAGCTGAAGAAGCTGCTTTACACCGTGCGCCCGGCCGTCGCGCTCGAATGGATGCGGCAGCGTTCGTTTCGCGCGCTGCCGCCGATGAATATGCTGGAGTGCCTCGAGGCGATCTCGATCGCTCCCGATGTTCGAACGGCGATACTTGATCTCGTGCATGTCAAGAAACAGACGCGCGAAATGGGGGAAGGTCAGCCGCCAGTGCTGGTGCGATCCTTTCTGGAGAGTTCGTTCGAGCGTTATTCGCAGATATTGCGGGAGTTCGACAAGGATCCGGACAGAGATCAGCGCGCGCAACACCTTGCTGACAAATTCTATGTGCAGGAAGTTTTGCAGCGGGACAGTTGAACTGTATCGTTTTTCGGTTAGTTGTTGTCCCGGGCAATTTATGCCGCCCGACTTGATTAACCAAAGCGAATTACGATAATCGGATCTTGTCTCAAGCCCGTTTCTCTGCGGCGACAGCCGAATTTCAGGAGTATGATGATGCAGTTGCGATATGCGATGACAGGTCTGGTGGTGGCTCTCGCGCTAGCCGGTTGTCAGCGTACGGCATATGATTACAGCTCCAACTCTCCCAGCGCCGCGCCGGCGCCGCTGACGGCGCAGCCGGTTCCCTCCGTGCAGGGCGGACAGCTTCCGCCGCCGACCGGCAGCTCGCAGTTCCCGGCGGCGCCGGCGTCGACATCGCCGATGCCGGGTGCCCAGCCGGGCGCGGTCGCCGCGAGTGCGCTCGACGTCACGAAGGAATCGATGGTCGGAAACTGGCGCGTCAACGGCAGCTGCGACATGTTCCTGACGTTGACCAATCTCGGCAGCGGGTCGCGCGGCGGCACGCGCGGCTGCGTCGGCGAATTGACGGCGATGGGCTCCTGGGAAGTCGCAGGCAAGCAGGTGCTGCTCAAGGACCGTTCGGGCAACCAGATCGGCAGCGTCTACAAGACGGCCGACAACCGCTTCCAGGGCCAGACGAATACCGGTCAGCCGATCAGCCTCAGCCGGTAATTAACCGGCGCGGTAATCAAACCGGCGCGGTAAACGATCCGGCGGCGCCCCGCCGATGACCGACAGGCGGACATGCCCTTATGCAGCCAATGCCAGATTATGCGCTCAGCGTCTGCGAACAGCTTAAATCGCTGACGCTTTCGGGTGCTTTGCAGGTCGATTCCGCCCAGATGGATGTGGCCAAAAGCCTGGATCGGGTGCTCGCCGGGCTGAAGCAGCAGCGACCGGCGGCGAAATCGAGCGCGCTCGGCTGGCTGTTCGCCTCGAAGAAGAAAGCCGTCGGCGGCATCAAGGGGCTTTATATCCACGGCAGCGTCGGACGCGGCAAGACCATGCTGATGGACATGTTCTTCTCGATGGCGCCGTGCCGGAAGAAGCGGCGGGCGCATTTCCATGAATTCATGGCGGATGTGCACAATCGTATCGCCGCGCACCGGCTGAAGCTCAAGAATGGCGAGACGAAGCAGGCCGATCCGATACCGCCGGTGGCCGCAGCCCTTTACGAGGAAGCAGAACTGCTCTGCTTCGATGAATTCACGGTCACCGACATTGCCGACGCGATGATCCTGTCGCGGCTGTTTTCCGAACTCTTCGCGCGGGGATGCGTGCTGGTCGCGACGTCGAATGTCGAGCCGGACAATCTCTACAAGGACGGTCTCAACCGCGGCCTGTTCCTGCCCTTCGTCGCGTTGCTCAGGCAGCATGTCGATGTCGTCACCCTGGATTCGCCGACCGATTACCGGATGGAGAAGCTGAACAGCCAGCCGGTCTATCTGGTACCGATCAACGAACATAACGACATGGCGATGGAGGCGTCCTGGACGCAGGCGCTGCATGGGCGCAAGGCGCAGCCGCTCGATATTCCGATGAAGGGGCGCGCCATCCATGTGCCGCTCGCCGCCGACCGCATGGCGCGGTTCTCTTTCGCCGATCTTTGCGAGAAGCCGCTCGGTGCGGCCGACTTCCTGGCCATCGCCAAACGCTTCGATATCGTCTTCGTCGATCACGTTCCCCTGCTCGGACCAGAAAAACGGAACCAGATCAAGCGCTTCATCATTCTGGTCGATACGTTCTACGATCACGCCGTACGGCTTTATATATCGGCGGCGGCGATGCCGGAGGGCCTGCTCGTCGGCCGCCGGGGCACCGAAGGCTTCGAATTCGACCGCACGGCGTCGCGTCTCTTCGAAATGCGCAGCGCCGAATATCTTGCGCTGCACCATGACAAACGCGCCGCCGAGTAACAATCAAGTGACAAATATTCTTACGTTTACGTAAGAATTTTAGTATCTAAACGATTGAAAACGCTACATCAAAATTAATGGATTGCCATTTTTGGGCTTTGGGTCTATGCGATTGCGTCATTGAGCGGTGCCTCAGCGTCGTTCGACGAATTTGATCGCAAAGGAAACAGCGAAATGGCGCGTAACAAGATCGCACTCATTGGTTCTGGCATGATTGGTGGCACGCTGGCGCATCTCGCCGGCCTGAAGGAACTGGGCGATATCGTCCTCTTCGACATTGCCGACGGCATTCCCCAGGGCAAGGGCCTCGATATCGCACAGTCCTCCCCGGTCGAAGGCTTCGACGCCAATCTGACCGGCGCCAGCGACTATTCCGCCATCGAAGGCGCTGACGTCTGCATCGTCACTGCCGGCGTTCCGCGCAAGCCGGGCATGAGCCGCGACGATCTTCTCGGCATCAACCTCAAGGTCATGGAGCAGGTCGGCGCCGGCATCAAGAAGTATGCGCCGAATGCCTTCGTCATCTGCATCACCAACCCGCTCGACGCCATGGTCTGGGCGCTGCAGAAGTTTTCCGGCCTTCCGGCCAACAAGGTTGTCGGCATGGCCGGCGTTCTCGACTCTTCGCGTTTCCGCCTCTTCCTCGCCAAGGAATTCAACGTCTCCGTTCAGGACGTGACGGCCTTCGTTCTCGGCGGCCACGGCGACACGATGGTGCCGCTCGCCCGCTATTCGACGGTCGGCGGCATTCCGCTCACAGACCTCGTCACCATGGGCTGGGTCACCAAGGAGCGCCTGGAAGAGATCATCCAGCGCACCCGTGACGGCGGCGCCGAAATCGTCGGCCTGCTGAAGACCGGCTCGGCCTATTACGCGCCGGCCGCCTCGGCGATCGAGATGGCCGAATCCTACCTCAAGGACAAGAAGCGCGTTCTGCCCTGCGCTGCCCATCTCACCGGCCAGTACGGCGTCAAGGACATGTATGTCGGCGTTCCCACCGTCATCGGCGCCGGCGGCGTCGAGCGCGTCATCGAGATCGACCTCAACAAGACCGAGAAGGAAGCCTTCGACAAGTCCGTCGGCGCCGTCGCCGGTCTTTGCGAAGCCTGCATCAACATCGCGCCTGCCCTCAAGTAATCGGCGCTGAAGTCATCGAAACAGGGATAAACCCATGAACATTCATGAATATCAGGCCAAGGCTCTGCTGAAGGGCTATGGCGCACCGGTTGCTGAGGGTGTGGCTGTCCTCAAGGTCGAAGAGGCCGAGGCTGCCGCCAAGTCGCTTCCCGGCCCGCTCTATGTGGTCAAGAGCCAGATCCATGCCGGCGGCCGCGGCAAGGGCAAGTTCAAGGAACTGTCGCCGGAAGCCAAAGGCGGCGTGCGTCTCGCCAAGTCGATCGACGAAGTGGTTGCCCACGCCAAGGAAATGCTCGGCAATACGCTGGTGACGGCGCAGACCGGCGAAGCCGGCAAGCAGGTCAACCGTCTCTACATCGAAGACGGCGCCGACATCGCTCGCGAGCTTTATTGCTCGCTGCTGGTCGACCGCTCGGTTGGTCGCGTCGCTTTCGTCGTTTCCACCGAAGGCGGCATGGACATCGAAGCTGTCGCCCATGACACGCCCGAAAAGATTCAGACGATCGCCATCGATCCGGAAGCCGGCGTGACGGCTGCCGACGTCGCAGCGATCTCCAAGGCGCTGGCGCTCGAGGGTGCCGCTGCAGAAGACGCCAAGTCGCTCTTCCCGGCGCTCTACAAGGCCTTCAACGAGAAGGATATGGCGCTGCTCGAGGTCAATCCGCTGATCGTCATGAAGGATGGCCATCTGCGCGTTCTCGACGCCAAGATGTCGTTCGACGGCAATGCGCTCTTCCGCCACGACGACGTCAGGACGCTGCGCGACGAGACCGAAGAGGACGCCAAGGAAATCGAGGCCTCCAAGTGGGACCTCGCTTATGTCGCGCTCGACGGCAATATCGGCTGCATGGTCAACGGCGCAGGCCTTGCCATGGCGACGATGGACATCATCAAGCTCTACGGCAAGGAGCCGGCCAACTTCTGCGACGTCGGCGGCGGCGCCGGCAAGGAGAAGGTCGCTGCGGCCTTCAAGATCATCACTGCCGATCCCAAGGTCGAGGGCATTCTCGTCAACATCTTCGGCGGCATCATGAAGTGCGATGTCATCGCCGAGGGCGTTATTGCCGCGGTCAAGGAAGTCGGCCTCAAGGTTCCGCTCGTCGTGCGCCTTGAAGGCACCAATGTCGAGCTCGGCAAGAAGATCCTGAACGAGTCGGGTCTCGCGATCACGGCGGCTGACGACTTGGACGATGCGGCCAAGAAGATCGTCGCGGCGATCAACGGCTAATTTGAAGGATCGGAAAGAATGTCTATTCTCGTCAATAAAGACACCAAGATCCTCGTTCAGGGTCTGACCGGCAAGACCGGAACCTTCCACACCGAACAGGCGCTTGCCTATTACGGCACGCAGATGGTCGGCGGCATCCACCCGAAGAAGGGCGGCGAAACCTGGACCGGCGCAAAGGGCGAAAGCCTGCCGATTTTCGCAACCGTTGCCGAAGGCAAGGAGAAGACCGGCGCCGACGCGACCGTCATCTATGTTCCGCCGGCCGGTGCGGCCGACGCCATCATCGAGGCGATCGACGCCGAAATCCCGTTCATCACCTGCATCACCGAAGGCATTCCCGTCATGGACATGGTGCGAGTCAAGGCGCGCCTCGACCGCTCCAAGTCGCGCCTACTCGGCCCCAACTGCCCGGGCATCATGACGCCGGAAGAATGCAAGATCGGCATCATGCCGGGTTCGATCTTCCGCAAGGGTTCGGTCGGCATCGTCTCCCGTTCGGGCACGCTGACCTATGAAGCGGTGTTCCAGACCTCCAACGAAGGCCTCGGCCAGACGACGGCCGTCGGCATCGGCGGCGACCCGGTCAAGGGCACCGAGTTCATCGACGTGCTTGAGATGTTCCTCGCCGACGAAGCCACCCAGTCGATCATCATGATCGGTGAAATCGGCGGCTCGGCAGAAGAAGACGCTGCGCAGTTCCTCAAGGACGAAGCCAAGAAGGGCCGCAAGAAGCCGATGGCCGGCTTCATCGCCGGCCGCACGGCGCCGAAGGGCCGCACCATGGGCCATGCCGGCGCCGTGGTATCCGGCGGCAAGGGCGATGCGGAATCGAAGATCGCGGCGATGGAATCGGCAGGCATTCGCGTCTCGCCGTCTCCGGCCCGCCTCGGCAAGACCTTGGTGGAAGTCCTCAAGGGCTAAGCCAGCCATATAGACCGGGCGGAAGAACGGCATCTGCGTTTCCGCCCGGTATGACAAGCACGAGACCAACAGATGCGCCGCGGACAGGCGGCAATCGGAATGCGGCAGCCGGTGACGAAGCCGGCATATTCATCAAAGTCAGGAGGCGGACGGAAGCGTCCGCATATCACCATGGCACGGCAAGAAGCCAACGAGCAGTTTCAGATCACCTCGTTTCTGGATGGCGCCAACGCGGCCTATATCGAGCAGCTCTATGCGCGCTACGAAGAGGATCCGGCGTCGGTCGACGACCAGTGGCGCGCCTTCTTCAAGGCGCTGGAAGAGGATCCTGCTGATGTGAAGAAGGCGGCCAAGGGAGCTTCCTGGCGCAAGAAGAACTGGCCGCTGCCGGCCGGCGGCGATCTGGTGTCGGCGCTCGACGGCAATTGGGGCATCGTCGAGAAGGCGATCGAAACCAAGGTGAAGGCGAAGGCCGAAGCCGCGGGCAAGCCCACTGATACCACCGACGTGCTGCAGGCGACCCGCGATTCGGTGCGCGCCATCATGATGATCCGCGCCTATCGCATGCGTGGCCATCTGCACGCCAAGCTCGATCCGCTCGGCATCGCCGCTGCCGTCGACGACTATCATGAGCTGTCGCCGGAAAATTACGGCTTCACGTCAGCGGATTACGATCGCAAGATCTTCATCGACAACGTGCTCGGCCTGGAATACGCGACCATCCGCGAGATGATCGAGATCCTCGAGCGCACCTACTGCTCGACGCTCGGCGTCGAATTCATGCACATCTCCAATCCGGAGGAGAAGGCCTGGATCCAGGAGCGCATCGAAGGGCCTGACAAGGGCGTGGCCTTCTCGGCCGAAGGCAAGAAGGCGATCCTTGCCAAGCTCATCGAAGCCGAAGGGTACGAGCAGTTCCTCGACGTCAAGTTCAAGGGCACCAAGCGCTTCGGTCTCGACGGCGGTGAATCGCTGATCCCCGCACTGGAACAGATCCTGAAGCGCGGCGGCCATCTCGGCCTCAAGGAAGCGGTGTTCGGCATGGCCCATCGCGGCCGTCTGAACGTGCTCTCCCAGGTGATGGGCAAGCCGCATCGCGCCATCTTCCACGAGTTCAAGGGCGGTTCCTATGCGCCCGACGAAGTCGAAGGTTCCGGCGACGTGAAGTACCATCTGGGCGCTTCCTCCGACCGCGAATTCGACGGCAACAAGGTGCACGTCTCGCTGACGGCAAATCCGTCGCATCTCGAAATCGTCGACCCTGTCGTCATGGGCAAGGCTCGTGCCAAGCAGGACATGAGCGCGACGGTATGGGAAGGCGACATCATTCCGCTGTCCGAACGCTCCAAGGTGCTGCCGCTGCTGATCCACGGCGACGCGGCCTTCGCCGGCCAGGGCGTCATTGCCGAAATTCTCGGCCTGTCCGGTCTGCGCGGCCACCGTGTCGCCGGCACCATGCACGTCATCATCAACAACCAGATCGGCTTCACCACGAACCCGGCCTTTTCGCGCTCGTCGCCCTATCCGTCTGACGTCGCCAAGATGATCGAGGCGCCGATCCTGCACGTCAATGGCGACGATCCGGAAGCCGTGGTCTACGCCGCCAAGGTTGCGACCGAATTCCGCATGAAGTTCCACAAGCCGGTTGTGGTCGACATGTTCTGCTATCGCCGCTACGGCCACAACGAAGGCGATGAGCCGTCCTTCACCCAGCCGAAGATGTACAAGGTCATCCGCGCCCACAAGACGGTGCTGCAGCTTTATGCAGAGCGTCTCGTTCGCGAAGGCCTGCTCACGGATGGCGAAGTCGAAAAGATGAAGGCCGACTGGCGTGCGCATCTCGAGCAGGAGTTCGAGGCCGGCCAGCACTACAAGCCGAACAAGGCCGACTGGCTGGACGGCGAGTGGTCGGGCCTGCGCACCGCCGACAATGCCGACGAGCAGCGCCGCGGCAAGACGGCGATGCCGATGAAGACGCTGAAGGAGATCGGCCGCAAGCTGTCGGAGATCCCGGCCGGCTTCAATGCGCACCGCACGATCCAGCGCTTCATGGAAAACCGGGCCAACATGATCGCCACCGGCGAGGGCATTGACTGGGCGATGGCCGAAGCGCTCTCCTTCGGCGCGCTCTGCCTCGAAGGCCACAAGATCCGCCTGTCCGGCCAGGATTGCGAGCGTGGCACCTTCTCGCAACGCCACTCGGTTCTCTACGATCAGGAGACCGAGGAACGTTACATTCCGCTCGCCAATCTTTCGCCGACGCAGGCGCGCTACGAAGTCATCAACTCGATGCTGTCGGAAGAGGCCGTGCTCGGCTTCGAATACGGCTATTCGCTGGCCCGTCCGAATGCGTTGACGCTGTGGGAAGCGCAGTTCGGCGACTTCGCCAACGGCGCGCAGGTGGTCTTCGACCAGTTCATCTCGTCGGGCGAGCGCAAGTGGCTGCGCATGTCGGGCCTCGTCTGCCTGCTGCCGCACGGCTATGAAGGCCAGGGTCCGGAGCACTCCTCGGCTCGCCTGGAGCGCTTCCTGCAACTCTGCGCGGAAGACAATATGCAGGTCGCCAATGTCACGACGCCGGCGAACTACTTCCATATCCTGCGCCGGCAGGTGAAGCGCGACTTCCGCAAGCCGCTGATCCTGATGACGCCGAAGTCGCTGCTGCGCCACAAGCGGGCGGTTTCGACGCTGGCCGAACTGGCCGGCGAATCGGCTTTCCATCGCCTGCTCTGGGACGATGCGGAGGTGATCAAGGACGGCCCGATCAAGCTGCAGAAGGACAACAAGATCCGCCGCGTCGTCATGTGCTCCGGCAAGGTCTATTACGATCTTCTCGAAGAGCGTGAAAAGCGCGGGATCGACGACATCTACCTGCTGCGCGTCGAACAGCTTTATCCGTTCCCGGCAAAGGCGCTCATCAACGAGCTGTCGCGCTTCCGCAACGCCGAAATGGTGTGGTGCCAGGAAGAACCGAAAAACATGGGCGCATGGTCGTTCATCGACCCCTTCCTCGAATGGGTGCTTGCCCATATCGATGCGAAGTACCAGCGCGTCCGCTATACCGGCCGTCCGGCCGCCGCCTCGCCGGCGACCGGCCTGATGTCGAAGCATCTGTCACAGCTCGCCGCATTCCTCGAGGATGCCTTGGGCGGTTAAATCAAGGGGGGCGCGATGGCTTACTTCTTTCTGAGACTGCTGCCGCCGCGCCCCACTTTCCCGCATGACGGGACGGCGGAGGAAATGGCGGCGATGAAGCGTCATGTCGAATACTGGCATCGTCAGGCCTTTGCGGGATCGGCAATCGTCGTCGGTCCCGTGTTCGAGGGCGAAGGCGCCTTCGGCATGGCGGTCGTCGAAGTCGAGGATCAGGCGGCGGCGCAGGCTGTTGCCGACGGCGACCCGATCATCGCTTCCGGTTTCGGTTTCCGTTTCGATATCCTGCCAATGCCCTCGATCATCTTGCGGCCGCCCGCCGTCTGAAACGCTTAAAACGAACACACACGAAATCAGGATCTGAACAATGGCCACAGAAATCCGCGTTCCAACTCTCGGTGAATCCGTCAGCGAGGCAACCGTCGGCACCTGGTTCAAGAAGGTCGGCGACGCCATCAAGGCCGACGAGCCGATTCTCGAGCTTGAAACCGACAAGGTGACCATCGAAGTTCCGGCACCGGTCTCCGGCACGCTTTCGGAAATCGTCGCTGCCGCCGGCGAAACCGTCGGCCTCGGCGCGCTGCTCGGCCAGATCGCCGAAGGTGCCGTCGCTGCCGCCGCGCCGGCTGCTGCCGCACCGGCCGCCGCTCCTGCCCAGCCAGCGCCGGCTGCTCCTGCTCAGCCGGCACCGGTCGCCGCTGCGGCTGCAGCGTCATCGAGCGCTTCCGTCTCCAGCATGCCGCCGGCCCCGGCGGCTGCCAAGATGCTGGCCGAAAGCAATCTCTCCGCCGACCAGATCGACGGCAGCGGCAAGCGCGGCCAGGTGCTGAAGGGCGATGTCATTGCCGCCGTCGCCAAGGGCATTTCCGCTCCGGCAGCCCCGGCGGCAGCGCCCGCCGCCGCGCGCGGCCCGTCGACGGTCGAGGATGCATCGCGCGAAGAGCGCGTGAAGATGACGCGCCTGCGCCAGACGATCGCCAAGCGCCTCAAGGATGCGCAGAACACCGCCGCCATGCTGACCACCTATAACGAGGTGGACATGAAGGCGGTCATGGACCTGCGCAACAAGTACAAGGACATCTTCGAGAAGAAGCACGGCGTCAAGCTCGGCTTCATGGGCTTCTTCACCAAGGCGGTGACGCATGCGCTGAAGGAACTGCCGGCGGTCAATGCCGAGATCGACGGCACCGACGTCATCTACAAGAATTACTGCCATGTCGGCATGGCCGTCGGTACCGACAAGGGCCTCGTTGTTCCTGTCATCCGCGATGCCGACCAGATGTCGATCGCCGAAATCGAGAAGGACCTCGGCCGTCTTGCCAAGGCAGCCCGTGACGGCTCGCTCTCCATGGCCGACATGCAGGGCGGCACCTTCACCATCACCAATGGCGGCGTTTACGGCTCGCTGATGTCCTCGCCGATCCTCAACGCACCGCAGTCCGGCATTCTCGGCATGCACAAGATCCAGGAGCGGCCGGTTGCGATCGGCGGCCAGGTGGTCATCCGTCCGATGATGTATCTGGCGCTTTCCTACGATCACCGCATCGTCGACGGCAAGGAAGCGGTCACCTTCCTCGTGCGCGTCAAGGAAAGCCTGGAAGATCCGGAACGCCTGGTTCTCGATCTCTAAGGAGCTTTCCCATGCGGAACCGGATGATGCGAGCGGCGCGCCTTGTTCTTTGCGCTGCCGCCGCGCATGCCCCGGTTTCCGCATCGGCGGCCGGCTGGGACGTTAGCAAGGCCAGCAGCAATTTCGAGCTGGTGACGCTCGGTGACGCCGAGCTTTCCGGACGGTCGATCGGCGTGATCCATATGGGCAATGTCGAGCTGACCTCGGGGCGCATCGTCGCCGCCGATCCGCTCGCCCAACCCGATCGGCCGGCACTCGCAAGAACGGTTGCACCGGGCGACTATCCGGTGACGCTCTACCAGGCTTTCGGGCGGATCGCCGCCGCCGGCATGCGGTTTGCCGAGGGTAAGCCGGATCATTGGGAACTCGCCGTCCTGCCCGGACAAGATCCGGCGACGCTGAAGGACGACGAGTTCTTCGGCTACCCCGTCGACGCCGGTCTCGGCTGCTATATGGATGCCGATACGCTGGCGTTGATCGAAGAGCGCGAAGCGCAGGTGCAGGCGCAGAAGCCGGACGCCGACATCAATTATTACGATGACGTACTGGCTGCGGATCTCGACGCCAACAAGGGCCATTATGCATTGCACCGGCCGATGGCCGACAAGAGGGGCAATGTCGCGGTGTTCTGGAGCGGCTGGGGCGATGGTTTCTATCCTGTCTTCTGGGGCCTCGACAAGGATGGCCGCCCGCTGGCGCTGTTGACGGATTTTGGTGTGATCGAGAATGCTGACGGACGGCGAGAGCCGAAGGTGCAATGAGCGGGACGATCGGGATCATGGCAGGACGGAAAGGCGTGGCTACGATTGCAGCCGCCGCATTTTTCGCCATTCCGGTTGCCGCGTTCGCTATCGATTGCAAACAGGAGCAGGCCGTCTACACCGACCGTGACGGCGCCTATGAACTGCGCTTCGCGCCGCTGAATTCTTCCTCGGCTGCCGCCAGCAACCAGTTCAAGGTGAGCGCGGTCAAGACATCGGTCGTCATGGAAGGCTATGTCATGCCGTCGGAGGATCCGGTGCGCGCCATCGGCATCCTGATGTTCAACTGTCCCGAGGGCGATGTGACCGGCGCCGATCTCGACGCCTGCACGGTCTGGCAGGGCGCCGTCTACGGCATGGATGCCAAGGGCGAGATGGACAATCTGCAGCCGGAGGGCGCTGCGGCCGCCGAAAAGCTGGTGCTCCCCGGGCTTGGTCCCGCCATTCGCGAATCCAGCGCCTGGGGCGAGGGCAAGGCTTCGGTGGCGCCTTGGGATGTGCTGACATTCAAGGAGTGTGCGACATGAGCGATACACCTGTTGTTCTCGTCACCGGCGGAAGCCGGGGCATAGGCGCGGCCGTCTGCCGCCTTGCCGCACGCCAGGGCTGGCGTGTCGGGGTGAATTATGCCGCCAACCGCCAAGCGGCGGATGCCGTCGTTGCCGCGATCACCGAAAGCGGTGGCGAAGCCGTGGCGATCCCGGGTGATGTCGGCAATGCTGCCGATATCGCCGCGATGTTTTCGGCGCTTGATCGTCAGTTCGGACGGCTCGACGGACTGGTCAACAATGCCGGCATCGTCGACTATCCGCAGCGGGTCGACGAGATGTCGGTCGAGCGGATCGAGCGCATGCTGCGCGTCAATGTGACCGGCTCGATCCTCTGCGCCGCCGAGGCCGTGCGCCGCATGTCGAACCGGCATGGTGGGCAGGGCGGGGCGATCGTCAACGTCTCGTCGATGGCGGCAGTCCTCGGTTCGGCGACGCAGTATGTCGATTACGCGGCCTCGAAAGCGGCGATCGACACCTTCACCATCGGACTTGCGCGCGAGGTCGCCGCGGAAGGGATTCGCGTCAATGCCGTCCGGCCTGGCATCATCGAAACCGATCTCCATGCATCCGGCGGCTTGCCGGACCGGGCGCGCGAATTGGCGCCATCGGTCCCGATGCAGCGGGCCGGCATGCCGGAGGAGGTGGCGGATGCAATCCTCTATCTGCTTTCACCGTCGGCGTCCTATGTCACCGGATCGATCCTCAATGTGAGCGGCGGCCGTTAGAAGGACAGGGCGAAATCACCATGAGCTACATCTTCGAATTCCTTGGCCTGATGGCCGTCTTCTCGATTTTCATCGTTGTGCCGGGCGCCGATTTCGCAGTCATTCTACGCCAGAGCATCGTGCATGGGCGCCGTGCGGCCATCATGACCGGGCTCGGCATGGGCTTCTCGCTGCTTTTCCATATCAGCTACACGATCCTCGGCCTCGGGATCATCGTCTCCAAGTCGCTGATGCTGTTTGCAACGATCAAATGGGCGGGTGTCGCCTATCTCGTCTACCTCGGCATCAAGTCGTTCCGCGAACCGGGGTTCAAGGTGCAGGAGATCGACGTCACGGCCGAAGACCGCAAGTCGGCCTCGATGCTGACATGCCTCGGCATGGGCTTCATCACCAATGCGCTGAACCCGAAGCCGGTGCTGTTCTTCCTGTCCTTGTTTTCGACGCTCGTGCATCACGACACGCCAGCGCTGATCCAGTTCTCCTATGGAATCGGCATGGCGACGGCGCTGGTCGCCTGGTTTGCCGGCGTCTCCTATTTCTTCACGGTCAAGACGATCCGTGACCGCTTCATCGCCAGCGGCAAATGGTTCAACCGCATTACCGGAGCGGCACTCGTCGGCTTCGGCTTCCGCCTCGCGCTGTCGCGCGCCGCCGACTAATTGAAAAATCCAAAGGGAAAGAAGCAATGTCTTACGATGTGATCGTTATCGGAACCGGCCCGGGCGGCTATGTCTGCGCCGTCAAGGCAGCCCAACTCGGCCTCAAGGTCGCCGTCGTCGAAAAGCGCGCGACCTATGGCGGCACCTGCCTGAACGTCGGCTGCATCCCGTCGAAGGCTTTGCTGCATGCCTCCGAAATGTTCCATCAGGCCGGTCACGGCATGAGCGCGCTCGGCATCGACATTCCGGCGCCGACGCTCAACCTCGCCAATATGATGGCGCACAAGGATGCGACAGTGAAGTCGAATGTCGACGGCGTCGCCTTCCTCTTCAAGAAGAACAAGATCGATGCCTTCCAGGGCACTGGCAAGATCGTCTCGGCCGGCAAGGTTGCCGTCACCGCCGAGGACGGCCAGGTGCAGGAGATCGAAGGCAAGAACATCGTCATCGCCACGGGCTCCGATGTCGCCGGCATTCCCGGCGTGCAGGTCGAGATCGATGAGAAGACCATCATTTCCTCCACCGGCGGCATCGCGCTGGAAAAGGTGCCGGAAACGCTGATCGTCGTCGGCGGCGGCGTCATCGGCCTCGAGTTGGGCTCGGTCTGGTCGCGCCTTGGCGCCAAGGTCACGGTCGTCGAATATCTCGACACCATCCTCGGCGGCATGGACGGCGAGGTCTCCAAACAGTTCCAGCGCATGCTTGCCAAGCAGGGCATCGATTTCCATCTCGGCGCCAAGGTCACCGGCGTCGAAAAGGGCGATACGGGCGCCAAGGTCACCTTCGAGCCGGTCAAGGGCGGCGATAAGGTGACGCTCGACGCCGAGGTCGTTTTGATCGCGACCGGCCGCAAGCCTTATACGGCAGGTCTCGGCCTCGAAGAGGCCGGCGTTGCGCTCGACAATCGCGCCCGTGTCGAGATCGACGGTCGCTTCAAGACCAATGTCGCCGGCATCTATGCGATCGGCGATGTGGTCAAGGGTCCGATGCTGGCGCACAAGGCGGAAGACGAGGGCGTGGCGCTTGCCGAAATCCTCGCCGGGCAGCATGGCCATGTGAACTACGATGTCATTCCGAGCGTCGTCTACACGCAGCCCGAGATCGCCTCGGTCGGCAAGACCGAGGAAGAGCTGAAGGCGGCGGGTATCGCCTACAAGGTCGGCAAGTTCCCGTTCACGGCGAACGGCCGCGCCCGCGCGATGCTGGCGACCGACGGCTTCGTCAAGATCCTCGCCGACAAGGACACCGACCGGGTGCTTGGCGGCCATATCGTCGGCTTCGGCGCCGGCGAGATGATCCACGAGATTGCCGTGCTGATGGAGTTCGGCGGTTCGTCGGAAGACCTCGGCCGCAGCTGCCACGCCCATCCGACGATGTCGGAAGCGGTCAAAGAAGCTGCGCTCGCGACCTTCTTCAAGCCGATCCACATGTAATCTTATATTCGTAACGAGGCGTTCAGCCGCTTGCCGCGAGGCAGGCGGCTGTTTTGATTGTGGCGGATCGCTAAATTTAGGCGCGCTTGCCCATCAGTTCTATTGGGAAATTATTGTGCTGCGACCGATGACACTCGGCTGAGCGCCTGCCCCCTCAGTTCACCGCGGTGACGGTGAAGCCCTGCTTGCGCAACAATTCGACCAAACCCTCGCCGCCCGGCAGGTGCGCTGCTCCCACCGCGATCATTGTGCGCCCGTTGTCGAGATAAGGCTTTGCCCGTTCCGCCATGACCTTGTTTCGATCGGTTATCAACCGGCTCTCGAGTGCTTTTGCGGCAGCCTGATCTGTCGAAACGAACTCGATCAGCGAGAAGATCATTCCGACTTTGCCTTGGTCGTATAGGTCGATCATCGTCTCGGTTATGTCATCCATACCATTGGGAAGTGCCAGCAACTCCCGCAGATTTTGAAGCATGAAATTGTCCGGGACATCTGACATGGCTTCAAATTGCTCGGCCGGCGTTTCCAGGCCGACCAGACGGATACCATCATTGAGCGCGTCGAGGGCAAGAGCCTCGTCCAGGACCTTAAAGCCCTTTGCGCTGCGCCTGATATCGCAACCTCGTGTCTGCAGACCCATATAGATGAACCATGGCCGCATCTTCGCCATCAGGTTCATATTGATCCCCCTTTTCTTCAAGCCGGCAGCGACGTCACTGGTTGCATCAGGGGGCAGGATATGATCGAGCGTTTGGTCGCCCTGAAGCGTCGTCAGTTCGGGATGCTTCAAAATTTCGATCGCAAGTTTTTCTGGCTCTGCGACTTCCGCCAGCTCGACGGTCAGAGTGTCGACGGCACCATAGGCCTGGTAAAATCCTACCGGCATATCCAACACACGGGGATCGCTCACATGCATCGTGCCGAGCAGCCAGGAAGGCTCGACACCTGATTTTTCGATTTTCCAGAAAATCGCGTTGCCGTTCGGTATCGTCTCGGCTCTCTCAATGGCTTTTTCGAAACGAACCGGATCTTCCCTTTTCAATTGGGCGAAAAGGTTCTTGCCCGAGCAGGCCAGCTCGTCATCCGCCAGGGCATGCGAAAAGGAAAATATCGTCAGCGCCGCCGCCATGATGAGCAGCGGGCCGTTCGCGAACGCTCTCGAGGTGAAAAGCATATTGTGCCCGGGCATTGAAAACACTTTCCTGGGAGAAAAGCTGCAAATGCCGCCATGTGACGTATGCAAACTGAGGTTGTCAATCTCAATGAGCTGACATTGCGGCTGACTATTCGGACAGCATGCTTCAGTTCACCGCAGTCACCGTGAAACCCTGCTTGCGCAGCAGTTCGATGATGCCGCCCTGGCCGGGCAGGTGCAGGGCGCCGACGGCCATGAAGACGTTGCCGCCGTCGAGAATGGGAGCGGCGCGCTCGGCCATCACCTTGTTGCGATCGAGAATGACGCGCTGTTCGAAGGCCGCGTAATCGCCGGCCTCGTCTGCATTCGCCTGCGTCACGGTCTTCAGCATCGGCATCGTCATGCCGATATCGCCGGAGAGGTAGAGATCGGTCATCGTTTCGACGACGTCGCTCATCTTGTCGCCGAGTTCCAGCGTCTCGATCAGCGACTTCATATGGAATTCGACCGGCAGGTCGGCCATGGCCTGGATCTGTTCGGCAAGGGTCTCCAGCCCCTTGACCTGCTTGCCCTGAGCAACGGCGTCGGTGGCGATCTTCTGGTCGAGGAACTGCACGCCCCTGGCCTTGCGGGCGAGTTCGCAGGCCGGAAGCGCCACGGCGCTCGAGATCATCCATGGCCGCATGCGGGAGACGGCGCTGAGGGGGATGCCGCGCTTCTTGAGGCCGGCTTCCAGCCGCTGGTAATCCTCGGCAGACAGCAGCTTGTCGATCGTCGTGCCGTCGGTGAACATCGTCAGCTCCGGCCGCGCAAGCAGGGCGGCGGTCGCCTTGCGTTGATCGAGGATCTCGTCGGATTCGATGATGATCGTATCGGCGGCGTCGTGGGCTGTCTTGGCGCGCGGCGGCAGAGCCAGCACGCGCGGATCGGTGACATGCATGCTGCCAAGCAGCCATGACGGCGCAAGCCCTGCTTTTTCGATCTTCCAGAAGATGCCCTTGCCGTTCGGCACGGCCTCGGCTTCCTTGACCGCCTCGGCGTAGCGGGCGGGGTCGCTCTGCTGCAGATCGATCATCAGATTGCGGCCGGTGCAGGCACCGTCTTCGGCCGACGCCGGCCGTGCCGCCAGGAAGGCGACAAACAGCGCCGCAAGAAGCAGCATGTGGAAGGCTGCAATCAACCAGAGCAGCAGGTTGCCGGATGCTGCGAGGAGAGAGGTCCGGCGGCCGATTGATGTCGTCATGATGATGTTCCGGTCACATGCCTTATGCTTCATGCTCTACGCTCGGCTTGCGCATAATCCTTTAAGAGAATGCGTTAACGAAAACTTAGCGCATCGCATTACGTCGGATTCATGGGCGCTGAGCTTGCCGATAGGCGGCGTGCCGCTGTCACAACCATGCATCAAGCGCGCGGATGGGCTCGATCATACACCTCCAGCAGCCGCGATGCATCGACGCCGGTATAGACCTGCGTCGTCGAGAGGCTGGCATGGCCGAGCAGTTCCTGGATGGTGCGCAGATCGCCGCCGCCGGCAAGCAGGTGGGTGGCGAAGGAGTGGCGAAGCGCATGCGGTGTTGCCGTCTCCGGCAGGCCGAAGGCGCTGCGCAGCTTCTGCATGGCGCGCTGGATGATCGCCGCCTGCAGCTTGCCGCCGCGGGCGCCGCGAAACAGCGGCGCGTCGCTTTCGAGATGATAGGGGCAGAGCGCGCGATATCTCTCGACCGCGTCGAATACCACGGGCAGCAGCGGAACCAGTCGCGTCTTGTTGCCCTTGCCGGTGATGCGGAGCGTCGCCGCCCCCGTCGGCAGGTCGGCAGGAACGAGATCCAGCGCCTCGGAGATGCGCAGGCCGCAGCCGTAAAGCAGCGTCATGACCGCCGCATCGCGCGCGGCGATCCAAGGCTCGTCATGCAGCTGGGCTTCGTTGCTGACGACGGTGATCGCCTGCGTGTCCGACAGCGGCTTGGGAAGCGACTTCGGCTGTTTCGGCGAGCGGATCGCGGCAGCACCGGCGGCATTGACCAGGCCCTTCTTTTCGAGATGGCGCAACAGTGAGCGAAGGCCGGCCAGGTTGCGCCCGAGCGAACGGGCGCCGGAGCCCTGCTTGCGCCGCGCGGCAAGGAAGGCGCGAAAGTCGGCGGGGCGCAATTCCCGGATGTCGCTCAGCGTCACCGGGCCGGCGAGATGGCCGGTCAGGAAGGTCAGAAACTGGCGGGTGTCGCGCTCATAAGCATCGAGCGTATGCTCGGAAAGACGGCGTTCACGAGCGAGGTTTTCCAGCCACGCGGCGCGTTCCGCCATCAGGCGCGGGTCGGCGATAACAAGCAGTTCATTCACGTCGCTGGCCTTGAATTTGCCTTTAAGTCCGCCAATTTGAAGCAGGAACGGTTATGGAATTGCTAATGCCGGCCGAACCTTGTCATCCCTAGATCATATTCTACTGCGATAGCTTTATACCCCATAGACAGGATCTTTCATGGCACGGCGCGATTCCATGACGGCTTTCGGACAACTCGCGGAAGCGATCGCTCTTGTTTCACAGGGAAAGCCCGGTCATATCGTCGACACGCTGATTGCCGAACGCGGCCAGAGGATCGTCAAAAATCCGCTCTGGCCCGTCATGCGGCCGTTCCTCTACACGCTTCTGCGCTACAACAAGGCGATCGAATTCGCCAACGCGGTTGCCAAGATGACGGGCTTCCAGTCGTTCGAATATCTGAGCGGCGTGCTGAAGCTCGACATCGGCATCGCCAATGGCGAGCGCATCCCCGATACAGGCGGCTTCATCCTCGTCAGCAACCATCCGACCGGCATTGCCGACGGTGTCGCCGTATTCGACCTCCTGAAAACGCGCCGGCCCGACATGATGTTCTTTGCCAATCGCGATGCGATCCGCGTCAATCCGCGTTTCGCCGAGATGGTCATCCCGGTCGAGTGGCGGGAGGAGCACAAGAGCAAGCTCAAGGCGCGTGAGACGCTGCAATTGACCAACCACGCGGTGAGGGAAGGCAAGGCGACGGTGCTCTTTCCATCAGGCCGTATCGCCTATTGGGCGAACGGCCGGCTGAACGAACGCCCCTGGAAGACGTCGGCGGTCGGGCTGGCGCGCAAATACAATCTGCCGATCCTTCCCGTCCACATGACGGCGCGCAATTCCGGCCTGTTCTACTGGCTGGCGAAATGGTCGACGGAACTGCGCGACATGACGGTCTTTCATGAACTGCTGAACAAGCGCGGCGACCGTTTCGATTTCGTGATCGGCAATCTCATTCCGGCCGAACAGCTGGACGGCGACCTTAACGAGGTGACGAAGGCGCTGGAGAAACATACGGTGCACGACATGGCTGGCGATGGCGACGCAACCTTCGTGCCGGTCGGCCTCCAGGCCGCGCCGATGCCTCGCGAGCTTGCCGTTTCGGCAATCTAGATCGATCGTCGTTGCCATGACGATCGATATCCGCATGATCCGCGATCGATTGCCGCAGGAGATCGCAGATCTCGAAAACGAGGCCCGCCGGGAGGGCCATCTCCATATCACTCGCCTCATCGGCGATTGGTCGGTCGGTGCCGTCAGGTTCGAGGGTGACGGCGAAAGGTTGCTGGGCGCCTATGTTGCGGAGGGGCTTGCGGGCATCGGGGGCATGACCATCGAGCCCACCATGTCAGGGGCGTTGCGGATGCGGCGATTCTATATTCGTCCCGCAATGCGCCGGCGCGGCATCGGCCGGATGCTCGCCCTATCTCTGCTCGATCATGCGCGGCCCTGCTGCAGCATCGTCACCGTTCATGCGGGAAATGATGCCGCGGCAAAATTCTGGGAGTCGCTCGGGTTTCAGCCCCGCGGGCGGGGCCGTTATAGCCATGTTCTCGAGCTCGATGGGTCAGGCTGCCCTGACGGCGAATCGTCGTTGTTTCGCCGTCCATAGCCGCCGGCAATCATATCTGCTGCCGTCGATCCTGTCGCCCTCAAGCCCCATCCTCAGGCGCCGATCTCCTTGAGACGAATGGCCTGGCGGGCCAGCAGCCGCTCGACATCGGCAATATCGAGAGCCGAAAGCCTGGCGCCCGGTTTGCGCAGGTTCGCGGACTTGATGACGCCGCGCTTGGCAAGCACATATTTGCGGCAGGCAAGGCCGATGCCTTGCTGCTGTTCGTAGCGGGCAAGCGGCAGATAGGCATCGAAGATCGCATGGGCGCGATCGGGATTGCCAGCCGCATAGGCTTCGACGACGCCGACCATCATCTCGGGATAACAAAAGCCGGTCATGGCGCCATCGGCGCCCCGGCCCATCTCTTCGGGCAGGAAGAGCCCGCCATTGCCGCAAAGAATGGAGATGCGCCGCATGGCACCCTTGTCGCTGGCGGCGCGAAGCGCTGATATCTTGGCAAGACCCGGCCAATCCTCATGCTTGAGCATGACGCAATTCGTCACCGCGTTGACGATGCGCTCGATGACGGCAGGCGCGATCGTCACATTGGTGGTAAGGGGATAGTCCTGCAGCACGAAGGGCGTGTCGCCCAAGGCTTCGCCGACCGACTGGTAGAAGGCGAAGGCCTGGTCGTCGGTCTTGACGGTCCAGGGCGGCGCGACCATGACGCCGGCCGCACCTTCGCCCATGATGGCTTCGGCGAGTTCGCGCATCGGCGCAAGTCCGGGCGCCGAGACGCCGACGACGACGGGAAGGCGCCCGTCGAGGCGCTTCAGCACCCGTTCGACCACGGTCCGCGATTCCTCGGCGGTTAGCTTCGGAGCCTCGCCGAGCTGGCCGAGCACCGTCAGTCCGGTGACGCCGGCGCCCTCATAGAAGTCGACCATGCTGTCGATGCTGTCGAGATCGAGCGCGCCGTCGTCGGTGAACGGGGTTACGGCGATCACATAGACCCCCTTGGCGTCTTCGGTCAGTCTGGCCATTCGCGCGCTCCAATTCAGCGGCCGAAGAACAGCGCTTCGGCATTTCCAATTGAATCTCTCCGGCAATCTATGCGGCCAATCGTTCGTCGGGCAACCTTTTCTTGAGGGTACGGGCGATCCTGGCGAGCCCTCCGCAATCCGTATTCCGCGCAAGATGCGCCGCCTCGTCTTTGCGGTTCCAATTGCATCGATTTGCGGGCATGGTCTCGCCCGATGAGCACAGATTCGTCCGATCTCTTTGGCGCGCTGTTCGAAGCACCGCCCCTGAACCGAACGGTTCCGGTGCTGGTGCCGATGCCGGCGCCGAAACCCTATTCCTACTCGGTGCCGGAGGGCATGGCGGTCGAGCCCGGCTCGGTCGTGCAGGTGCCGCTTGGGCCGCGACAGGTGATCGGCGTCGTCTGGGACGGCGGCGAGGATGGCGTCGATCCGAAGAAGCTCCGTCCGATCAGCCATGTCTTCGACTGCCCGCCGCTTTCCCGGGAGATGCGGGATTTCATCGACTGGGTGGCGGCCTATACGCTCTCCCCGCCCGGCCTCGTCGCGCGCATGGCGCTCAGGGCGCCGAACGCCTTCGAGCCCGAGCCGATGGTCGAGGGGCTGAAGTTCGTCGGCGGCGAGCCGGAGCGGCTGACGCCGGCGCGCGTCCGGGTGCTCGAGACCGCTTCGGACGGCTTGTCCTGGACGCGCAGCGGCCTGGCGCATGCGGCGGGTGTTTCGACCAGCGTCGTCGACGGGCTGATCACGCTCGGCATCTTCGAAACGATCTTCCTGCCGCCGCCGCCGGTCGTGGCGATGCCGGATCCCGACTTTGCCACCGCGCGCCTCGAAGGGCCGCAGAAAGAGGCGGCCGCGGAGATCGTCTCCGACGTTCGCAAGGGCGAATTTACCGTATCGCTGATCGACGGCGTCACCGGTTCCGGCAAGACCGAGGTCTATTTCGAGGCGATCGCCGAGACGCTGAAACGTGGCAGGCAGGTGCTGATCCTGCTGCCGGAGATCGCGCTGACGGCCAGTTTCATGGAGCGTTTTCAGGATCGCTTCGGGGCAAAGCCCGCCGAATGGCATTCCGACCTCGCCCCGCGCATGCGCGAAAAAGTCTGGCGCCAGGCGGTGACCGGCGAAGTGCGCGTCGTGGCCGGCGCCCGCTCGGCGCTTTTCCTGCCTTTCGAGGATCTCGGCCTCATCATCGTCGACGAGGAGCACGATCCCGCCTACAAACAGGAGGATCGGGTCTTCTACAACGCCCGCGACATGGCCGTGGTGCGCGGCCGTATCGGCGATTTCCCGGTTGTCCTGGTGTCGGCGACGCCATCGGTCGAAAGCCAGGTCAACGGCCAGAACGGGCGCTACACCACCGTGCATCTGCCGACGCGCTTCGGCGATGCGGCGCTGCCCGACCTGCATCTCATCGACATGCGCAGGCACGCGCCGGAGCGGGGCGGTTTCCTGTCGCCGGTGCTGATCCGGGCGATCGGCAAGACGGTGGAGCGGCGCGAACAGGCGCTGCTCTTTCTCAACCGGCGCGGTTATGCGCCGCTGACGCTCTGCCGGGTCTGCGGTCACCGCTTCCAATGCCCGCAATGTTCGAGCTGGCTGGTCGAGCATCGTTTCCGCAAGCAGTTGCAGTGCCATCAATGCGGCCATGCCGAGCGCACGCCGGAAGCATGCCCGGAATGCGGCACGCTCGACCATCTGGTTGCCTGCGGGCCTGGCGTCGAGCGCATCGCCGAAGAGGTGGAGCGGCATTTCCCCGAGGCGCGGACGATCGTTCTTTCCTCGGATATCATGGGTGGGGTGAAGCGGCTGCGGCTGGAGCTCGATGCCATCGCCAAGGGCGAGGCCGATATCGTGATCGGCACCCAGCTCGTCGCCAAGGGCCACAATTTTCCGCTGATGACGCTGGTCGGCATCATCGACGCCGATCTTGGCCTCGCCAATGGCGATCCGCGCGCGGCCGAGCGCACGTTCCAGCTTCTGTCGCAGGTGACCGGCCGGGCCGGGCGCACCGGGCTCAAGAGCCATGGGCTGCTGCAGACCTACCAGCCGCAGCATCCCGTGATGCAGGCGATCGTATCCGGCGATTCCGATGCTTTTTACGAGCGCGAGATCACCGAGCGCGAACGCGCCGCCCTGCCGCCCTTCGGCCGGCTGGCCTCGATCATCGTCTCGGCCGAAACCCGCCACGACGCCGAAAACCATGCACGCGGCATGCGTAACGCCGCACCCCAGGTGTCCGGAATCTCGGTGCTCGGCCCGGCGGAGGCGCCGCTGGCGCTGGTGCGCGGCCGCCATCGCTTCCGGCTTCTCGTGCACGGTCGGCGCAACTCCGACATGCAGGGCTTCCTGCGGGCGATGCTGTCGCAATCGCCGAAGGAGCGCGGATCGGTGCAGGTGCAGCTCGATATCGATCCGCAGAGCTTTCTGTAGATCGTTCCGCACGCTGCGTTTCCGGATCCGGCCGATCATGGCATAAACACAGAATCAGCGGGTGATTTGGGGTCGAGGCATGGAATTTGAGTTTCCGACGGAATTTGGCGAGCAGCTTGCCTTCGGCGCAGCCGCCTTCACGGCCTTTGCCGGCTTCGTCATCATGTTTGCGCCCGGTCTTGCGATGAGGGTCTTCGGTCTGGCGCCGCGCGGCGAGCGGCCTGAAGGTTTCAGCGAGGTCCGATCGATGGGCGGCTTCTATCTCGGTCTTGGCCTCGCTGCTATCATGCTGGCTCAGCCGATGATTTATACCGCCTTCGGCGCAGCGTTCGCCATGGCCGCGTTTGCCCGCATCGTCTCCATCCTGTCAGATAAGGGGAGTACTTACCTCAACTATTTACTTCTGGTTGTGCAGGCGATTATCGCGGCATTGCCGCTGCTGTATGTTTTCGGCTTCTTCCAGGCATAATTTTCGCCGCCGGCGGCGGCTTGCGCGGCCCGCTTTCAGGCCATTGCGCAATTTTGCGAACAGAAATTCATGTGAAAGGCGTATTCGGGCATTACGCGTGTTGCGAGTCCGAACATCCTATGTTAGACGGACCCCGAATTTCGGAAGAAGCAAGAGGCTTCTCTTGTGATTTCTGGGGGAAATCAAAACGAATTCAAGATCATAGGTTCGGCGCCCGCCGAGAGCCGGATTTTGGATTGAAATCAGGGAAATTTGTGCCAGTGGCAGACACGTCCCAGCTTACTTCTGGTGTTGCCGAGCGCTATGCCTCGTCGCTTTTCGAGCTGGCGCTCGAACAGGGCGCCGTCGACAGCGTCACCGCCGATCTCGACCGTTTCCAGGCGATGCTGGATGAGAGCGCCGAACTGAAGCGCTTCGTCGCAAGCCCGGTTTTTTCCGCTGAAGACCAGCTGAAGGCGATTGTCGCCATCAGCGAGAGAGCTGGCATCAGCGGCTTCTTTGCTAATTTTCTGAAGGTCGTGGCGCGCAACCGCCGCCTGTTTGCCCTGCCGGGCATGATCAGGGCCTTCCGCCTCATCGCCGCGAATCATCGCGGTGAAATCTCCGCCGAGGTCACCTCGGCGCATGCGCTCTCCCAGGCGCAGGAAACCGAATTGAAGGCGGCACTCAAGAGCGTCACCGGCAAAGACGTGACGATTTCAGTCACGGTTGATCCGTCAATTCTTGGTGGTCTGATCGTGAAGGTCGGGTCCCGTCAGATTGATACGTCTCTTCGTACCAAACTCTCTACCCTTAAGCTCGCATTGAAAGAGGTTGGCTGATGGATATCCGCGCCGCGGAAATTTCCGCAATTCTCAAAGACCAGATCAAAAATTTCGGCAAAGAGGCAGAAGTCTCGGAAGTCGGCCAGGTTCTCTCCGTCGGTGACGGTATCGCTCGCGTTTACGGTCTGGACAATGTCCAGGCTGGTGAAATGGTCGAGTTCCCCGGCGGCATCCGCGGCATGGCCCTGAACCTTGAATCCGACAACGTCGGTGTCGTTATTTTCGGCTCCGACCGCGACATCAAGGAAGGCGACACCGTCAAGCGGACCGGCGCCATCGTCGACGTTCCGGTCGGTCCGGAACTGCTCGGCCGCGTCGTCGACGCGCTCGGCAATCCGATCGACGGCAAGGGCCCGATCAATGCGACCCGCCGTTCGCGCGTCGACGTCAAGGCGCCCGGCATCATTCCGCGCAAATCGGTTCATGAGCCGATGTCGACCGGCCTCAAGGCCATCGACGCGCTGATCCCGGTCGGCCGCGGCCAGCGCGAGCTCGTCATCGGCGACCGCCAGACCGGCAAGACCGCCATCCTGCTCGATGCCTTCCTCAACCAGAAGGCCATTCACGAGAGCGGTCCGGAAGGTGAGAAGCTTTACTGCGTCTACGTCGCCGTCGGCCAGAAGCGCTCGACCGTTGCCCAGTTCGTCAAGGTTCTCGAAGAGCGCGGCGCACTGAAGTACTCGATCATCGTTGCCGCCACGGCTTCCGACCCGGCGCCGATGCAGTTCCTGGCTCCGTTTGCCGGCTGCGCCATGGGCGAATATTTCCGCGACAACGGCATGCATGCGCTGATCGGCTATGACGACCTGTCCAAGCAGGCCGTGTCCTACCGCCAGATGTCGCTGCTGCTGCGCCGCCCGCCGGGCCGCGAAGCTTATCCGGGCGACGTTTTCTACCTGCATTCGCGCCTGCTCGAGCGTGCTGCGAAGATGAACGACGACAAGGGCGCCGGCTCGCTGACGGCTCTGCCGGTCATCGAAACGCAGGGCAACGACGTGTCGGCCTTCATTCCGACCAACGTGATCTCGATCACCGACGGTCAGATCTTCCTTGAAACCGACCTGTTCTATCAGGGTATCCGCCCGGCCGTGAACGTTGGTCTCTCGGTTTCCCGCGTCGGTTCGTCGGCGCAGATCAAGGCGATGAAGCAGGTTGCCGGCTCGATCAAGGGCGAACTCGCCCAGTATCGCGAAATGGCCGCCTTCGCCCAGTTCGGTTCGGACCTTGATGCTGCGACGCAGCGCCTCTTGAACCGCGGCGCACGCCTGACCGAACTCCTGAAGCAGCCGCAGTTCTCGCCGCTGAAGACGGAAGAGCAGGTCGCCGTGATCTTCGCCGGCGTCAACGGCTATCTCGACAAGCTGCCGGTCGCTTCGGTCGGCAAGTTCGAGCAGGGCTTCCTCTCCTATCTGCGTTCGGAAGGCTCCGCCATCCTCGACGCGATCCGCACGGAAAAGGCAATCAGCGACGATACCAAGGGCAAGCTCACCGCTGCTCTCGATAGCTTCGCAAAGTCTTTCTCGTAATCAGGCCCTAAGTTAGGACGGATCACGGATGCCTTCACTTAAGGATCTGAAAAACCGGATCGCCTCCGTCAAGGCGACGCAGAAGATCACCAAGGCGATGAAAATGGTCGCCGCGGCGAAGCTTCGGCGTGCGCAGGAGGCGGCCGAGGCCGCCCGGCCCTATTCGCAGCGCATGGGTGCGGTTCTGGCGAACATCGCCAAGGCCGTCACCGATGCGGATGGCGCACCGGCGCTGATGACCGGCACCGGCCAGGACAAGGTCCATCTGCTGGTGGTCTGCACGGCCGAGCGCGGTCTTTGCGGCGGCTTCAACTCGCAGATCGCCCGCTTTGCGCGCGATCATGTCCGCAAACTGCTTGCCGAGGGCAAGACGGTGAAGATCTTCACCGTCGGCAAGAAGGGTTACGACATCCTTCGCCGCGAATTTGCGCCGCTGATCATCGAGCGCAAGGAGCTGCGCGACGTCAAGAAGATCGGTTTCGAAAATGCCGACCAGATCGGCAAGCGCATCATCGAGATGTTTTCGGCCGGCGAGTTCGACGTCTGCACGCTGTTCTACTCCGAGTTCAAGTCGGTGATCAGCCAGGTTCCGACCGCGCAGCAGCTCATCCCGGCCAAGGCTCCGGAAGCCGCTGCCGAAGATGCCGCCCATGCCGGCGCCGTCTACGAATACGAGCCGGATCCGGCGTCGATCCTCGACGATCTGATCCCGCGCAACATCTCCGTCCAGATCTTCCGTGCTCTCCTTGAGAACGTCGCGGGCGAGATGGGCGCCAAGATGAGCGCCATGGACAATGCGACGCGCAATGCCGGTGAGATGATCAACAAGCTGACGCTTAGCTACAACCGTCAGCGTCAGGCTCAGATCACCAAGGAACTGATTGAAATCATTTCGGGCGCGGAAGCGCTCTGAGTTAGGGAAAGAGGGTAAGAATATGGCTGAGGCAGCTACCCGCTCTGTCGGCAAAGTCACCCAGGTTATCGGCGCCGTCGTCGACGTTGCTTTCGAAGGCGAACTGCCGGCGATTTTGAACGCGCTCGAAACCGACAACAACGGCAACCGTCTGGTTCTCGAAGTCGCCCAGCATCTGGGTGAAAACGAAGTTCGCACGATCGCCATGGACTCGAGCGAAGGTCTCGTTCGCGGCCAGCTGGTTACCGATACCGGCGCTCCGATCATGGTTCCCGTCGGCAACGAGACGCTCGGCCGTATCATGAACGTCATCGGCGAGCCGGTCGACGAAGCAGGTCCGCTGGTCACCGCTCACAAGCGCGCCATCCACCAGGATGCGCCTGCCTATGTCGACCAGTCGACGGAAGCGCAGATCCTCGTTACCGGCATCAAGGTCGTCGACCTTCTCGCCCCGTATGCACGCGGTGGCAAGATCGGCCTCTTCGGCGGTGCCGGCGTCGGCAAGACCGTTCTGATCATGGAACTGATCAACAACGTCGCCAAGGCGCATGGTGGTTACTCGGTTTTCGCAGGCGTCGGTGAACGCACCCGCGAAGGCAACGACCTTTACCATGAAATGATCGAATCGAACGTCAACAAGCATGGCGGTGGCGAAGGCTCGAAGGCTGCGCTCGTTTACGGTCAGATGAACGAGCCGCCGGGTGCGCGCGCCCGCGTCGCCCTGACCGGCCTGACGGTCGCCGAACACTTCCGCGACCAGGGCCAGGACGTTCTGTTCTTCGTCGACAACATCTTCCGCTTCACGCAGGCCGGTTCCGAAGTGTCGGCTCTGCTCGGCCGTATCCCGTCGGCGGTCGGCTATCAGCCGACGCTCGCAACCGACATGGGCCAGATGCAGGAGCGCATCACCACGACGACAACCGGCTCGATCACCTCGGTCCAGGCCATTTACGTTCCGGCCGACGACTTGACCGACCCGGCGCCGGCAACCTCGTTCGCCCACCTTGACGCAACGACGGTTCTGTCGCGTTCGATCGCTGAAAAGGGCATCTACCCGGCCGTCGATCCGCTCGACTCCACCTCGCGCATGCTCGACCCGATGGTTGTCGGCGAAGAGCATTACGAAGTGGCCCGTAAGGTTCAGTCGACGCTGCAGCGCTACAAGGCCCTGCAGGACATCATCGCCATCCTCGGCATGGACGAACTGTCCGAAGAGGACAAGATCGCCGTTGCCCGCGCCCGCAAGATCGAGCGCTTCCTGTCGCAGCCGTTCTTCGTCGCCGAAGTCTTCACCGGTTCGCCGGGCAAGCTCGTCGCCCTCGAAGACACGATCAAGGGCTTCAAGGGTCTCGTCAACGGCGAATACGACCACCTGCCGGAAGCTGCCTTCTACATGGTCGGATCGATGGACGAAGCTGTCGAGAAGGCCAAGAAGCTCGCTGCTGCCTGATGAGCGATGCTCAGGACGAGATATTCTGCTGCGACTCCCTGAAAGGGGTCGTGGCGGAACTTCCGGAACCGGCAGCACCTACCGTCTACCGTGCCGATAACGGCGTGATCATGATGGTCGTGGGGTTGGTTCAGACCGAGGAAGGCCTCGGATATCTCGACCAGGCGATAATGCACTGCCCGTTCTGCGGGACCAAATTGCAAGATGCAAAAGCCATAGCCGAGAAGGTAAGTCACTGATGGCTGACAATTTCAACTTTGAGCTCGTTTCGCCGGAGCGTCTGCTGCTGTCGGAGATGGTGACTGAGGTCGTCATTCCCGCGACCGAGGGCGAAATGACCGTCATGGCGCACCACGCGCCGACGATGACGACGATCAAGCCCGGTGTGGTGAGCGTGCGTTCGGCTTCCGGCAAGAAGCAGGATTATGTCGTGTTCGGCGGGTTTGCCGATATCCTGCCGACAGGCTGCACTTTGCTTGCCGAATCCGCCGTTCCCGTCGAGGAACTCCATAAGGACGAGCTGACCCGTCGTATCGAGGCTGCCCGCAAGGAGCTCGAACATGCCGAGCTGCACGAGCACAAGTCGAAGCTCGAGCATTTCATCATGGAACTGACGCATCTGCGCGGCATCGTCCAGCAGGACTGACCGGGTACCGACAGCTTCATTGAAAGGCGGCCTCAAAGGCCGCTTTTTTTGTGTCTATCTTCTCCTTGGATAGGGACAACAGTGTTGTCGTGCGGCTTCAAACGAACGCGGCCGCTGTTTCGGTTGAGAAAACAGACGGCTTCAATCAGCTCAGGGAAAACTCCAAAAGCGCGCCACAATCTTTCGAAGCGGCATGTGCTGCTGACGGATTATGCAGCGCAGCTTTGCCGCAGCGTCTCAGAAGCCGGTGCCGCCGCGCAGCTCGATGATCAGTGTCTTGAACAGGATCTTCAGGTCGAGCAGCAGGCTGAAATTCCTGACATAATAGATATCACAGGCGATGCGGGCCCGGGCTTCCAGCGGCCGTGTCGTCGGGCCGCGCCAGCCACGTGTTTGTGCGAGGCCGGTGATGCCGGGGCGCATGATGTGTCGATGGTGGTAGTTCGGCACCACTTCCTCGTAGAGCCTGCCGGCTGCGCGCATGTTGATGGCATGGCAGCGTGGGCCGACCAGCGACATCTCGCCCCTGAGGACGTTCAGCAGTTGCGGCAGTTCGTCGATATTGGTCCTGCGGAGCATTGCGCCGATGCCGGTCATCCTGGCGTCGCCCTTGACGGTCTGCTGGACGCCGCTGGGATCGCAAGCTTCCGCCCGCATCGAGCGGAATTTGAAGACGTTGATCTTCCGGCCGTTCAGCCCCCAGCGGATCTGGCGGAAGAACACCGGACCGCCATCGTCGAGCTTGATGAAAAGAGCGATCGCCAGAAAAAGCGGCGCCAGCACGAGGAGGGCGTTGGCCGAGATGACGATGTCGATCAGCCGTTTCACGGCCAGTCGCAGCGCCGCCTTTCCTTCGCCATTGGAAAAGCTCTCCGGCTGGCGAATGTTGGAGTTCGCTATGACCAGGGTCCTGATTTTGATCTGACGCTGAGACGGATCGAAGCGTGAATTCGTCTTCGAAGTAAAAGCATTCATTACGCAAGGCCCGTAAGTTTAGATGCAATACTGAACTGTAGGGAGACAAATACATGCTCGCGTAAGGTTTGTCATCGGGATAAATAGGAAATTGCTAACCCTAAAGACACCAAAAATGGGAGTATTCCCTGTTAACCTTAATGCCTGTAGTTGAAGTGGAAACGAAATTATACTTTAAAAGGAGTAGCCCGATCGGGTGAGTGCGATGTCAGACGGTTTCCCAAGTCGATCGCCGGTCGTTCCAGCAGGTGATAGCTGAGACTTGCCACCAGAAGGACGAGCGCCACCGTCAGCCCGCAGGATTGCAGCCAGCCGGTGACGACATTGTCCGAGGAGGCGCCGAACGAACCGGGGTCGAGTCTCTGGATCAATGTCAGGATGATCTCCTGCCAGATATAAATGCCGAACGAGATCTTGGCGACGTAGCGGACGGGAGCGTTGTCGAGCAGCCTGCCCAGGCGATGCGAATGGCAGAGCGATACGAGCGCGGTTGCGATCGCCAGCGGAAAGACCGGAAATCCGTAGGGTATGTCGAGCCAGCCGTAAGCCTCGGCCGAACCGCCGGGCGATATGGCGAGGCGGTAGCCGGCAATGGCAAAAGCGAGAAGCGCTGCGGCATCGAACCAGAAGGAACGCCTTGCAGGCAGCATGACGTCGATGCCGGCGGCAAGCGCGCCGAGCGCGAAGACCGCGAAGAAGCCGATCGGATTGTAGTTGGGCATCCATTCCTTCGCCCCGCCCTGCAGGCCATAGGCCCAGCCGCGCCCGATGTCGTCGAGCGCAAAGAGCCTCAGGATTGCCAGATGGGCAATGAGGACGACGGCAATGACGCAGAGCCAGGCGGAACGGGCCAGCAACCGGCGCTGCCGCAGCCGCGGCAGGCGAAACAGCAGGAGAAAGCAGGCGGGCAGGAGCACATAGCTGCTGACCTCGAAGGGGATGGACCAGAGCGGTCCGTTGGCTTCGACAGGGAAAAACGTGCGCCAATGCCATTGGCTCATGAACAGCAGTCCGGAGATGTAGCGAAGCGCAAGCTCCGGTGTCAGCGGCGCGGCAAGCAGCGTCAGGCTGACAACGAAGCTGACCGTGGCGGCGACCCAGAAGCCGGGGGCGATGCGCGCCGCCCTGCGGATGGCGTAGGTCCCGAGGCTCGGCATGTCGCCGCCGGCATCGAGCGCGCGCCAGAAGGGACGGGCCAGAAGAAAGCCGCTGAGCACGAAGAAAATGGCGACGCCGAAATTGCCGAAGCGGAGGATGTGCGCCGTCGATGCCAATTCATCGGGAATTCGGCGCATATCCAGCCGGAGCGCGAGATGATGAGCAAGCACCAGCAGGCAGGCCGTCGCGCGCAGAAAGTCCGCTCCGGCCAGTCTCTCCTGTGGTCGCATGTCATTCCCCACCCTGCCGATCCGGCTCAAACCGTCCCGATCCGAAACTTGCCGCGGAACGCCGCCGCGGGCAAGGCCGGGGCGGCGTTCAGCCGAGGAGTTCGTTGGTATAATAGGTGGAAAAGTCCGGCTTCTCCTTGAGTGCTGCGCCATTCGCATCGACCAGGATGCCGTTCTCGAGCAGGAAGGCGCCGATGGCATCGGCCTTCGCCGGGTCGATTGTGCCGATCACGCCGGCCTCGGATTTGAGGAAATGCCCGTCGATCAATGCCTTCTGGGACGCTTTTACCAGTTCCGTATTCATCAGTGCGCCATTGCTGTTGGAAATCAGCAGGTCGCAGGCTTCGTCAGGATGGTCGACGGAATAGGCATAACCCTGGCGCGTGGCCTGGATGAAGGCGCGGGCGTGTTCCCGACTCACCGCAAGATAGGCGTCGCTGGAAACGATGACGGTCGTCTGCTCGTCGGGAATGCCATAATCGGAATAGTGGAAGCGGCCGAGCTTGCGGTTTTCCAGCTCGGCGGCGATGCCTTCCCAGGTGTAGATCTCCAGCGTGAAATCGACCGAGCCATTGTCCAGCGCCTCGTAGGCGGAAGTGCCGAGGGTGACGGTCTTGACGTCGCCCGTGCCGCCGTCATTGCGGATCATCGCGGAGATCAGAGCGCTCTCCCAGGTGCCGCCAAAGCCGCCATAGGTCTTGCCGTCGAGATCTTTAGGGCTCTTGATGTCGTCGCGTCCGGCCTTATAGATCAGACGCGCGGTTTCGGTCTGGACGACGCCGTAGACCATCTTCACGTCACCGCCGCCGGCGCGCTGCGTCATGGCCTCGATCTCGCTGCTGATGCCGAAATCGGCGACCCCGTTCGACACCAGCGTGCCGGCGCTGGTGTCGGTAAAGGGTAGAATTTCGACGTCGAGGCCGGCGGCGGCATAGAAGCCCTTCGCCTTGGCGACATAGATGCCGATATGGTTGGTGTTGGGCGTCCAGTCGAGCGCAATGCGAACCTTTGCCGGCGCTGACTGGGCGAAGGCGGTGCGGCCGGCGAGGCTTGTCGCCAGGGCGGCGAGGATCGTCTGTCGACGGGTGAGAAGCAGCATGGTGACCTCCTCAGGTCTCTAGAGCATGATGCCGAAAAGTGTGAGCGGTTTTCGGACGACATCATGCTCTAACTCTTTAAATTGGAGCAGGATTCTGATTTAGGCCGACCGGCCTAAAATCATCCTGTTCTAGCGGATGAAGCAGGGTTTGCAGGATTTCGGTCTCGATCGCCTGGGCCGCCGGCGAGCCGAGATCGGCGATGCTTCTCGGGCGGGGCAGGGGAACGCGGAATTGGCGGATGATACGCGCCGGGCGCGCCGATAGCACGTAGATCCGGTCGGAGAGGAACACCGCCTCGCGAACGTCGTGGGTGATCAACAAGGCCGTCCAGCGATGTTGCGTCCACATGCCCTGCAGCCATTCCTGGATCTGCGTGCGCGTCAGCGCGTCCAGCGCGCCGAAAGGCTCGTCGAGCAGCAGCATGTCCTGGCTCTGGACGACGGTGCGCAACAGCGCGGCGCGCTGGCGCATGCCGCCGGAGAGCTCGGCGGGATAATGGTGTTCGAAGCCGGCAAGGCCGAAATGCTCGAACAGCGGCGCCACGGTGGCGCGGGCGGCGCGACGGCTCATGCCGCCCACCTCCAGGCCGAGTGCGGCATTGTCGATGATCCGGCGCCAGGGCATCAGCGCGTCGCGTTGCGGCATGAAGGCAAAGGAATGCGGTGCCTGTTCCAGCGGGGCGCCCTTGAAGAGCAAGGCGCCTGAATCGGGTCGAAGCGCCTGGGTCAGCAGTCCGAGTACCGTCGACTTTCCGGAGCCGGAGGGGCCGACGATCGAGACGAACTCGCCGCTTGCGACAGCGAGCGAAATGTCGCCGAGCACCTGCATGCCGTCGAAGGATTTCGAAATCTTGCGCAGTTCGACCAGTTCATCGGTCATCGGCGGCGCTCCCCGGACGGTTGCCAGGGCATGACGAGGCGCTCGATCATCAGCGTCACTCCGAAGAGGCAGAGTGTCAGTACGGCGCTGACGACGACGGCGGCGAGGACGAGATCCGGCCGGAAATTGTTCTTGGCGTTGAGGATATAGATGCCGAGGCCGCGTGCGGCTCCCGCATATTCGGCAAAGATCGCGCCGACGACGGCATAGGTGATCGAGATCCTGAGGCCGGCGAAGAAATAGGGCAGCGAGGAGGGAAGCCGGGCCAGGCGGAAAATGCGCCAGCGGCTTGCCTTCATCGAGTTCAAGAGTTCAGCGATGTCGCGGTCGGTTGCCTCATAACCCTGCAGCAAAGCGACGAGCAGCGGGAAGAAGGTGACGAGCGCAACCAGCAATATCTTCGGCAACAGGCCGAAACCGAACCAGAGGACGACGAGGGGCGCGATCGCCACCAGCGGCAGGGTCTGGCTGGCAATGAAGATCGGCAGCAATGCCCGGCGCATGAAGGGCATGAAATCCATCAGGATCGACGAGACGAAAGCGAAGGCGAGCGACAGGGCGAAGCCGCCGAGTGTGGCGCCGAGCGTCGGCCAAGTGTTTGATATCAACGCTTCGCGGTTCAGCCAGCCCTGGGTCAGGATGCGCGAAGGCGCCGGCAGGATGGACGGTTTGATGCCGGAGAGATCGACATAAAGTTCCCATGCGGCCAGAAAAGCAAAACCGGCGAGCAGGGCGGGGGTCGCCCGGTAGAGGGCGGCACCGAGCGCGGCAAGGCGCGAATCCGATGGTGGTGGCGATGTCATCAGCGTCGATTTCAGGCTTTCGTCCGGCTGCATGATTCTTCAGGTCGGAATCGATCCAAGGACAAAATCATGCAGCGATTCAAAGTGCCGCGGCGCCCTTGGCGCGCTTGAAAAGTCGCGCGGCGCCGCAGATGCGCAAACCTGTCGAAGACATCGGGAATGGTGCCGGCGAGCCTGCCGGATATCGGAAAGGGTGACACTTGTGCGCCGGAAAACATCTGAACCTCGCTCCGCTGGCATTACCCAGATCAGCTTTGAAGGGTCCGGAGGCTTGCGCTTCTCATCTCAGCCCCGGCGACACGGAGCTCCCCTGTTATTTCAGCGAAAACTATCATCGGGGTTTTCTTACCGCAACCGCAAAATCACACATCCGTCCGCCGGGTCGGAACGGAACCGCGGACGCGAAAAAACACCCGGGCGGAGTCCTGCCCGGGTGTTTTCCGAGGTTCCGTACCTGCCGGGAACGGAACCCGAGCTCGTCTCAGGCGGCTATATCGGCAGGACGCGGCCGTGGCGAGGGTGGCAAATGCCGGCGCCATGATTTCAGTCCGCTATCGACCGGGTGATCTGACTGTCGCTCCTTCCTGCACCTGGGCTTTACGCCCGGGGGAGCAGGCGTTATAAAACCTCAACTAATATTGAGGTCAAGAGGCGATGGATACGATCACCGTTACGCCGCTCGGCAGGCTTTTGACGGTCGGCGAAGTGGCGGAACGCAGCGGTCTTGCCGTCTCGGCATTGCATTTCTATGAGGCCAAGGGGCTGATCTCCAGCATCCGCACGCGCGGCAATCAGCGGCGTTACGGACGTGACGTGCTTCGCCGGCTCGGCATCATCAAGGTGGCGCAACGTGTCGGCATTCCGCTTTCGGAAATCCAGACGGCGTTTGCCTCCCTGCCGCAGGGGCGCACGCCGACGGTTGCTGACTGGCAGACGCTGTCGGCGCGCTGGAAGAATGAACTCGACGAGCGAATCAGACGGCTCAGCCTGCTGCGAGACCGTCTGACCGGCTGCATCGGCTGCGGCTGTCTGTCGATCGACAGCTGCCCCTTGCGCAATCCCTGCGATCGGCTTGGCGAGGAAGGGCCGGGTGCGCGGCTTCTGGAGAGCGGGAACGAAAGCTGAGCCTCCCGGAGCTCTCTCCTGCGCGGAAAGATCGATGCGTGCCTTTCTTTCGGCCGGCGCGCGCATATGTTAAGGGCGAATGACGCAACCGGCGGCATCGTCCGCGAGGAGGACGGCTTCGTGTTCCATCCGAGACTATTCGAAAATCGCAATGTCGTCGTCACCGGCGCCGGGCGGGGCATCGGCCTCGAGGTGGCCCGGCAGTTCCTGGACTGCGGCGCGAAGGTGATCGTCCATACCGGGCGCAAACCGGGACGGGATCTGCCGGATTTCCTGCTGACGGCTGGATCGGAAAGACGGGCGCTGTTGCTCAACGCCGATTTCACCGCGGTCGGCGGCGCTGCGCAATTTGCAGAGGACGCTCTCGCCTTCTTCGACAAGGTGCATGTGCTCGTCAACAATGCCGGCACCATGCTCGGCCGTTTTCCGGCCGCGACGCTGACCGACGCGGATTATGAAGCGATCGTACGGCTGAACCAGACGTCGGTGGTGGCGCTGACCCGGGCGCTGTTGCCGGCATTGAAGGCGGCCGAAGGCGCCGCCATCGTCAACACGGTTTCGATTTCAGCGCTGACTGGCGGCAGTCCCGGTTCTTCGGTCTATTCGGCCTCGAAAGCCTTCGTTTCCACCTATTCCAAGGCGCTTGCCCGTGAGCTGGCGCCGGATGGCATCCGGGTCAATTGCGTCTCGCCGGGAACGATCGAGACGGATTTCCATGAGCGCTATTCCTCCCGCGAAAAGCTGGAGCAGACGCGAAAATCCATTCCCCTGCAACGGCTCGGCACGGCCGAGGATTGCGCTCCCGCCTATCTGTTCCTGGCGTCTTCTTCGCTCTCCGGATACATTACGGGCCAAGTCCTCGAGATCAACGGCGGTCAGCTTATCTGCTGATTTACTTGGACCTTTTTTGGCATTTCATCACATTTGACGAATTCGCTTGTGCGAATATGCTATTGTGCTGATCTACCTTTTGCTTCCCTTCCGAGATGCCGAATGCCGTTGCCTATACCGGAGCCGGGGATGACCGGCCAGGAATTGCACAAACTCGCTGCAAAAGCCCATGAAGCGAGCGATCTGCTGAAGGCGCTGGCGCATCAGAGCCGACTTCTCATCCTCTGCATCCTCGCGAATGAGGAGCGGACAGTGGGTGAAATCGAGAATATTCTCGGCATACAACAGGCAATGGTCTCGCAGCAACTCGCGCGTCTGAGGCTCGAAGGGCTGGTCAATACGCGCCGTCAGGGCAGGCTGGTCTATTACAGCATCGGCAATCTCAGCGTGCTTGCCTTCCTCGAATCGCTGTTCGATCTTTTTCCGGCTGCCGAAAGCGGTTAAAGCATGTCGGGTCGCGCGGCGGCTGCCGCGCAGAAGATGGGCTGGATCCGGATGATATCATGCCGGGTCGGGAGACCGGATGATCGACAAGCTGGAATTCTTCATCGCCCTTGCCAATGAAAAGCATTTCGGCCGCGCTGCGGAGGAATGCGGGATTTCGCAGCCGACGCTCTCGGCCGCCATCCGCCAGCTGGAGGATCAGCTCGGCGTCATGCTGGTGCAGCGCGGGTCGCGGTTTCAGGGGCTGACGCCGGAGGGGCAGCGCGTGCTCGAATGGGCGCGGCGCATCGTCGGCGATGCCCGCACCATGCGCGAGGAAATGCGCGCGGCGCGGCGCGGTCTTTCCGGCCACATTCGCCTCGCCGCCATTCCGACGGCGCTCGCCATGCTGTCGCGCATCACCACGCCCTTTCAGGAACGACATCCGGGCGTGACCTTCTCGATCGTCTCGCGCAATTCGCTGCAGGTGCTGAGCATGCTCGAAAATCTCGAGATCGACGCCGGCATCACCTACCTTGAAAATGAGCCGCTCGGCCGCGTCACCAGTGTTCCCCTCTATGCCGAGCGCTATCATCTGATCACGGCTGCGGGCAGCCCGCTGTCTGATCGCGACACTGTGACCTGGAAGGAGGTCGGCGATCTTCGGCTTTGTCTATTGACCGCCGACATGCAGAACCGACGCATCATCAATCGGCACCTGACGGAAGCCGGCGCGACGGTGCATCCAACCCTCGAATCCAACTCGATGATCGTGCTGTTCTCGCATGTCAGAACCGGACGCTGGGCAAGCATCATGCCGCGCAACGTCGCGAAATCATTTGGATTCCCAATAGAAATCCGCATGATCCCGATCGTTGAACCGGAGGCCCACCATCTGGTCGGCCTCGTCGCGCCGTATCGCGAGCCCTTCACGCCGCTCGTGTCGGCCTTGCTGCATGAAGCGCGAGTGCTCGTGCAGGATGAAGAGCTCTGATAGGAAAAACCTATCAATCCACAAGATAGCTTTATTGATCGTCGCCAGCTTCCTTGAGATGCTGCGTGTGGGATGGCCTCGCTGGGGAGGGCGCCATTCCGCAACGAGCCAGCGGCTGGGAGGGCTGCCTTATGACCATTCATATCGCCGAAGGCGATATCGCAGCACGCACGCGTTCCATTGTCGCCGACCTTCGCTTCCTTGAAGGGCCGCTGCTTCCCATTCTGCATCAAGTTCAGCAGGAATTCGGTTATGTGCCGCAGCAAGCCCTGCCCGTGATCGCGGAGGAACTGAACCTTTCGCGCGCCGAGGTGCATGGCGTGATGAGCTTTTATCACGATTATCGCGACCACCCCGCCGGGCGGCATGTGCTGAAGCTCTGTCGCGCCGAGGCCTGTCAGTCGATGGGCGGCGACGCGCTGGCTGAGCGCATCAAGGCGCTGCTCGGCATCGATTTTCACCAGACGACGCTCGACGGCAGCGTGACGCTGGAGGCGGTCTACTGCCTCGGGCTCTGCGCCTGCGGCCCGTCGGCGATGCTCGATGGCGAGGTGTATGGCCGGGTCGACGATCAGATGGCGACGGAACTCGTTGCGGAGGCGCGCCGATGACAGTCAAGATATATGTTCCGCGCGATGCCGCTGCGCTGGCGCTCGGGGCCGAAAAGGTGGCAAAGGCGATTGCCCAGGAGATCGTCGCCCGCGGCCTCGATGCCGAGATCGTGCGCAACGGCTCGCGCGGAATGTTCTGGCTGGAGCCGCTGGTCGAGGTCGAGCTTGCCGGCAAGCGCATCGGCTACGGACCGGTGAAGGCAAAGGATGTGTCCGGTCTTTTCGACGCCGGCATTGCCAATGGCGGCGATCACCCGCTCTGTCTCGGGGAGGTTGAAGACCTCCCGTTCCTGAAGCAACAGACCCGCCTGACCTTCGCCCGCTGCGGCGTCATCGATCCGCTCTCGCTTTCGGATTACGAGGCGCATGGCGGCCTTGCCGGCCTCCGCCGCGCCGTTTCGATGGCGCCCGCCGAAATCGTCAAGGAAGTCACCGATTCCGGCCTGCGTGGACGCGGCGGCGCAGGTTTCCCCACGGGCATCAAATGGAAGACCGTTCTCGATGCGGCCGGCGACCGCAAATATATCGTCTGCAATGCCGATGAGGGCGACAGCGGCACCTTTGCCGACCGGATGATCATGGAGGGCGATCCCTTCGTGCTGATCGAAGGCATGGCGATATCAGGACTTGCGACCGGCGCCACGAAGGGCTTCGTCTACACGCGGTCGGAATATCCGCATGCGATCGCTGCGATGAGCGAGGCCGTCGCCATCGCGCGACAGGCCGGGATCCTCGGCCCGTCGGTGCTCGGCTCGGGCCGCGCCTTCGATATCGAAGTGCGCACCGGCGCCGGCGCCTATGTCTGCGGCGAGGAGACGGCCCTTTTGAACAGCCTCGAAGGCAAGCGCGGCGTCGTGCGCGCCAAGCCGCCGCTGCCGGCGCATAAGGGACTGTTCGACTGTCCGACCGTCATCAACAACGTGATCTCGCTCGCTTCCGTGCCCGTGATCATGGAGAAGGGCGCCGCCTTCTATCGCGATTTCGGCATGGGCCGCTCGCGCGGCACCATCCCGCTGCAGATCGCCGGCAATATCAGATATGGCGGTCTTTACGAAACAGCCTTCGGTCTTTCGCTCGGCGATATCGTCGACAGGATCGGCGGCGGTACGGCGACGGGACGGCCGGTCAAGGCCGTGCAGGTCGGCGGGCCGCTTGGGGCCTATTTCCCGCGGGCCCTGTTCGACACGCCGTTCGATTACGAATTCTTCGCCGCCCGGGACGGGCTGATCGGCCATGCCGGCATCGTCGTCTTCGACGACACCGCCGATATGCTGAAGCAGGCGCGTTTCGCCATGGAGTTCTGCGCCGTCGAAAGCTGCGGCAAGTGCACGCCTTGCCGCATCGGCTCGACGCGCGGCGTCGAGACGGCCGACAAGATCGCCCATGGCATCGAGCCGGAGAAGAACCGGGCGCTGCTGGCCGATCTCTGCAATACGATGAAATTCGGCTCGCTCTGCGCCCTCGGCGGATTCACGCCCTATCCCGTCATGAGCGCGATGACGCATTTCCCGGAGGATTTTTCGCCGGCGCCGATTGCGGAGGCGGCTGAGTGATGACTTTCCACCTGTTAACTTCCTCCCAATTGCTCATTTCCACGTCCATACAGGAGGCCGACCATGTCTCTCATCCATGAAATCGACTACGGCACTCCCGCTTCGAAATCGGAAACCATGGTGACGCTGACCATCGACGGGCAGCAGATCAGCGTGCCGGAGGGCACCTCGATCATGCGCGCTTCGATGGAGGCCGGCATCGAGGTGCCGAAGCTCTGCGCCACCGACATGATCGATGCCTTCGGTTCCTGCCGGCTCTGTCTCGTCGAGATCGAGGGCCGGGCCGGCCTGCCGGCCTCCTGCACGACGCCGGTGGCGGCCAATATGGTGGTGCGCACGCAGACGGATCGGCTGAAGGACGTCCGCCGCGGCGTGATGGAACTCTATATTTCCGACCACCCGCTCGACTGTCTGACCTGTGCTGCCAACGGCGATTGCGAATTGCAGGACATGGCGGGCGCCGTCGGCCTGCGCGACGTGCGCTACGGCTATGACGGCGACAACCATGTCAGGGCACGCAACAATGGCGAGATCAATCTGAAATGGACGCCGAAGGACGAGTCCAATCCCTATTTCACCTTTGACCCCTCCAAGTGCATCGTCTGTTCGCGCTGCGTGCGCGCCTGCGAGGAGGTGCAAGGCACCTTCGCGCTGACGATCGAGGGGCGCGGTTTCGGCTCCAAGGTGTCATCGGGTGTGCATGAAGCCTTCATCGATTCCGAATGTGTCTCCTGCGGCGCCTGCGTCCAGGCCTGCCCGACGGCGACGCTGACCGAGAAGTCGGTGATTGCGATCGGCCAGCCCGAGCATTCGGCCATCACCACCTGCGCCTATTGTGGCGTCGGCTGTTCCTTCAAGGCGGAAATGCGCGGCGAGGAGCTGGTGCGCATGGTGCCCTGGAAGGACGGCCAGGCCAATCGCGGCCATTCCTGCGTCAAGGGTCGCTTCGCTTACGGCTATTCCAACCATAAGGATCGCATCCTCAACCCGATGATTCGCGAAAAGGTCAGCGATCCCTGGCGCGAGGTGAGCTGGGACGAGGCCTTCGCGCATGTGGCGTCGGAGTTCCGCCGCATCCAGTACCAGTATGGCCGCGAGGCGATCGGCGGCATTACCTCGTCGCGCTGCACCAATGAGGAAACCTATCTGGTGCAGAAGCTGGTCCGTGCCGGTTTCGGCAACAACAATGTCGATACCTGCGCCCGCGTCTGCCATTCGCCGACCGGCTACGGCCTCGGCCAGACATTCGGCACCTCGGCCGGCACGCAGAATTTCGACAGCGTCGAACAGTCCGATGTCGTCGTCATCATCGGCGCCAACCCGACCGACGGCCATCCGGTGTTCGCTTCGCGGCTGAAGAAGCGGCTGCGCCAGGGGGCCAAGCTCATCGTCATCGATCCGCGCCGCACCGATATCGTACGGTCGCCGCATATCGAGGCTTCCTACCACCTGCCGCTGAAGCCCGGCACCAATGTGGCCGTCATGACGGCGCTGGCACATGTGATCGTCACCGAAGGCCTCTATGACGAGACCTTCATCCGCGAGCGCTGCGACTGGTCGGAATTCGAGGACTGGGCGGCCTTCGTCGCCGAACCGGCGCACAGCCCCGAAGAGACCGAGATCTTCACCGGCGTTCCGGCGGCGGATCTGCGCGGTGCGGCAAGGCTCTATGCCAAGGGCGGCAACGGCGCGATCTATTACGGTCTCGGCGTCACCGAACACAGCCAGGGTTCGACCACGGTCATCGCGATCGCCAATCTGGCGATGGCGACCGGCAATATCGGCCGTCCCGGCGTCGGCGTGAATCCGCTGCGCGGCCAGAACAACGTGCAAGGCTCCTGCGACATGGGCTCCTTCCCGCACGAGCTGCCGGGCTACCGGCATATTTCCGACGATTCGACACGTGACATCTTCGAAAAGCTCTGGGGTGTGAAGCTCGACAACGAGCCGGGCCTGCGCATTCCCAACATGCTGGATGCGGCGGTCGATGGTTCCTTCAAGGGCCTCTATGTCCAGGGTGAGGACATTCTCCAGTCCGATCCCGACACCAAACATGTCGCGGCCGGGCTGGCGGCGATGGAATGCGTCGTCGTTCAGGACCTGTTCCTCAACGAGACCGCCAATTACGCCCATGTGTTCCTGCCGGGCTCGACCTTCCTCGAGAAGGACGGCACCTTCACCAATGCCGAGCGCCGCATCAATCGCGTGCGCAAGGTGATGTCGCCGCGCAACGGTTATGGCGACTGGGAAGTGACGCAGAAGCTCGCCCAGACGATGGGGCTCGACTGGAACTACAGCCATCCGTCGGAGATCATGGACGAGATTGCCGCGACGACGCCGAGTTTCGCGTTGGTCTCCTACGACTATCTCGACAAGCTGGGCTCGGTGCAGTGGCCCTGCAACGAGAAGAACCCGCTCGGCTCGCCGATCATGCATGTCAACGGCTTCGTGCGTGGCAAGGGCAAGTTCATCCGCACCGAATATGTGGCGACCGACGAACGCACCGGTCCGCGCTTCCCGCTGCTGCTCACCACCGGCCGCATCCTCAGCCAGTACAATGTCGGGGCGCAGACGCGCCGCACCGAGAATGTCGTCTGGCATGCGGAGGACCGGCTGGAAATTCATCCGCACGATGCCGAACAGCGCGGCGTCCGCGACGGCGACTGGGTGAAGCTCATGAGCCGCTCTGGCGACACGACGCTCCGGGCGCTGATCACCGATCGTGTGGCGCCCGGCGTCGTCTATACGACCTTCCATCATCCCAATACGCAGGCGAACGTCATCACCACCGACTTTTCCGACTGGGCGACGAACTGCCCGGAATACAAGGTGACGGCGGTGCAGGTCTCGCCTTCCAACGGGCCGAGCGACTGGCAGATGGAATATGACGAGCAGGCACGGCAATCGCGCCGCATCGCCGGCAAGCTCGAGGCTGCGGAGTGACGATGGGGGAGTGGGCTGGCGTCGGCGAGGCTTCCCCTTCTCCCCTCGGGGAGAAGGTGCCCGAAGGGCGGATGAGGGGGCGGCTCGGCAAATGCGAACTCGCTGCGGCTCGTTCGTTCGCTCCTATCGTCGCTCACCCCCTCATCTGCCCCGATGCGTATCGCCCGGGGTCGAGCCGCGGGTCTCGCCCCGTCCTTCGGACCCCCGCTGGGGAGAAGGGGGAGCGCGCATCGTGACTTTCCCCACCACCGCCCACGCCCCCGAAACCGCCCGCCGCAACGGCCTGATGCACAGCGGCTCTCGTATCGTGCCGGAAGAAGTGCCGATCGCCTTTTCCTATGGCGGCAGCTCGCATGCGGTGATGATGGCGACGCCCGCCGATCTCGAAGATTTTGCCGTCGGCTTCAGCCTGACCGAAGGGATCATCGCTGAGCGGGCGGAGATATCGGGCATTGAAGTCGTTGCGGGCGAGCAGGGGATCGACGTGCAGGTCAGCCTTGTCGACGACGTCGCCGATCGGCTGCGGGCGCGGCGCCGCAGCATGGCGGGGCCGGTCGGCTGCGGGCTCTGCGGCATCGAATCGATCGAACAGGCGGTGCGGCCGGTGCCGGATGTCTCGACGTCACCGCTGTCGCTCTCGCATGCCGATATCGTTCGCGCCGTTTTGCTTCTGAACGAGGCGCAGCCGCTGCATCGCGAGACGCGGGCGGTGCATGGCGCCGCCTTCTATATTCCCGGCAGAGGTCTGATTGCCGTGCGCGAAGATGTCGGCCGGCACAATGCGCTGGACAAGCTTTGCGGCGCCGTCATCGGCTGCGGCGAAAGCGGCGATGATGGCGCCGTCGTCGTCACCAGCCGGCTTTCGGTCGAGATGGTGCAGAAGGCGGCAATCCTTGGTAGCCCGGTGCTTGTCGCCATTTCGGCACCGACGGCTCTCGCCATCCGCACGGCCGAAAAAGCCGGCATGACGCTCGTCGCCCTGGTGCGCGGCGAGGACTTCGAGATTTTCACCCACCCGCACCGCATCTCGCCCGGAAGCATCGCCGATGTCGCATGATACCAAGACCAAACTCGTCTATATGGCAAACCAGATCGCCACTTTCTTCAAGAGCCAGCCGGCCAGCGAGGCCGCTGCGGGGGTCGCCAATCATATCAACAAATTCTGGGAGCCGCGTATGCGGCGGCAATTGTTCGAAATTTTGGAAAAGGAGGAAAACGGCCTGGATGCGCTCGTGCGGCAGGCCGCTCCCATGATCCGCAAACCGGAGGCGGAAGCACACCAGATCCGGTAATCCAACTGGCTTATGCCGGCGGAGGCAGCAGCATGCTGCCTTTCGCATTCACTACCCTCAAAATTTAAATCGATTTAAATATAATCCAGGCGGAAATTCAAAGTTTTATAGCGTCCTTTGCGCTCCTGAAAAGACAGGTGGCGCTCCAATCACAGCAAGGTCTGAAACAAGGAGGAGTTGTTCATGACTGCAGCGGAAACACGTACAGATGGAGCGGTGGCGGGCTCAGGCCTGCTCGATCGCGAAAGGATCGTGGCCAGGCCCGGTTTCAACAGATGGCTGGTGCCACCGGCCGCATTGGCCATCCATCTCTGCATCGGCATGGCCTATGGTTTCAGCGTGTTCTGGCTGCCGCTGTCGAAGTCGCTGGGGATTACGGCGTCGACCGCTTGCCCCGATCTGACGCTCGCCTCGGCGTTGTTCACCACGACCTGCGACTGGCGGGTTGCTGACCTCGGTTGGATCTATACGCTGTTCTTCGTTCTGCTCGGCTCGTCGGCCGCCATCTGGGGCGGCTGGCTCGAGCGGGCCGGTCCGCGCAAAGCGGGCGTCGTTTCCGCCTGCTGCTGGTGCGGCGGCATTGTGCTTGCCGCAGTCGGCGTCATCACCCATCAGCTGTGGTTGATGTGGCTCGGCGCCGGCGTCATCGGCGGCATCGGTCTTGGCCTCGGTTACATCTCTCCGGTTTCGACGCTGATCAAATGGTTTCCCGACCGGCGCGGCATGGCGACCGGCATGGCGATCATGGGCTTCGGCGGCGGCGCGATGATCGGCGCTCCGCTTGCCAATCTGCTGATGAATGCCTTCAAGACCGACACGTCGGTTGGCGTCTGGCAGACCTTCATCGTTATGGCGGCGATTTATTTTGTCTTCATGATGGGCGGCGCCTTCGGTTACCGCATCCCGCCGGCCGGCTGGCGCCCGGAAGGCTGGACGCCGCCGGCGGCCAAGAGCACGATGATCACCACCAAACACGTGCATCTGCGCGACGCCCACAAGACCAAGCAGTTCTGGCTGATCTGGGCCGTGCTTTGCCTCAACGTTTCGGCCGGTATCGGCGTCATCGGGATGGCCTCGCCGATGCTGCAGGAGATCTTCGCCGGCTCGCTGATCGGCCTGCCTGACGTGGGCTTTGCGCAGCTCGATGCCGGGCAGAAGGCATCGATCGCGACGATCGCCGCCGGTTTCGCCGGCCTGCTGTCGCTCTTCAATATCGGCGGACGGTTCTTCTGGGCGTCGCTCTCCGACAAGATCGGCCGCAAAAATACTTACTACAGCTTCTTCATCATCGGCATCGTGCTCTATGCGCTGGCGCCGACCTTCGCCGGCATCGGCAACAAGGCGCTGTTCGTTCTCGCCTTCGGCATTATCCTGTCGATGTATGGCGGCGGCTTTGCGACCATCCCGGCCTATCTCGCCGATATCTTCGGCACGCAGTTCGTCGGCGCCATCCATGGCCGGCTGCTGACCGCCTGGGCAACGGCCGGCATCGTCGGCCCTGTCGTCGTGAACTATATCCGCGAAGCGCAGATCGTCGCCGGCGTCGCACCCGGTCCGACCCTCTATACCGGCACCATGTATATCCTCGCCGGCATGTTGGCGCTCGGCCTCATCGCCAATGCGTTTGTCAGGCCGCTCCCGGACAAGTGGTTCATGAGGGATGACGAGGTCGCGGCATTGCAGGCAAAGTCGGCGGCCGTCAATGCCGGTCCGACAGGCTCCTTCGGCATCGGCACCGGCGGGCTCGACGCCAAGGCGGCGCTAGCCTGGGCGGTCGTCGGCATTCCGCTGCTCTGGGGTGTATGGGTGACGCTGCGGGCGACCTTCGCGCTGTTCGGATAACCGATCGAAGCGCGCCGAGGCGGTATCCGACGGCGCGCTTCATCTTGGTCCTGCGGCGTAATTGCCGGAATCGATTTTATAGGATGCGGGTCGTTCAACGTGATGCAGCTTGGGATCAGAACTCTTCCCAGCTCTCGGTGCCTGCCGCGGCAGCGCCGTGCGTCCTGACGACGCGTGAAACGAGATGCCGCGCCGGTGAGCCCGCTGGAGATGGCGTCAAGAATGTATTGCCGCATCCGAAGATTGGCCGTGCGCAAATAAAAAACCGCCCGGACGGGCGGTTCTCGGTGGGCGAATTCTGCTGGCCGATCAGGCTGCCAGGTCGTCCGTTTCGTTTTCCTTGAACATCTTGGAGAGGTTCAGGAAGCAGATCATGCCGTTTTCCGACGCGATGATGCCTTCGCAATAGGCGCGGTCGAAGGAGGCGGTCACCTCGGGCACCGGCTGGACCTGGCTGGAGGAGATGGTGAGGATATCCGAGACGCGGTCGACGAGCATGCCGATGACCATGCTGTGAACTTCGGCAACGACGATGGCGCTGCGCTCGTTGGCGACGGTGCTCTTCATGCCGAGCTTGTAGGCGAGATCGATAATCGGAATGACCGAGCCGCGCAGGTTCATGACGCCGATGACATCGGCCGGCGCATGCGGGATCGGCGTCGACGGCGCCCAGCCGCGGATTTCGCGGATGGTCGTGGTCTTGACGCAGAATTCCTGATCATGCAGGCGGAAGGCAATGATCTCGAGCGTATCGCCGCTGAAGCTAGTGGAATTGATCGTGGCCATTAGAATTCTTCCCAACTGTCGTAAGCCAAAGCAGAAGCGAGTGCGCCCCCATTGGCGCTGACGCGCTTTGCCTTCACACCACGCGATGGCTTTGCATTCGGCGAAGCATCGTTACGGTTACGACGACATTAGCGAAAGAGTGTTGCCCAAATCTAAATCGGAAACCGGATTACCCGGGTTTCAGTCTCGATTTACGTCAGCCGATCGTCTTTTCGATCTGCGAGACTGCCCAGTCGACCTGTTCCCTTGAGATGATCAACGGCGGGGCGAGGCGGATCGTATGGTCGTGGGTGTCCTTGGCGAGAAGGCCGCGCTCCTTCAGCGCATGGCAATATTGGCGTGCCCCGCCGGCTTCGGGTTCCAGTTCGACGGCCATCATCAGGCCGCGGCCGCGCACATCGCGGACGATGTTCGAGCGCATCGACCTCAGACCTTCGAGGAAATAGTCGCCCATCGCTGCGGCGTTTTCGATCATGCCCTCTTCCGTCAACACCTTCAGCGCGGTGCGCGCCACCGCGCAGGCGAGCGGGTTGCCGCCGAAAGTCGAGCCGTGCTGGCCGGGCTTCAGCACCCCCAGAACCTCGGAATTCGAAAGCACCGCGGATACCGGATAGAAGCCGCCGGACAGCGCCTTGCCGATCAGCGTCACATCGGCCTCGATGCCCTCGTGCTCTTCGGCCAGCAGCTTGCCGGTGCGGCCGAGGCCGGTCTGGATCTCGTCAAGGATGAGGGTGACGTTGTTATCAGTGCAGAGCTCGCGGATGCGGGTGAAATAACCGGCCGGCGGAATGATGACGCCGGCTTCCCCCTGGATCGGCTCGATCAGCGCCGCCACCGTATTGTCGTTGATGGCGGCGGCGAAAGCCTCGGCATCGCCGAAGGGAATGATGCGGAAGCCCGGTGTGTAGGGGCCGAAGCCGTTGCGGGCGTCGGGGTCTGTGGAGAAACTGATGATGCTCAGCGTCCGGCCATGGAAATTGTCGGCGCAGACGATGATCTCCGCCTGGCCTTCCGGCACGCCCTTGACCTCGTATCCCCATTTGCGCACCGCCTTGATGGCGGTCTCCACGGCTTCAGCGCCTGAGTTCATCGGCAGGATCTTGTGCGAGCCGGTGAGAGCGGCGAGCTCTTCATAGAGATAGGCGAGCTGGTCGTTGCGGAAGGCGCGGGAGGTGAGCGTCAGCCGGCCCGCCTGTTCGACCATGGCGGCGAGGATTTTCGGATGGCAATGGCCTTGGTTGACGGCGGAATAGGCCGAGAGGCAATCGAGATACCGGTTGCCGTCGGTATCCCAGACATACACGCCTTCGCCGCGCGTCAGCACCACGTCGAGCGGCTTGTAATTATTGGCGCCGAGCCGCTGTTCCGTGGCGATCAATTTTTCCGAAGTGGTCATGGCGCTTCTCCCTCTAAGCCTGGTCTATGCGGCACGTGCCTTCTATGCGGCACGGGTTGGACGATCGAAGATGCGGCGGCCGAAGAGACTGGCCGTCAGTTCCACCAATATGCGGGCGCTCTTGCCACGATCGTCGAGAAAAGGATTGAGCTCGACGAGATCGAGCGACGAGACGAGACCGCTGTCGGACAGCATTTCCATGACAAGATGGGCCTCGCGGAAGGTCGCGCCGCCAGGCACCGTCGTGCCGACGCCAGGGGCAATATCGGGATCGAGGAAATCGAGATCGAGACTGACATGCAGCAGGCCGTCGGCCTTGGCGACGACATCGAGAATATGGCGCATGATGGCGCCGATGCCCTGTTCGTCGATCGCGCGCATATCGAAGACGTTGACACCGTGTTCGTGGATTTCCTCGCGCTCGCGCGCATCGACCGAGCGGATGCCGACCTGGAAGACATGCTTCGGATCGACGAAGGGACGGCCCTTCGGCAGGATCTCGGCGAACTCCGCCTCGCCGCAGAAGAAGGCGACGGGCATGCCGTGAATATTGCCGGAGGGGGAAGTGGCCGGAGAATTGAAATCGGCATGGGCATCGAGCCAGAGCACGAAGAGCGGGCGACCCTTGCCGGCGGCATAGCGGGCCATGCCGGAGACGCTGCCCATGGAAAGGCTGTGGTCGCCGCCGAGAATGAGCGGAAAGCGGCCGGAGGCGGCGACTTCATAGACGCTGCTTTCGAGCGCGCGGGTGTAAGCGCCGACGATCCTCAGATTATGGGCCTTGGGATGATTCGGCAGGTCCATCGCCGGCACGATCCTGAGATCGCCATTATCGGCGACATCGTGGCCGAGATCGATCAGCGTCTGGTCGACGCCGGCGATGCGCAGTGCCGCGGGGCCCATGGCAGCACCTCTGCGGCCGGAGCCTTCTTCCAATGGTGCGCCGATGAGTGTGACAGATCGCGATTGGATATTCATGCGAGGGCTCCGTGTTGAGGCCTGTTTCGGCCGATAGTGGGATAAAGGGCTGCCGGCAAAAAGATGGAAAAGTGTCAGAAATGGACTATGATTGCGCAGATTGATAAAGCTATTTTGACAGAGTGATCAGCGTGGACGATCTCGATACCGAACTCTTGAGCGCGCTTCGCCACAATGCCCGGATTTCCGTTTCCTCGCTTGCGGCGATGACCGGTGCATCGCGGGCAACGGTCGCCGCCCGCATCGACCGGCTCGTTGCCAGCGGCACCATTGTCGGCTTCACCATCCGCACCGGTCACGAGACGCGATCCGCCGGCGTGCGCGCCATCGTCATGATCGAGGTGCTCGGCAAGCTGGCCGACAGGGTGGCCGATCAGCTGCGGGGTCTGCCGCAGGTCCGCGCCCTTCACAGCACCAACGGCAAATGGGATTTCGTCGCCGAACTCGAGGATCGCGACCTTGCCTCCTTCGACGAGACGCTGCGCCGCATTCGGCTGATCAACGGTATCAACTCGACCGAGACCAACATTCTCTTGAAGACGAGCAAGACGGGTTTTTAGAGCAATCCCAGGAAAAGTGCGAAGCGGTTTTCCTGGGATTGCGCAAAACAAAGGTAAGCCGGCTTAATATTCCCGCTCATAAACGATGCCCGCTTCGCCCGCCCCGTTGCCGCCGGCAGCACCCCGCAGTTTGACGCCGCGGCCGACATCGAGATTGATGATCGCCTTGGCGCCGGCCGCGCCGCCCTGCTGCAGTTCGAAATAAGTGCGGTCATTGAGGTAGCGGCCGACGCTGACGCTCGTCTGGCCCTTCTCGTCGGTGCTGACGTCGAAATCGTCGACGCCGAGCTGGTTGCGCAGGCCTTCGAAAAGCGAGGTGGAGCGGTTGCCGGCCAGCTGGCTGACGGCATCGGCGAGCTGGGCGATCTGCACGGGGGACAGCTTCGACATCGACTGGCCGAAGATCAGCTGCGCCAGCACTTCGTCCTGCGGCAGCTGGGGCGAGGAGGAAAAGGTGATCGAAGGATCGGTGGCGAGGCCGGCCACATCAACCGTCAGGGTCGTCGTGCCGGAGGTGGAGGTGGCTTCCATATCGAGCGCCGGCGTTAGATCGCCGGCAAAGGTGACCCTGCTCTTGTCGGAGAAATTCAGACGGCGGTTGAGAATGGTCAACCGGCCGCGGCGCATGGTGAACCCGCCGGTGACGACGGGCACTGCCGCCGTTCCGCGGATCGTCACGCGGCCTCCGAGCTCGGCATCGATGCCGCGGCCACGCACGAAGATTTGCGAGGGCGCATCGATTTCGAGATCGAGGGTGATGACGGAGGATTTCTCGCCGCTTTTCCCCTTGCCTTCATCCCTGAGCTGCGCAAGCACCGCCCGCGGCGCGTTCCTGTGCCGTATGTCGATTTCGCTGAGCGAGGTCGGCAATTTTTCCGGGACGGTGATCGAGGTCTTGTCCAGCCGCAGCTTGCCGCTCAGCGTCGCGCTCATGATCGGCCCGCGCAGGCCCACTGTCCCGTTGACGGTCGAGACGACGAGGGTTCCGTCGACATAGACTGCCTTGTCGAGCTTGATAGAAATGTCGGCGGGAAAGCCGCCGGCCGGCTGGATGCCGATGGTGCCGCTCGCCGAAATCGTGCCGCCGCCGCCAAGATTGCCGCTGAGACGCGATATCACGGCCTGGGTGCCATTGAAGGTCACGGTGGCTGCAAGATTGTTGACGGCAAGATTGCGTCTGACGTCGACGAGCTTGGCGCCATTGGTCGAGACCGTGCCGTTGATGACAGGTGCTGCGGCCGTTCCGCCGATCGTAAGATTGACGGTGGCGACCCCGTCGGCGACCAGGCCCTGCTGCGCAAGCGGGGTGCCGAGCACTGCGAACGGAACATTGCCGTTGAAGCGCAAGTCGAGAGCCCGATTGCCTGATATCACGACACTGCCGCCGCCCTTCAGCGACATGCCGGCGTCACCGGCAAGACTGGTGTCGATGGTCAGCTTGTTGCCGGCCAGCTTTCCGGATGCTCCGATGCTGAGCGGCGAAAGACCGGCGCCTTTCGTCTGGCTCGTCGCGGCGTTCTTCCAATCGACCTTGAAATCGACGGCGGGCGCGGACAGCGTGCCGGCCGCCTTGGCGGTCGCCGAGATCGTACCGTCGGCGCCGATACCGGGAACAAAGCCGTTGGCGAGGGCAGCCGGAACATTGGCGGCATTTGCGGTGACGTCGATCGATCGGATCGAGGTGCCTGCAATGGAAAGATTACCGGCGGCTTTCAGCGCAATGCCGCCGCCGCCGCGGAGGTCCGCATCAAAATCGAGCCTGTCGCCGGCATATTTTCCTGTTGCCGCCAGCGCAAGACGGGAAAGGCCGGCAGCCTTGGTGTGGCTGGTCGCCGCATCCTTCCAGTCAAGCTTGAAATCGACGACCGGATTGGCCGGCGTTCCCGATGTGACGGCGCTGGCCGAAAGCGTGCCTTCGGCCCCGAGACCGGGAACAAAGGCATTGGCGATATTTGCCGGCAGGGCGGGAATATCGGCATTGACCGCAAGGTCGCGGATGGCCGTTCCGGCAATCGTGACGCCGCCGGTCGCCTTGGCCAGCACGCCGTCCTTGCCGGCGAGGTTGGCATCGAAATCGACCCTGTCATTGGCGAATTTGCCGGATGCAGCGGCGCTGAGACCAGAAAGACCGCTGCTCCTGGTCTGGGCGGTGGCGGCGTTTTTCCAGTCGAGCTTGAAGTCGACGGCGGGCTTGGGAAGCGCGCCTGAGGCAGATGCCGTTCCCGACACCATGCCCTCCGCCGCAAGGCCGGGAACGAAGCTGTTGGCAAGGCCCGCGGGCAGATTGGCGAGATCGGCCTTGACGTCAAGGTTGCGGACCGAGGCGCCCGATATCGCGACATTGCCCGCAGCTTTCAGCGAGAGGTCGTCCTTGCCGCTGAGATTGGCGTTGAAATCAAGCTTATTGTCAGCGAGGTGGCCCGAAGCGGCAAGCGCAAGGCCGGAAAGATGAGCGGTTCTGGTGTGGCTGGTTGCGGCATCCGTCCAGTCGAGCTTGAAATCGGCCTTCGGTGCGGCGGCTGTGCCGGCCGCAGACATGGTGCCGGATATCGTGCCGCCGGCCGCCAGTCCGGGAACGAAGGCGTTGGCGAGAGCGGCGGGGACCTTGGCGATCTCGGCATCGAGCTTCACGCTGTCGATCGCCGTGCCGGCGAGGGCGACATTGCCCACGGCCTTCAGTGAGAGGCCTTGATCACCGAGCGCTGCTGCGTTGAAATCCAGCTTGTTCTCGGCGAATTTTCCCGATGCGGTAATGCCGAGAGCGGTAAGCCCGGCACGCCTGGTGTGGTTCGTTGCAGCGTCTTTCCAGTTGAGATCAAAATTGGCGGTGGGCGCGGAAAGTGAGCCTGCCGCCGAGATTTTTCCCGAGACCGAGCCTTCGGCAGCAAGATCGGCGACGAAGCTGTTTGCAATGCTTGCCGGGATATTTGCCAGTGTCGCATCGACCTTGGCGGCACCGACCGTCTTGCCGGTGATGGCGACATCGCCGTTTGTCTTGAGCGAGAGCCCGTCGGCGCCATCGACCGCGGCGTCGAAATTGAGCCTATTGTCGGCGAATTTGCCGGATGCCGTCACGCCGAGACCGGCGAGGCCGGCGCGTTTCGTGTGGCTTGTGACGGCATTTTGCCAATGGAGATCGAAATCGGCGGTCGGGGCGGCAGGGGATCCGCTCGCCGAGACCGTTCCGGAGACAAGGCCTGCCGCTGCGAGATCGGGGACGAAACCGTTTGCAGCAGCTGCGGGGATATTGGCCAGTGTTGCGTCGATCTTGACGCCGCCGATCGCCGTCCCTGTCATGCCGACATTGCCGTTTGCCTTGAGCGACAGGCGGTCGGCGCCGCTGACCGCGGCATCGAAATCGAGCGTGTTGTCGGCGAATTTGCCGGACGCGGTCACGTCAAGCCCCGGAAGGCCGGCGCGCCTGGTGTGGCTCGTCGCGGCACTCTTCCAGGCGAGATCGAAATTGGCGGTCGGAGCCTTGAGCGAGCCGGCGGCGCTCAATTTTCCCGTGATCGCGCCTTCGGCGGCGAGATCGGGCACAAAACCATTGGCGACACGGGCGGGCAGGTTGAGGATATCGGCGTCGATATCGAGCACCGGCGCCGTCGGGTCGACGAGGCCGACATTGCCAGCCGCCTTGAGCGAGAGGCCGTCGGCGCTGCCGATCGTCGTGTCGAAATCGAGCTTCTTGTCGGCAAATTTGCCGCCGGCGGTGATCGCGAGCGGCGCCAATCCGGCTCCCTTGGTCTGGCCCGTCGTCGCATCCTTCCAGTCAAGCTTGAAGTCGGCGATGGGCGCGGCCGGCGTTCCCGTCACGGCGATCTTTCCGGAGATCGTGCCGCCAGCCGAAAGGTTGGGCACGAAACCGTTGGCGAGCGCTGCCGGCAGCTCCTTGATGACGGCATCGAGCTTCAGCGTCTCGCCGGCCGAACCGGTGACGCTCACCGAGCCGGCGCCTGTTTTCAGCGTCAGTCCGTCCAGACTGGCGGCGCCGCCGGCGATTTTGACCTGCGTCGCTGCTGCAAGCTCGATCGGGATGTTGCGCGGGCTTGCCGAGAAACGATCGAGGTTTACGTCGACGGTGCCGTCTGCCGTCTGGATATTGCCGGCCGCCAGCACCGGATTGCCATCATAGGCGGCATTGAGATCGAAGTCGGTCTGATTTTGCTGCTTGGTGAAAGCGAGCGAAAGCCCGGCCAGCCTGTTTGCGCCGGCATTCACCTCTTCGGCCCGGACCGTGCCGTTGGCCGCAAGGGCGCTGAGATCGCTCACCGTGACGTCGATCTCGGGTTTGAGGACGGCGAGTGTATCGCGGCGGAGCGAATCGCCGGTCGCCTGCAGTTTCAGCGCAATCCTGCCGCCGTCGCCGGCGATACCGAGCGATCCCTTGAGATCGCCTTCGGCTTTCTGTCCGCCGAGGGCGGCGAGCAGGCCGATATTGGGAAAATCGAAGGTCAAGGCGCCCGAGGGCGTCAGGGAGGGTGAAAGTTCCAGATTGCCGGTCAGCCGGTTGCCGCCGATGTCGGCGGTCAGCGCCGGAATGCTTATCCTGCCGTCCTCAGAGCGGATAGCGCCGTTGACACCGATCGGCTGGCCGTCGATCGTGCCGGTTGCGGCAATCTTACCCTGCGGCGCCTTCGGATCGGCGACGCCCGTGAGATCGATATTGAGGTTGGCGAGCATGCGATCGGCCATCTGCAGGCTGGCAGCCTTGATATTGGCTGTCACGGAAAGGGCCGGCAGTTCGCCCCCGACCCGCAACGCGTAAGCTGCTCCGCCGCTTGCGCCCGCCATCAGCTTACCGACATCGGGCAGCCGGCCCGAGAGATCGGCGTTCAAGGTCGAGCCGTCGAGCGCGACGTTGCCGGCGGCCTCGAGCGTTCCGGATTTGACGACGAGGTTGGACAGCGCGAATTTCGACGGGACGGTGCCCGCCACCTGGCTTTCGAGCGAGATTGGCCCGTCGAACCTGCTTGTCGCCGCGGCCGGCAGAGCAGCCGGTTCGACGACCAGCTTGATATTGCCGGTCAGAGCGCGGTCCGTCAGCCGATAGGAGCCGTTGAGGCTGCCGTTGATATTGGCGCTTTCGACGGTGGTGCCATTGAAACCAATGCTGCCGGCCGTGATCTGCAGCGGCGCGGCGAGCGTGATCGGGCCTTTGACCGCACGGTCGAGGTTCGGCTCGGCAAAGGTCGCGTCGCCGGCGACGAGGCGCAGCTGGACGCTGCCGGCGCGGGCGGCAAGATTGAAGGCGTCGCTCTTTGCCGTCAGTTTGACGTTGCCGATATCGGCCTGCGGCAGGGTTGCGCTGTCGAGCGAGCCGCTGACGCTCAGTCGCGCCGCCTGCGCGTCGCCGGTCAGCGCCAGGTTGAGGCCGGATATCAGGAAGCGCGCTTCGCCTTCGGCGAGCGGCCAGCGGAAATCGACAGGCCCGGATGTGCCGAGCAGGTTGGCGTTGAGGCTGTTGTTGCCGGCCGGATCAAGCGTCCCCGATGCGGCGATGACGACGCTGCCGGTGGCGATATTGCCGGTCTGAATATCGATCTTGCCCCGGTCGTCGAAGGTTGAGGCAAGGTCGATATTGGTCTGGCCGGCGAAAAGCGGCCGGAATGCTGCCGGCAGAAGCGAGCTCAGGTCACCGCCGCCCTTGAGGTCGAGATGGTGCAGTCCGTCGGCGGCGATCGCATGCCGGCCCTCGATTGCGGCCCGCTGCTGTCCGTCGAGCGCCGCCTGCAATTTGCCTCTCCAGTCGGATATCGGTCCCTGGCCGTCGAGGTCGATGTTGACGGCAGGACTATCCGGCAGGCCGAGGAAACCTGCCAGCAGCCCGCCCTTCGGCTCGGCCAGCTGTGCCTTCAGGCGCAGCCGGTTTTCGGCCGGCGCATAAGCGATATCGGCAGTAAGTCGCGCATCCGGGACCGCGGGGCGGCTGACATTGACGGTCGCCTCCCCGCCGTCGCCATCTGCCGAGAGGCTGCCTGCGGCGGCGAGCGCAAAGGCGCGCCCGGCAAAGGGTTCGGCAAGCTTGATATTGGGCAGCGCAACCTGGTCGACGTCGATCTTGATCGGGAGAGAGAAGCCGCCGGAATTTTCGGCGTCGGGCCGGGAGGGCAGGGTGCGCACCGGCTTGCGCAGCACGTCGATCGCTTCGATCTCGAAGCGCTTGGCGTGGAAGGTTCCGGTCAGCAGCGCCAGCGGATTCCAGTCAATGGCCACGCCGTGGATCTCAGCAAAAACGCCCCTGGTGTCGGAGATGGAGATCTCGGCGGCGCGAAGCCCGCCGGTCAACAGACCTTCCGGTTCGCGCACCTCGATCGTCATGTCGCGATTGGAAAGCGTGGAGGCTATTTTTTCGGTGACGATACGGGCGCCAAAGGAGGTGAAGCCGAAGATCGCAAGCGCTGCGACAGCGAGAATCAAGCTGGCGCCCACGACATAGCCGGTGAGCCGTATGATCCAGTTGACGATTTTTGCCAGCGTTTGCATCGGCGCGGACATTACCCCCGTTTTCATGACGGCTCACAGATCGGACATGACAGCGGAACCGGCAATCCTAGAAGGACTGGCCGATGCCGGCGTAAATTCCATAATCTGTGCCATCTTCGTACTTGTTCAGCGGCACGGCAAAATCAAGCCGCAGCGGGCCGAAAGGTGTGGCATATCGTATTCCGGCGCCGGCGCCGGCGCGGATATCGGAAAAACCAGGGAAGGTGGTGTCCGATACGGTGCCGACATCGACGAAGGGAACGACGCCGATCGTATCGGTGATTTTGATGCGGGCCTCCAGCGAAGCTGTGACATAGGAGCGGCCGCCGGTGGCGTCGCCATTGTCGTTATAAGGCGAGATTTCCTGATAGCTGTATCCGCGCACCGAACCGCCGCCGCCGGCAAAGAAGCGTTGCGTGGCGGGAATGTCCTCGATCCCGCCGCCGCCGATCAGCACGCCGCCGGCAAGCTTGCCGGCCAGAACCAGGCGATCCTCGGCACCGAACGGCAGATAGCCGGAGATAGAGCCTTCGAACGCCGCATAGGGCGTAGCATTGAAGATCTCGTAGCCGGGCTTTGCCGAAACCGTTGCACGATAGCCCTCCGTCGGGTTGAACTTATCGTCGCGTGCATCACGATCATATTGGATGGGCAAGGTGAAGGTCAGATAGTCGTTCGTGCCGAAGGCGTCGTCGTCGCGCTCCCAGCTGACCTCGCCGCTCGCCGACACGGTATCCTTATCGGTCAATTCGTAGGAAAGGCCGAGCGAGGCGGTAACGAGCGTCGCGTTATAAGCGTCCGGATTTTGCGTCTTGGCGATGATGCCGGCCTTCAGAGTGGCGGCCGGAAAGAAGGCGCCCGGCTTGGTGAAGAGGATGCCAGCGGAATAGTCGAGGCTGCCGACATCGGTCGTTTCGCCGAGCCGGGAGACGGACCCCTCGATCCTCAGCGTCTCGGCTTCGCCGAACAGGTTGCGGTGGCCCCAATAGCCCTGAACGCCGAAGCCGTCGGTGGTGGAATATTGCGCGCCGACGCCGAAATAGCGCCGCTTGCCTTCGGAAACCTCGATCGTCATCGGCAAGGTGCCGTCCGGTGCCAACGCATCGCCTTCGTGAATGGTGACGCTCGAAAAGACGCCGAGGGCGCGAAGGCGCTCGCCCGCCTTCTTCAGCGCCTCCGGCGAGTAGGCTTCGCCTTTGTTCAGCCGGGAATAACGCTGGATGAAACCGGGCCGGACGGTTTTTTCGCCGGTGACGCCGACATCGCCGATCGGGGCGACAGGCCCGCCTTCGGCGGCAAGCACGATGTCGACCGTATTGCTTCTGTGATCGGCGACGACCTTGCGTTCGGTCAATTTAGCGAAGGGGCGGCCTTCGCTTTTCAACTGCTCGACTATTCTGTCGCCGGCCTTGATGATGGCGAGCGACCCGGCCTCGGCGCCGGGGGCGAGGTCGTAATCGGCAGGATTACGGTCTGCGGCGTCGCCGCCGAACTGCACTTCCCTGACCCTGAAAACGGGGCCGGGGGTTATGTCGACGGTGACGGGGATCGGCCCGGAGCGGTCGAAGGTCGGATTGGGCGGCAGGTCGTCGATGTTCTGGCGATCGATGGTGATCGTCACCACGCCGCCGTAGCGGGCCTTTTCATACAGGGCGGCGATCAGCCGCTCGCGGTCGTCACGCGCCTTGACGACGATGCCGAGATCGCCGGAAACGGGCTGTTTCTGGTCGCTGACGAGGCGGGAACTGTTTTCCAGCGCTTCCCTAAGATCGGGATCGGCGGTGTCGGCCTTGAGGTCGACGTGATAGCGCACCGGATCGGGCACCTGTTCGCCTTCGTCCTCTTCCTTGCCGAAGATGGTGATGCCGAAAAGCTTGAAGGCGTAAGCGTCGCCGATCAGGACCGGTGAGAAAGCAGCTGCCGCTGCGACCACCATCATGGTGCCTGTTCGCCGATACGCAGTACCTGTTTTCGGGCCTGTCCCTCTGATCCGCATCCGCTGCTTTTGGTTTACGCCTACATGAAGCTTCGTTGCCCAGCCATGAACAGCTTAGCGGCAAAAACGCGCGGGGTGTACCATTTTAAATTGCCAACGCGCTAATTTAGCACAAAAAATCCCGGATGTGTGTCCGGGATTTCCTGTTTTGCGACTTGCAACCGCTCTCAGCGCGGGCAGGTATCGATGTAGCGGCGACCATAGCGATCGCGATAGTAGCACTGGCCGGGCTGTTCGGCGACGCTGCCGATGAGGGCGCCGGAGACACCGCCGATAGCGGCGCCGACCGCCGCGCCACGGACGTTGCCGGTGACTGCGCCGCCGATGACCGCACCGGATGCAGCGCCGATGCCGGCGCCCTGCTGAGTCGGCGTGCAGCTTGCGATCGACAGGCCGATCAATGCGAGTATGACAGCTTTTTTCATTTCTTTTCTCCTGGGTTGTCGCCCAATGGGCATAGGCCGTCCCTATTGTTTTTTGTCAGGCTAGCTCGAAAACTATGTCGGAAGAAAGGGTTGTCCACTGTTGTCCGGCTTTTTTTGAGATACGAAGGTTGTCGCCGACCCGGCGGTTCGGCGAAATTCCACCGCGTTTGGCCGCATCAATCTGGTTGATCGCGGTTCGCATATTTTTTATCTGGAATCATTCAAAAAACTGGGCCTTTTGCCGCAGTTGATGGTAAAGCAAAGGGTAAGCATTGACGCGCGGACGTCCGGTCGGCAAGAACGGCCGCGTGATACTGGAGCATATGATGGATTTCGAAGCATTTTTCAAAAACGAGCTGGACGGGCTTCATGCCGAGGGCCGTTACCGCGTTTTTGCCGATCTCGAGCGTCAGCGCGGCCATTTCCCGCGCGCCACGCGCCATACGGCCGACGGTGAAAGGCAAGTCACGGTCTGGTGCTCCAACGACTATCTCGGCATGGGCCAGAACCCCAAGGTGATCGAGGCGATGAAGGCCGCCATCGACCACTGTGGCGCGGGTGCGGGAGGCACCCGGAATATCTCTGGCACCAACCACTACCACGTCCTGCTCGAGCGTGAGCTCGCCGACCTGCACGGCAAGGAATCGGCACTGATCTTCACCTCGGGCTATGTCTCCAACTGGGCGGCGCTCGGAACGCTCGGTGCCAAGATCCCCGGCCTGATCATCTTCTCCGATGCCTTGAACCATGCCTCGATGATCGAGGGCATCCGTTACGCCAAGTGCGACAAGGTGATCTGGAAACACAATGACGTCGCCGATCTCGAAGCCAAGCTGAAAGCCGCCGATCCGAAGGCGCCGAAGCTGATCGCCTTCGAGAGCGTCTATTCGATGGATGGCGATATCGCCCCGATCAAGGAGATCTGCGACCTCGCCGACCAATATGGGGCGATGACCTATCTCGACGAAGTCCATGGCGTCGGCATGTACGGCCCGCGCGGCGGCGGCATTGCCGAGCGCGAGGGGCTGATGGACCGGCTGACGGTGATCGAGGGCACGCTCGGCAAGGCCTTCGGGGTGATGGGCGGCTATATCGCCGCGTCGGCCGCCCTTTGCGACTTCATCCGCTCGTTTGCCTCTGGCTTCATCTTCACCACGGCGCTGCCGCCGGCATTGGCCGCCGGTGCGGTCGCTTCGATCCAGCACCTGAAGGTCAGCCAGTTCGAGCGCGCCCGCCATCAGGACCGGGTGCGCAAGCTCAGGACTATGCTCGACCAGCGCGGCATTCCGCATATGCACAATCCCAGCCATATCGTGCCGGTGATGGTCGGCGATGCCGCCAAGTGCAAGTGGATCTCCGACCTGCTGCTCGACAATTGCGGCGTCTACGTCCAGCCGATCAACTATCCGACCGTGCCGAAGAAGACTGAGCGGCTGCGCATCACCCCGACGCCGCTGCATTCCGACGCCGATATCGCCCATCTCGTCGACGCCCTGCACTCGCTCTGGTCGCGCTGCGCGCTGGCAAGGCACGTCGCCTGATTCTCTAATATTGCCCTGTTCGAATCGCGGCCAGAATCTCGATCCGAGGTTCTGGCCGCGATCGGTTTTGCGGCCGTGAGGCTTCGCCCCTAAACCTTTTCTGCCTGAACAGTGCCATCCGGCGCTGGTGCAGTGGACGCGCCTATCGGTCTCGAGGACCGATAGGCTTCCGTGCACTTGCTTTTCACCGTGCAGCAGCATCTTCGATGCCGGCCTTCCGAATTGAATGAGAAAACCTTTTCTCACTTGACACAAGAATTGGTAAAAGCTTTTCTCAAGCCACTTCAGAAGGAGGAAGCTCTGAACCTGACGGGAGGAAAAAGAGGCAGGATCACCATCCATGAGGTGGCGTCGGCGGCCGGGGTGAGTATTTCGACGGCGTCGAAGGCGCTCAACGATACCGGCCGGATGGGAGCGGAAACGCGCGAGCGGGTGAAGCGGATCGCCGGCGAAATCGGATATCGACCGAATGCGCTGGCGAGAGGTCTGCTCAGCAAGCGCAGCTTCACCGTCGGACTGCTGACGAACGACACTTACGGCCGTTTCACGCTGCCTGTGATGGCGGGCATTTCGGACGCTCTCGTCGATCATGGGGTTTCGGTTTTCCTGTGCGCCATCGAAGACGATCCGGCGCTCGCCCAGACCCATGTCGATGCGATGCTGGACAAGCAGGTCGACGGCATCATTGCGACGGGCAAGCGGCTGGACCGGCGTCTGCCGGTCGATTTGTCGAATTTGCATGTGCCCGTCGTCTACGCCTTCACGGAGGGGACGCAGAACAGCGTGACCTTCCGTTCTGACGATGAACAGGGTGCGAGACTGGCCGTCGAATGGCTGCTCAAGACCGGGCGGCGGCGGATCGCACATATCACCGGGCCGGAGGAGTTTTTTTCGGTGCGGGAGCGTGCCGGCGCCTATCATGAGGTGGCGGGCCATCGCGAGCCGGTGCTTTACGGCGTCTGGTCTGAAAGCTGGGGCCATGACGCTGTGGAGCAGCTTTGGAAGCGGCCGGGAGAAAAGCCGGATGCGCTCTTCTGCGGCAACGACCAGATCGCCCGCGGTGCGGTGGATGCGCTGCGCGAGCGCGGCATCAAGGTGCCGCAGGACGTTTCGGTCATCGGCTTCGACAATTGGGAGATCGTCGCGGCCCAGACGCGGCCGCCGCTGACGACGGTGGATATGGAACTGAAGGAGCTCGGGCGGCAGGCCGGATTGACGGTGCTGGCGCTTGCGGAAGGACGGCCGGTCGAGCCGGGTGTCAGGAAATTGCCGTGCCGGCTCGTCGTCCGGCAGTCATGCGGGGGTAAACCCCCAGGGAATGAGACCAAGGAGTGAGACCAAGGGAATGAGCGAAGGCGCGAGGAGATGCGCCATATTGGGAGGAATGTCATGATCAAGCGTCTATTGGCGGCGACCGGCATCGCTACCTTATGCCTGGTGTCGGCTGCGTCGGCTGCCGAAAATGTCGAAATGTGGGTTCGCTCGGGGATCGGCGACGCTTTCAAGAAGGTCGTCGAAGCCTATAATTCCAGCCATGAGAACAAGGTCGTGATGACCGAAGTGCCGTTCTCCGAACTGGTGCAGAAATATGCGACCGCGATTGCCGGCGGGCAGGCGCCCGACGCGCTGTCGATGGATCTCATATACAACCCCGCCTTCGCCGCGGCCGGCCAGCTGGAAGACCTGACGGACTGGGCAAAGTCGCTTCCCTATTTCAATTCGCTGTCGCCGTCGCATGTCCGCCTCGGCACCTATCAGGACAAGGTCTACGGCCTGCCGCTTTCGGTCGAAACCTCCGTCTTTGCCTGGAACAAGGATCTCTACAAGAAGGCCGGTCTCGACCCGGAGAAAGCGCCGGCGAGCTGGGAGGAAATCACCGCCAACGCCGAGAAGATCCGGGCGCTGGGTGACGACACCTACGGCTTCTATTTCTCCGGCGGCGGCTGCGGCGGCTGCATGATCTTCACCTTCACGCCGCTCGTCTGGGGTGCCGGCGCCGACATCCTGTCGGCCGACAGCAAGACGGCAACACTCGATACGCCGCAGATGCGCAAGGCGGTCGACATCTACCGCAACATGGTCAAGAAGGACCTGGTGCCGGCGGGTGCGGCCAGCGACAACGGCACGAACTTCCTGACCTTCACCAACGGCAAGATCGGTCAGCAAAGCCTCGGCGCCTTTGCCATCGGAACGCTGGTGACCCAGCATCCCGAGATCAATTTCGGCGTGACCCTCATTCCCGGCGTCGATGGCAAGCCTTCATCCTTTGCCGGCGGCGACAACTTCGTCATCACCAAGGGAACGAAGAAGATCGACGCGGTGAAGGAGTTCCTCGAATATATCTATTCGATGGACGGCCAGAAGATCATGGCGAAATATGGCAGCCTGCCGACGCGCGGCGATATCGCCGACAAGGTGCTGGAGGGCCTCGATCCGCGTATGCAGGTCGGCCTCAAGGCGATCAGCGTCGCCAAGACGCCCTATACGCTGCAGTTCAACGACCTGATCAACAGCGCCAACGGCCCATGGGCAAGCTTCACCAACGCCGCCATCTTCGGCGACGATGTCGACGGCGCGTTTTCGAGCGCCCAGTCGGAAATGCAATCGATCATCGATAGCGGCCAGTAGACTCTCCCGCGGCCGCGGCCGGGGAGCGGTGGCAGCTTCCCGGCCAATTCCAATTCAAAGATGCGGAGCGTTACGATGACCGGTTCCGGCTCAGAGATACTATTGCCTCGGCGCAGGCGACGGCGCAGATCGAACTGGCGCGGCCTTGCCTATATCGCGCCTGCCATGGCGCTGGTCATCGTCTTCTTCATCATGCCGGTTCTGTTCACGGGATGGATGAGCCTGCACAACTGGCCGCTGATGGGGGCGTCGCGCTGGATCGGCTTCAACAACTATTACCGCATGGTCAACGACACCCGCTTCATGACGGCGCTGAATTTCACCGCCTATTACACGATCATCGTCACCATCGCGATCTTCGCCGTCGCCTTTCCGCTCGCCATCTTCGTCGAAAAGGAACGGCAGTTCGTCAGCGCCTATCGCACGATCATCTTCCTGCCCGTCGTCGTTGGCCTGGCGACGGCCTCGCTGCTCTGGGTCTGGCTCGCCAATGTCGATAGCGGCTTCATCGGCCCGGCCCTGAAGGCGCTCGGCCTCGTCGAAAAGAGCCCGAATCTGTTAGCGACCTTCGACACTGCCTTTCTGACTGTGGTGGTGATGGTCGTCTGGAAGATCGCCGGCTTCACCATGATCATTCTGCTGACCGGGCTGCAGGCCATTCCGTCCGAACTGACGGAGGCGGCCCGCATCGACGGCGCCGGCCGCTGGCAGCGTTTCCGGCACCTGACGCTGCCGCTGATGCGCAAGACGATCGCCTTGGCGCTGATCGTCTCGGTCACCGGCTCGATCCTCGCCTTCGACCAGTTCTACATCATGACGTCGGGCGGGCCGCAGAACAAGATGATCTCGGTGGTCTATTACATCTTCAACCAGTCCTTCGTGTCGTTCAACCTGGGTTACGGCGCTGCGCTGTCGATCGTGCTTCTGGCCATCCTGGTGGCGATCAGCATCGTGCAGCTCTGGCTGCTGCGTGTCGGGGAGGAGCGCTGATGACCACGTCAAGGGAACGCCGGACGCGCAAGGCGATCCGCGTGAAGTCCGTCTATCATCTCACCGGCATCGCCATTTCGATCTTCTTCCTGGCGCCCTTCGCGATCACGCTGCTCGCCTCCTTCCGGCAGGGCACGGAGGCCAGTCTGCCGCCCCTGCCGCCATGGCCGACATCCGGCGTCAGCTTCGATGCCTATGCGCTGCTCGATACGTTCGGCGCCGGCATCTGGCGGCACATGATCAATTCGCTGTTCGTCTCGGTCGCCACCGTCGTGCTCACCGTTCTCGTCAGCCTGCTCGCCGGCTACGGCTTCTCGCGTTATCGCTTCCCGATGAAGAACGCGCTCTTCGTGCTGATCATCGCCACGCTGATGATCCCGTTCCAGTCGATCCTGACGCCGCTCTTCATTATCCTGGCAAAGCTCGGCCTCAACAATTCGCTCATCGGGCTGACCCTCGTCTATGTGACGCTGCAGCTGCCCTTCTCGGTCTTCATGATGCGCAACGCCTTTGACGCCGTGCCGAAGGAGATCGAGGAGGCCGCCCGCATCGACGGGGCGCGCGACCTCCGGCTTCTTGCCCGCGTTCTCTTGCCGTTGGTGCTGCCCGGTGTCGCGACGGTGGCGATCTTTGCCTTCCTCAATGCCTGGAACGAGTTTCTTGCCGCTCTCGTGCTGCTCTCCAGCAACGAGAAATACACCCTGCCGGTGCTGATGACGGCGGTCCGCGCCGGTCGCCTCGGCGCCATCAACTGGGGAGCGGTCCAGGCCGGCGTCATCGTCATGACGATCCCCTGCCTGATCGTCTTCCTGCTCCTGCAACGCTACTACATGCGCGGGCTGATGGCCGGCGCGGTGAAATGAACGAGAGAAAGTCGAGCCCATGACCAAATCAAGCAATGACCGCCAGTTTCGTCCCGTCGCCGTTCCCGATGTCGATCTCGGCGGCTTCTGGGGCAAATGGCAGGATGCCGTCTGCAATTCCACCGCCGAGACGCTGCTCGACCGCTGCGTCGAGGCCGGCATGCTCAAGGCGATCGACGTCGATCAGCCCAGCCCCGGCGTCGTCATTCCCATTCAGCCCTGGGGCGGGACGACGCAGATGTTCTGGGATTCCGATCTCGGCAAGTCGATCGAGACCATCGCCTATTCGCTCTACCGCCGGCCGAACCCGAAGCTCGAGGCGCGCGCCGACGAGATCATCGACATGTATGAGCGGATGCAGGACAAGGACGGCTACCTGAACGCCTGGTTCCAGCGCGTCGAACCATCGCGCCGGTGGACCAACCTGCGCGATCATCATGAACTCTATTGCGCCGGACACCTGATGGAGGCGGCGGTCGCGTATTATCAGGCGACCGGCAAGCGCAAGCTGCTCGACATCATGTGCCGTTATGCCGATTACATGATCAAGGTTTTCGGCCATGGCGAAGGCCAGATCCCGGGCTATTGCGGCCATGAGGAGATCGAGCTCGCGCTGGTCAAGCTCGCCCGCGTCACGGGCGAGAAGAAATATCTCGACCTGTCGAAATTCTTCATCGACGAACGCGGCACCGAGCCGCATTTCTTCACGGCGGAGGCCGTTCGCGACGGCCGCAGCCTGTCCGATTACCATCAGAAGACCTATGAATATGGGCAGGCGCACCAGCCGGTGCGCGAGCAGAAGAAGGTCGTCGGCCATGCCGTGCGCGCCATGTATCTCTATTCCGGGATGGCCGACATCGCCACCGAATACAGGGACGACAGCCTGACGGCGGCGCTGGAAACGCTGTGGGACGATCTGACGACCAAGCAGATGTACATCACCGGCGGCATCGGGCCGGCCGCGTCGAATGAAGGTTTTACCGATTACTACGATCTGCCCAATGCCACGGCCTATGCGGAGACCTGCGCCTCCGTCGGCCTGGTGTTCTGGGCGAGCCGCATGCTCGGACGCGGTCCGGACCGCCGCTATGCCGACATCATGGAACAGGCGCTCTACAATGGCGCGCTGCCCGGGCTTTCGACCGACGGCAAGACCTTCTTCTATGACAACCCGCTCGAAAGTGCGGGCAAGCACCACCGGTGGAAGTGGCACCATTGCCCCTGCTGCCCACCCAACATCGCCCGGCTGGTGACCTCGATCGGCTCCTATATGTATGCTGTCGCCGACGACGAGATCGCCGTGCATCTCTATGGCGAGAGCACCGCGCGGCTGAAGCTTGCCAACGGCACGCAAGTGGAACTGGAGCAGAGCACCAACTATCCGTGGGACGGTGCGGTGGCCTTTTCCACCAAGATGAAAAAGCCGGCGGCATTCGCGCTGTCGCTGCGCATTCCCGATTGGGCGGAGGGCGCAACCCTCAGCGTCAACGGGACGATGCTCGACCTCAGCACCCATATCCGTGACGGATATGCCAGGATCGATCGACAATGGGCCGACGGCGATCGCGTCGCCCTTCACCTGCCGCTTTCGCTGCGCCCGCAATATGCCAATCCGAAGGTGCGCCAGGATGCCGGCCGCGTCGCGTTGATGCGCGGCCCGCTCGTCTACTGCGTGGAAACGACGGATAATGGCGAGGATCTCAATGCCATCGTCCTGCCACGCGCGCTGCCGACCGCCGAAACCGTCGTGCTGAAGGACCTCAACGATGCCGTCGCCCTCGATCTCAAGGTCGAACGCGAGGAGACATCGAACTGGGGAGCGCCGCTCTACCGCAAGGCGCCGGCCGAACGGCGGGTCGCCACGGCGCGTTTCGTGCCCTATCATCTCTGGGACAACCGCGCGCCCGGAGAGATGCTCGTCTGGGTCCAGGCGGACAAGTAGGTCGTTTGGGGATGACGAACGGTATGGGCAATAAGAGCGTCGTGCTCCAGGACGTGCGAAAAAGCTATGGCAGTCTGCAGGTGGTCCATGGGATCGATCTGACGATCGATGAGGGCGAATTCGTCGTTTTCGTCGGACCGTCCGGCTGCGGAAAATCGACGCTGCTTCGCATGATCGCCGGCCTCGAGGACGTCACCGACGGCGATATCGAGATCAAGGGACGTCTCGTCACCGATCTCGATCCATCCGAACGCGGCATTGCGATGGTCTTTCAGTCCTACGCGCTCTACCCGCATATGAGCGTGCGGGACAATCTCGCTTTCGGCTTGAAGATGGCGCGCACTGGAGCCGCCGAGATCGAGACGCGCGTCAAGGCTGCCTCCGCGATCCTGAAGATCGACCACCTTCTCGACCGGCGGCCCGGACAGCTTTCCGGCGGCCAGCGCCAGCGTGTGGCGATCGGCAGGGCGATCGTGCGCAAGCCCGATGTCTTCCTGTTCGACGAACCGCTGTCCAATCTCGATGCGGAGCTGCGCGTTTCCATGCGCATCGAAATCGCCCGCCTGCACCGCGAACTCGGCAACACGATGATTTATGTCACCCACGATCAGACCGAGGCGATGACGCTTGCCGACAAGATCGTCGTGTTGCGCGACGGCCGGGTCGAGCAGGCCGGAACGCCGCGGCAGATCTACGAAGATCCCGCCAATACCTTCGTGGCGGGCTTCATCGGTTCGCCGCGGATGAACCTGCTGAATGCCCGCTTTGCCGAGCAAGGCCTGGTCGAGGTCGCCGGCGCCCGCATCGAAACCGCCTTGTCCTGCACCGGCGGGCCCGCTGGAGGCGCCGTGACGCTCGGTCTGCGGCCGGAACATCTGAAGGTGGCGCCCGATCGGTCGGGCAGGCTGGTCGCCACGGTCGATTTCTCGGAATATCTCGGGGGAACGCAATATCTCTACTGTCAGCTCGGCGACGGCCAATCGCTGACCGTCGAGCATCGTTCGCCGGTCAGCATCGCGGCCGGCGATGAGGTCAGCCTGCTGTTTGAGCCGGCCGATTGCCGGTTGTTCGACGAAGGCGGCAACCGGCTGCGGTAATTGCAGCCGTTACAGCGCTTAAGGAATTATGTCGTAGGCCTCAGCCGACGAGATCCAGCTTCATCAATTGCGAAGCCCGCTGCCGGGCCTGGCTGTCGGCGCTGAAAACATCGTCCATTTCGGCAGCCGGCGGCAGGTGGGCCAGATCGTCCATGACCCTCTCGGTGATGTCGGCCATGGCGAGGAAGGACAGGCGTCCTTCGATGAAGGCTTCCAGCGCCACTTCCTTGGCGCCGTTCAGCACAGCGCCCTGGACACCGCCGCGGGTCATCGCAAGACGCGCCAGCCGCAGCGCCGGGAACCGCACCTCATCAGGCGCTTCGAAATCCAGCCTTGCGAGCCTGGCGAAATCCAAGCGCTCGATCGGCAGGTTCGGCCGGCGCGGAAAGGACAGCGCATAACCGATGGCGGTGCGCATATCGGGCGCGCCGAGCTGGGCGAGGACCGAGCCATCGGTATAGCCGACCATCGAATGAATGATCGATTGCGGGTGGAGAATGACCTCGATCTGTTCGGGCGTCAGGCCGAACAGATGCCGGGCTTCGATCATTTCCAGCGCCTTGTTGAACATCGAGGCACTGTCGATCGAAATCTTCAAGCCCATCGACCAGTTCGGATGGGCGCGCGCGGTTTCCACCGTCACATCGGCCATTTCCTTGAGCGAGGCGGTGCGGAAGGGGCCGCCCGATGCCGTCAGGATGACGCGTTCGACGGCGTGGCGCTGGTTTTCTTCCAGCACCTGGAAAATCGCATTGTGCTCGCTGTCGACGGGAAGCAGCCTGCCGCCGCCTTCCCGAATCGACTTGAGGAAGAGGTCGCCGGCCGAGACCAGGCATTCCTTGTTGGCAAGGGCGATATCGGCGCCGCGGCGTGCGGCGGCGAGGGTCGGCGCGAGGCCCGCCGTGCCGACGATTGCCGCCATCACCCAGTCGGCTTCGCGATCGGCGGCTTCCATGAGGCCTGATTTTCCCGAGGCGACCGCGATGCCGCTGCCGGAAAGCGCGCTCTTCAGCGATTCGTAATGCCGGTCGCTGGCTGTCACCGCCAGTCGCGCGCCCCATGATTTTGCCTGCCGGGCCAGCAATTCGACATTACCGTTGCCGGTCAGCACGGAAATTTCGAAGTTGTCCCGTCCGCCCAGGTGTTCGACGACATTGAGCGTGTTGCGGCCGATCGAGCCGGTCGAACCGAAGATGCTGAGGCGCCGCGGCGCCGTTTTGCCGGTCGTCATGTGGAATTTCGCGAAAATTTGTCTCGTAGGCTCAGGCTCTACTAGGGTTTGGAAGGTGCGGCAAGTGTGCAGTGCAGCAGATTTCCGCCCTCAAGGGGTTTACAGAGCGGCGGCGAGATGTGATCCTGGCAACATTCCTGAGGGAATCGTCAATCTCAGGCGGCCGCTGATGGTCGCATGGGTATCCGGGGCGCCGCGGCGTCCATTGAACAGGCACCTGGCTGCCGCCGGCCGTTTCGGCCACACATTAAATCGAGGAATGACATTGGGATGGACGGCTTGGCCGCGCTGCTCCCTTGCGGGTTTTCTGTGCGCACTTTTGCTGCGGCATCGCGCCGTTCGGCGAGCAAGCTTGTCAAACGATCGGGTCACATGACGATATTCAAGATAGCCTGCATTCTTTTCACCGTGCTGCCTTTTTCGCTCTCCGCGGCGGCAAAGGCGGACGACCTGCTGATCTGGTCGCCCGCCAAGCTTTCGGACCGGTCGTACAAGGCGACGATGGGTTTTCGTCTGCCGGCGGAATGGGAAACAAGCGCCGGCGCCGACATTGCGCTGGCCGCGACGAAAGGCGGCGCGCCGCTGCCCGATTCCGAACAGGCGATGCTCTGGGGCAGAATCGTGAGAACGAACGTCACACCGGCCGGCCAATCCCAGCGGGGTGTAAAGGTCAGCGTCGATACGCTGCGCGGCAGCGGCGCGCTGACGCTCAGCCGCTCACGCAGCTGGATCCTGTCGGATTCGCTCGACATGCAATCGAGCCGCTCCGTCAGCGTCGGTTATGACCCGGTCGATGCCCGACAGACCTCGGTGACGGCGTCGCAGGCGCTGAAACTCATCCATCCCTGGACAGGAACCTCGCTCTCGGCCGGCGCCGGCCTCAGCAATGTCAGCGGCGACTTCTCCAGTTCGGTGGCCGTCAGCCAGACGATCCTGCCGAATCTCAATCTCGATGCGTCGATGAACAACCCGTTTTCGGAGGACGAGGCCGGCAGCGTCAATCTGCGCTATCGCCTCAACTGGTAACGCGCTGAAACCAAAACCAACCGGCGGGCGTTTCCTTTCAAGGTTTCACAGAGGAACGGGTCATGGTTTTCAAGGAGCAGACATTTCACGGGCTGGAGCCTGAAATGGAAGCGGAAATCGCCAATCGTGCGTCGGTCGAGGCGGCCGTCGCCAATGCGCTGGCGATTGCCGGCGGCATCGATGCGTCCGATGTCGAGGTGACGATGGAAAAAGACCAGATCGTGCTCAGCGGCACGGTCGGCACAGTCGGGGAGATCGAACGGGCGACCGCGGTCGCCATGGCCGTCGAAGGCGTGCATAACGTTCAGAACCGGATCCTCCTTGGCGGGTTCTCCCTGGACGGCACGCATTGATGGTGAGGGGCGCTCCACCGCATTGGAAGGAGCGCAGATCGATAGGCCATGCTGGCGTGGCTCGATGGCGAGCCGCGCTGGCTTCTCGGTCGGCCATTCTCGGGCCGGCGTTCAGCTGATCAGCCGGCGAAGCGCTCGATCAGAAAAGAAGAGCCGGCCGGCCGATCGGTCTTCGCCGTGGCCACCGGTCCCTGCAATTGATAGGCGATGGTGAGAAGCAGAGCGCAGACCGCAACATAGGCGATTGCCAGAACAGTCATCTTGATAAGCATGGCGAATACTCCCATTTCGCCCTAAACGCGGCGGAATTTGCGAAGTTCCTTGCCGGAGGATACCAGATGAAAAGCCCGGCCGAAAGGATCGGCCGGGGTTTGCCTTAGCGGCAGATTCGGGTTTCCTTGATGACCGTATGGCCGTGGCGGCGGATCTTTTCCGTCTTGGTGAAGCAATCGCGGGAAACGTAGCGCCGCCGCATGTCGTGGCGATAATAGGGACTGTGGTGGCGGTAATAGGGGCGTTCCGAATCACGGTAATAATAGGGGCGGGCGTCATCCGTGGTGATGGTCACACTTGCCGCCTGGGACGGCACGACGGATAAAACGGACGCTGCGGCGAGCGTGCAGGCGAGGATGAGCTGTTTCATGACGAGCCTCTCTTTCTCAGTTGCTCACGGGAGCAACTCGTTTGTCATGGTGTCAACTCACCGGAAGTGTCGCCGGTTCAATCACATAGCGTTACCGATTGTGTCGAAGGCAGAAACCTTTACGACCGCCGATCGTTAGCGCAGGGAACAGCCGGAGGCATCGATCATGGGACCGATTGCAAGGATCATCGCCATCGTCGCCGGGCTTGCCGGCGGCACGGTGTTTTCGCAGGCGCCTGAATTTGCCCAGCAATATCGCCAGCGAATCGGCGGAGCGATCGACGAATTGCGCGTCATCGTCGAGGATTTCAACAGGCAGGCGGCCGAGCACCACCTCGATCGCCAGCAGGCGCTGAACACCTACGCGCAATCTTCCGACGATTTCCTGCGCGACCGCGGCGCCTCCATGCAAAGCACGATTGTCCGCTATGAAACGCTGCAGTCGCAGCAGCTGAAACTCGGCGCCGCCGCCCCCGTCGCCAAGCCATTCGTGCTCATGGGGGAACCGGATGATGTCGTTTTCGCCAATACCTTGCGGGATTTCGTGCCCGGCGTGCCTATCAGCTTCGCAGGCCTCGTCTGGGGTGCGATTGGTTTTATCAGCGCTTGGGTCGTTGCGGCGCTGCTGGGATTTGGCGCGCGGCGGGTTGTGCGCGGGCGGCGAGCCTCTCCCCAGGCGCGTTGAATCGATGTGGGAAGCAATGCGGTCGGCGCCGATTTGCAAGACGAGATCGATCAGTCTAACTACTCCCACAGCACCCAAGGAAGGCCAAAGAGAATGCAGACCATTTGGACGAAGCCTGTGACGATCGCCCTTGAAGGACCGGATCAATGGGTAGTGATCCAGACCACGCAGGCTGCGACATGGGCGTTGATTGAAGACTGGCCGACAGACGAGGGCCCCGCCCTGGATCGGGCGTGCGCCGTGTGCGCCGATGTCATCTCCGGAAAGCGAAGCCGGGAGGAGGCGCGACAGGCTTTCATCGAGGCTGCGATCGAGGCCGGAATTCCGATCAAGGTATGAAGGAATACGCGATCTGCTCATCGCTTAAAGACTGGTGATCCCGGCGCGATTCGAACGCGCGACCCCCAGATTAGGAATCTGGTGCTCTATCCTGCTGAGCTACGGGACCACTTGCATGCCATGCATACAAAAGGCTTGGCGCGAAGCCAAGCCTTAATTCTTGTCAAACACCGAGGCGCTGTTCGGCGAGGCGGACCCAGTAGGAGATGCCGTGGGCGATGGCTTCGTCGTTGAAGTCGTAGGCCGGGTTGTGCAGGCCGGCGCTGTCGCCGTTGCCGATGAAGATGAAGGCGCCGGGGCGGGCGTTCAGCATGTAGGAAAAATCCTCGCCGCCCATCATCGGATCGATCTCGGCATTGACGTTTGCCTCGCCGGCAATGGCGCCGGCGATGGCGACGGCGTGCGCGGTCTCATCAGGATGGTTGACGGTGACGGGGTAGTTGCGGTGGAAGCTGATCTCGGCTTCGGCGCCGTGGGCAGCAACCACGCCCTCGACGATCTGCCGGAAGCGCGTTTCGGCGAGCGTGCGCATCTCGTCGTCCAGCGTGCGGACCGTGCCCGCGAAGGTCGCATCGTTCGGAATGACGTTATGGGCGAAGCCGGCGTTGAACTTGGTCACCGAGACGACGACCGAGCTGATCGGATCGGCGGTGCGCGAGGCGATCATCTGCAGGTTGGCGACGATCTGGGCGCCGATGGCGATCGGGTCGATCGTGCGGTGCGGCTGGGCGGCGTGGCCGCCGCGGCCCTTGATGGTGACGGTGAATTCGTCGGTCGCCGCCATGATCGCGCCCTTGCGGATGGCGAACTGGCCGACGGGCAGTCCGGGCAGATTGTGCATGCCATAGACCTCTTCGATCCCGAAGCGTTCCATCATGCCGTCCTTGACCATCAGGTTGCCGCCGCCGCCGCCTTCTTCGGCGGGTTGGAAGATGACGGCGACATTGCCGTTGAAATTGCGGGTCTCGGCCAGATATTTCGCAGCGCCGAGCAGCATGGCGGTATGGCCGTCATGGCCGCAGGCATGCATCTTGCCCGGCGTCTTCGAGGCCCAGGGCTTGCCCGATATCTCGGTCAGCGGCAGGGCGTCCATGTCGGCGCGCAGGCCGATGGTGCGGCGACCTTCGCCCTTGCCTTTGATCAGCCCGACGACCCCGGTGCGGCCGATGCCGGTGACGATCTCGTCGACACCGAATTCCTTCAGCTTTTCGGCGACGAAAGCGGCCGTGTTTTCCACCGCGAAGAGAAGCTCGGGGCGGGCATGAATGTGGCGGCGCCATTCGGCGACTTCATCCTGCAATTCGGCGGCTCTGTTCAAAATCGGCATGTTGGCGTTCCTGTTATGAAATCCCGACAATCTTTGATCGCATCAAAAGGGTGTGAGGCTTTTGGAAATTACTTCGTCAATGACCTTTGCCATGTCATAGCCATATAGGCTAGATAGAGGAAGGTTGCGAGATTTTCCGGACATCTGAAGGACGAACCGTGTCGACGAGCCACTTCCGTTTGTTTGCCGCCAAGCGGCCGTTGCGTTTCACCGCCGCTGCGACTGCCGCTTTTCTCGCCTCCGTTTCGCTCTCTCAGGCCAATCCGCATATTCTCGTCGACGTCCAGACCGGCCGCGTGCTCGAACACGAGGAAGCCTTCCGCAAGTGGTATCCGGCCTCGCTCACCAAGCTGATGACGGTCTATACCGTGTTCGATGCGATCCGCGCCGGCCAGATCAGCCTTGATACGCCCATTGTCATGAGCAAGCGCGCCGCCGCGCAGCCGGCCGCCAAGATGTATTTCAAGCCCGGCCAGAAGCTGACGCTCGACAGCGCGTTGAAGATCCTGCTGGTGAAATCGGCGAACGACGTCTCGGTTGCGGTTGCCGAAGCCGTCGGCGGCACGCAGGAAGGCTTCGTGACGCGGATGAACGGCGAGGCGTTGAAGCTCGGCATGACGGATTCGCATTTCGTCAACCCGAACGGCCTGCCGGGCAAGGGACAATATACGACGGCGCGTGATCTCGCAGTGCTGACGGTGGCGCTGCGCCGCGATTTTCCGCAATATGCCAGCTATTTCGCGCTGGAGGGTTTTACCACCGGCCAGCAGAACGTGCCGAACCTCAACATGCTGATCGGCCGCTTCGCCGGCGCCGACGGCATGAAGACCGGCTTCATCTGTGCCTCGGGTTTCAACCAGATCGGTTCGGCGACGCGCAACGGCCGCACTCTCGTCTCCGTCGTGCTCGGCACCGACAGCCTGGCGGCGCGCGCCGATGCGACGGCGAACCTTTTGCAGAAGGGTTTCACCACCCAGTTTCCCGGCAATGACACGCTCGGTTCGCTGAAGCCTTACGGGCAGGGACAGGACCAGGTGACCGACATTACCGCCGATATCTGCAGCGCCAAGGGCGCCAAGATACGCAGCGAAACGCGCGACGAGGTCGGCCGCATGAAGGTGAGCTCGCCCTATATTCTGGAAATGGACCACGATCCGCAATTCGTCTTCGCCGGCCTCATTCCCGGGCAGGATCCGCAGCCGGCGGCACAGCCGGAAAAAGTGGCGACCGGCGATACGGCCGGAGGCATCGCCAACGTGCCGGTGCCGATGCCGCGCCCGACGTCTTTCTAACATAAGTTTTCAAGGTCAAACGAGATGAGCGCGCTCAACGACAGGATTCCGGTCACCATCCTGACCGGCTTTCTCGGCGCCGGCAAATCGACGCTGCTCAACCGCATCCTCAAAGACCCCGAGATGAAGGACGCGGCCGTCATCATCAACGAGTTCGGCGATGTCGGCATCGATCATCTGCTGGTCGAAAGCTCGGGCGATTCGATCATCGAGCTCTCCGACGGCTGCCTGTGCTGCACCGTGCGCGGCGAGCTTGTCGATACGCTGGCGAACCTGATGGATGCCGTGCAGACCGGCCGCGTCAAGCCGGTGAAACGCGTCGTCATCGAAACGACCGGCCTTGCCGATCCGGCGCCGGTCATGCAGGCGATCATGGGCAATCCCGTCATCGCCACCAATTTCGAGCTCGACGGTGTCGTGACCGTCGTCGATGCGGTCAATGGGCTGCAGACGCTCGACAATCACGAGGAAGCGCGCAAACAGGCGGCCGTCGCCGACCGGCTGATCGTCTCGAAGGCATCGCTGGCCGGCGTAACGGCCGGGCTGGAACAGCGCCTGCGGGCGCTCAATCCGCGCGCGGCGATGATGGATGCCGACAGCACCGAGGTCGGCAGCGCCGCGGTGCTGGTGAACGGGCTCTACGATCCGGCGACGAAGATCGCCGATGTCGGCCGCTGGCTGCGGGATGAGGATGCGCACGAGGCGCATCACCATCACGACCACGCCCATAATGACGATCACCATCATGATCACGATCACCATCACCATCATGATCACGCTGGCGGTCACCATGGCCACCACCATGATCATCACAATCATGATCATGATGGCGCTCACGCGCACCAGCACGCCCACGACGTCAACCGGCACGATGCCTCGATCCGGTCTTTCTCGATCATCGAGGAAAAACCGATCGATCCGATGGCGCTCGAGATGTTCATCGATCTCCTGCGCTCGGCCCATGGCGAGAAGCTGCTGCGGATGAAGGCGATCGTTTCCGTCTCCGACCGGCCGGAACGGCCGTTGGTGCTGCACGGCGTTCAGAGCATCTTCCACCCGCCGGTGCGCCTTGCCGCCTGGCCGGACCCGCAGGACAAGCGCACGCGCATGGTGCTGATCACCAAGGATTTGCCCGAGGCCTTCGTGAAGGATCTGTTCGACGCCTTCCTCGGCAAGCCTCGCATCGACAGGCCCGATCGCGCGGCGCTGTCCGACAATCCGCTCGCAATTCCAGGCGTGCGGATCTAACCGCTCCAACGTTTCGTTGTGATGCGATCGTCTTCAGCCGTTGTGTTTACGGGTGCCCGAAAGCCACCTTGCCTGCTGGCCGCTCAGCAGCGTGCGATAGCGCTCCTGGCTTGCGGTCAGGTGAGCCCGCATGGCGGCGCGGGCGGCTTCCGGGTCACCGGCCGAAATCGCTTTCAGGATTGCCAGATGCTCGCGCTGCAGGCCTTCCTGATAATCGCGCGACAGCGTGCTGTCCGTGCCCCAGGGTGAGGCGATATCGCAGGGGATCGCCCGCATGCCGAGCGCATCGAGAACTTCCACATAATATGAATTGTTCGTGGCAGCCGCGATTTCTCGGTGAAAGGCGAAGTCGCTCTTGCCGGTCGCCTCGCCGCGCTCGAGCAGCCGGTCGAACTCGAAGAAGGCTTCGTGGATCTGCGCTTCCTGAGCTGCATTGCGTCGCAGCGCAGCAAGTCCAGCGCTTTCGATCTCCAGTCCCATGCGCACCTCGATGACGTTGAGTGCATGGGAAATCTTGTTGCCGACGTCGAGGCTGATCGAGCCGAAGGCAATCGTTGGATGGTTCATGACGAAGACACCAGCCCCTTGCCGCGCCTCGACGAGGCCGTCGGCGGCAAGGGTTGCAATCGCTTCGCGGACGACAGTGCGGCTGACGCCGAAAAGCTCGCCCATCCGGGTCTCCGTCGGCAGCTTTTGCCCGGGCGCGTAGGCACCGGACACGACCTGAGCGCGGATGGCCGAAACCACGCCTTCGGAGAGTTTTGGCCTTCGCTCGATCCTTGATTCAACGGCTGTATCGGCCGCCATGTCGCTCTCCTATTTGAACACAGCCGGCAGCCACAGCGAAATTGCCGGGATGTAGGTGACCAGACCGAGCACCACGAGGCCGGCGCCGTAGAACGGCCAGATCGAGCGCATAGCCTCCCAGACCGAAATCTTGCCGACCGCACAGGCCACGAATTGCACGGCCCCGACGGGAGGTGTGTTCAGCCCGATGCCGAAATTCAGGATCATGATCACGCCGAAGTGCACCGGATCGACACCGTAAGCCTGTGCCACCGGCAGGAAGATCGGCGTGCAGATGATGATGGTCGGTCCCATGTCCATGAAGGTGCCGAGCACCAGCATCAGCACGTTGAGCAGGAGCAGCACCGTCAGCGGATCGTCGGCCACGCTCTTCATCCAGGTAACCAGCGAAGCGGGCACCTTGAGGAAGGCCATCAGCCAGGAAAATGCGGCGGCGGTGCCGATGATCAGGAGCACCATTGCCGTCGTGCGCACGGCGCCCTGCGTGGCGTGGACGAAGTCTTTCCAGCTCATCTGCCGGTAGACGAAGAGGGTTACCAGCAGCGCGTAGAGCACAGCGATGCAGGAGCTTTCCGTCGCTGTGAAAATGCCGGACCTCACCCCGCCGAAGATGATGGCGATCAGCAGAAGCCCGGGCACCGCGACGGCGAGCAGGTGAGCCACCATGACAAAGCCGGGAAACGGCTCCGTCGGATAACCGCGCGAGCGTGCGACGATGTAGGCGGTTACCATGAGCGCGGCTGCGAGCAACAGGCCAGGCAGGACGCCGGCGGTGAACAGATCGGCGATCGATATCTTGCCGCCGGCGGAGATCGAATAGATGATCATATTGTGGGACGGCGGCAGGAGCAGCGCGATCAGGGCTGCCATCGAGGTGACGTTGACCGCGTAGTCGGCACCATAGCCGCGCTGCTTCATCTGCGGGATCATCAGGCCGCCGACGGCTGCGGCCTCTGCCACTGCCGAACCCGAAATGCCGCCGAACAGTGTGGCGGTGACGATATTGACCTGGCCGAGGCCGCCGCGCACATGCCCGACCAGGGAGGCGGCGAAGGCGACGATGCGGCTCGCGATGCCGCCGCGCACCATCAGGTCGCCGGCATAGATGAAGAAGGGAATGGCGAGCAGCGAAAACACGCTCATGCCGGAATTGAGCCGCTGAAAGATGACCAGCGGCGGCAGGCCCATATAGGCCACGGTGGCGAAGCTGGCGACGCCGAGACAGAAGGCGATCGGCGTGCCGATCAGCATCAGGGTGGTGAAAACACCGAACAGAATCCAGAGTTCCATCGCGCTATACCTTCAAATTGGCGTTCGGGTCGGCATTGATGTTTTCGATCTCGACGGCGATCTCCGCCGGCAGAATCTCATCCAGCACGTCGTCGATCGGTTCGCCGGCGAGGCGGAGAACAATGCGCTCCAGCGAGAAGATCACCGCGAGGACACCGCCGCCGGCGAGCGGCAGATAATCGAACGCGCCTGAGATGCCCAGCGACGGCAGGGTGGTGTTCCAGGTCAGGCTCATGAGCGCGCCGCCGTACCAGATCATGCCGGCGCCGAAGGCGAGGATGACCACATCCGAAATCATGCGCAGGACACGCTTGCCGGATTTCGGCAGCACGTAGAGCAGCACGTCGAAACCGAGATGATTGTTCTCCCGGATGCCGACGGCGGCGCCGAGGAAGATGAACCAGCTCATCAGCATGACCGAGCCCGGCTCCGTCCAACTCGGCGAGTCGTTCAATACGTAGCGGCAGAATACCTGCCAGGCGACAAAGACCGTCATCAGGATCAGGCCGGAGCCGGCGAGCCACAGGGCGGCATTGCTCAGGCGGGCCAGGACGTTGGTGACGGGTGTCAGGTTATTCGACATGAGGGCCTCGTCGAAATCGGGCGGGCAGTCTCCCTGTCGGGAGATGGATGAAGATGCGTGCGAAGCGTGAGCGTGAAACGGGGTGGAGAAACCGTCCACCCCGCTAAGTCACGCCGCCCTGCGCAAGGAGGCAGGCGAAGGCTACTGCACAGCCTTTACATCCTCGACCATCTTCTTCAGCACGTCGTCTTTGACGTGCTTTTCGTAAACCGGAGCCATGGCGTCGATGAAGCCCTGCTTGTCCGGTGTGGTGATCTGCGCGCCGAGCTTTTCGACATTGGCGCGCGATTCAGCGACCTTGGCCGCCCAGAGTTCGCGCTGCTTGCCGACGCTGTCCTTGGCTGCCTGCTTGAAGATCTCCTGATCCTCGGGCTTCAGCTTGTCGAACGCGGCCTTGTTCATGACGAACACCTCCGGCAGGATCGTGTGCTCGTCGAGCGAGTAGTTCTTCGCCACTTCCGCATGCTTGGCGGTGTCGTAGCTCGGGAAGTTGTTTTCCGCGCCGTCGATAACGCCGGTTTCGATCCCCGAATAGACTTCGCCATAGGGCATCGGCGTGGCATTGGCGCCGAGGGCCGCCACCATGTCGACGAAGATGTCGGACTGGATGACGCGGAACTTCAGGCCTTTCATATCGGCAACCGCGTTGATCGGCTTCGTCTTGTTGTAGAACGAACGCGCGCCGGCATCGTAGAAGGCGAGCACGACGAGGCCGGCCGGTTCGAACGCCTTCTTGATCTGATCGCCGACGGCGCCGTCCATGACCTTGTGCATGTGTTCTTCGGAACGGAAGATATAGGGCAGGGCCGGAACGATCGATTCCTTCACTGTGCCGTTGAAGGGCGCCATCGACACGCGATTGAGTTCGATCACGCCGGAGCGCACCTGTTCGATCGTGTCCTTCTCTTCGCCGAGCTGAGCGGAATGGTACACTTCGACCGAATAGCGGCCCTGCGTGCGCTCCTTCACCAGTTCACCGAAATATTTGACGCCCTCAACAGTCGGATAGCCGTCCGGATGAGTATCGGACGATTTCAGCACCGTTTGGGCGCTGGCGGCGCTGCTCATGAATGAAGCGGCAACCATAAGACCGGCCGCCAGTGTAACAAAGTTTTTCATGCTCTCCTCCCAATTTGCATGACGATTATTCTCAGAAGTCCGTATCCCGGCTTTGCTGAAGATCCCTGCACGCTTCGCCTGCTTCCTGCGATTTCCAAGGCCGGCCACGGATGGGCACGATGGAAACGTCACGGGAAAGAGGCTCATGACGACACAGCAAAGTGTCTCGGCGTGCTCATCGGATCTGATGGCGCACGCTTACCTTTTCTCGTGGAAACAGAAGATGTGGATCAGTCAGCCTCCGCTATTCTCGCCGTTCCTCCGACCGGCTCACTATGGCTAGAACCAGCCAAGTATAATGTCAACATACAAAAGCTGTGTAGTTGTATGATGAATTTCGGGCGCGGGAGCGGCTTCGAGCGCCAGCCGCGAGAACATGGGCAGGGTAAATTGGAGATGCGCCGGCAGCTGTGATGATGCCGCTTAGGACGGCATCTGCTCTGACTATTTAATGCAGAACAGTTCTAGCGCTTGCGGATCAGGAAGCGATGGCCGTTTTCGGTCTTTTCGGTTTCGACCAGCTCGTGACCGTCCTCATTGCAGAAATGCGGCATGTCGATCACCGCCAGCGGGTCGCTGGTATCGACGCGGATGAGCGCGCCGCTTGCCATGGCGGCGAGCTTCTTGCGTGTCTTCATCACGGGGAGTGGGCACTTCAGGCCGCGAAGATCGTAGAGAACGGGGTTCAAGCCGTTCAGTTCCGCGCCCAGAATTTCCAGAACGGCTTCTTTGCCACGGCTTCCGCCGTTTCCTGCGGTTCGGGCGCGGCAAAGGCCAGCGGGTTCTGCGCCGGCACCGGCACGACCGCCGGGGTGGCGGCAGCGACTGCCATTGGCTGCGCCTGCGGCTGGGCAGGGGCAGCAGGCGTGGCGCCCGGCGCTGATTTGGCGGCGAGGCCCTGGGCGGTGCGCTTGGCCATCAGGTCTTCGAGTTCCGCAACCTTGACCATTCGGCCGGCTTCCAGCGAGGTGCCGGTCGGGGCGAAGGCCAGCTCGCGGCCCTTGCGCAGCTTGGCGACCACCGCCTTGCGCTCGGCTTCGGACGGGTCGTACCAGGCCATGCCGTCATATTTGCTCATCGCCTTGGCATAGTCGGCATCATAGGTCTTCCCGTAGGACGCAAGAGCGGCCGTCAGCGCCGGCGGCGTCGACATGGCAGGGCATTTGCCGGCGGCATTGAAGGCGCCGCCATCGGCTACCTGCTGGTTGAAGACATATTTCTTCTCGCAGACGGCCACCTCGGGCGGGCGCTTCGTCACTTCGAAATTGTCGTAGCCGACCTTCAGCATCTTCCAGAAGTCGTAATTGCTGTCGAGGCGATGCTTGACCATGTTTTCCGCCGTCATGCGGAAGGGGAAGGCCTGCAGCTGCACGGTCGCCTGGCCGCCCTTGAAGGCGTCGCGGGCAAAGGCGTAAATTTCAAGCACCTGCTGGTCGGTCATCGAATAGCAGCCGGAGGACGAGCAGGCGCCATGGATCATCAGGTCGGAGCCGGTGCGGCCGTTCGCCGCGTCGTAGCGGTTCGGGAAGCCGGTGTTGATCGCCAGATAATATTTCGAGTTGGGGTTCAGGTTGGCGCGCGTCAGGTCGTAGAAACCTTCCGGCGCCTGCCGGTCGCCGGTCTTTACCTTCGGACCGAGACGGCCGGACCAGGCGCAGATCTTGTAGTCGGCGATCTTGTCGAAACGGTTATCGGTCTTCGCCTTCCAGATCTCCATGGCACCTTCTTCCTTGAAGATGCGGATCATGATCGGCGAATTGCGGTCCATGCCCTTGGCGGACATGGCGGTGAGGATATGCGGGGGGAGCGGCTGCTCGACCTTGTTCTTGACCTTGGAAAGGTCGACCTGCGCGGTCTCCAACGCGTCATTGCAGCTGGAAAGAGCCAGCGCCATGAGGGAAACATAGGCAAAATGATGTATGCGCATCCAAACTAGCCCATAAAGAAGTGCGACCCGGTCGCCTAAGGAGTCCTGGCACGAGGCAGAATCATAAGCGGCTTATACTTCACAAATCCTTACCAGCCTATGACGTGTGAGGAACGCCCCCGCAAGCGCAAATGTTAGAGATAACATCAATGTGGCCAAGGTTTGGCCTCAATCGGCAAAGAGCTGCAACTGACCTTACAGATTCCGGCCCATGTTGAGGAATTTCTGGCGCCGTTCGTTGCGCAACTGTTCGCCGGAGCGGGATGCCATTTCGGCCAGCGCATTGGCGATGACGTCGCCGGTTGTGGCAATGACGCTGTCGGGATCCCGATGGGCGCCGCCGAGCGGCTCGGAAATGATGCCATCGATGACGCCAAGCGACTTCAGGTCTTCGGCGGTGATCTTCATGTTGGTCGCGGCTTCCCGGGCGCGGGTCGAATCGCGCCAGAGAATGGACGCGGCGCCCTCCGGCGAGATGACGCTGTAGATCGAATGCTCGAGCATATAGACCCTGTTGCCGGTGGCGATCGCGATCGCGCCACCCGAACCGCCTTCGCCGATGACGACGGAAACGAGCGGAACCTTGACGCCGAGGCACATTTCCGTCGAGCGGGCGATCGCCTCGGCCTGGCCGCGCTCTTCGGCGCCGACGCCGGGATAGGCGCCGGCCGTATCCACCAGCGAAATCACCGGCAGGCCGAAACGATCGGCCATTTCGAGGATGCGGATCGCCTTGCGGTAGCCTTCCGGCCGGGGGCTGCCGAAATTGTGCCTGAGGCGGGACTTGGTGTCGTTGCCCTTTTCCTGACCGATGACGGCGACAGGCTGGCCGCGGAAGCGGGCAAGACCCGCCTGGATCGCGGCATCCTCGGAAAATTTGCGGTCGCCGGCCAGCGGCGTGAATTCCTGGAACAGCGTCTTGGCGTAATCGACGAAGTGCGGGCGCTGCGGATGGCGGGCGACCTGCGTCTTCTGCCAGGGATTGAGCTTGGAATAGATTTCGACGATCGCCTCACGGACGCGAACCTCCAGCCGGCTGATCTCATCGGTGGTGTCGATGCTCTCGTCTTCCGTTGCGAGCTTCTTCAGCTCGATGATCTTACCTTCGAGGTCGGAGATCGGCTTTTCGAAGTCGAGATAATTGTGCATGAGGTGCGTTTCCGTTCCTTGTGCCCGGGGCGTTTTCCTGGCTCCGCCCCTTGTCGCCGGTCCTATTCGTGCTTTTTCGCCTGTTTGGCAAGGGGGTGATGCGTCTGGACGAGCTGCTGCAGCCTCTCTTCGAGCACATGTGTGTAGATCTGTGTGGTCGAAATGTCCGAATGGCCGAGGAGTTCCTGCACGACGCGCAGATCGGCGCCGTTGGCGAGCAGATGGCTGGCAAAGGCGTGGCGCATGACATGCGGCGAGATCAGCGACGGCGTCAGGCCGGCGCGGATCGCCAGGTTCTTCAGGTCTCGCGCAAAGACCTGGCGCGGCAGGTAGCCCTCCTTCGAGGCGGCCGGGAACAGCCAGGGGCTTTCCTGCGGCTCCTTCGCCATGGCATTTTCGGCCGTCAGCAGCCGCCCGTAGGATTTCAGGGCCTTGATCGCCGATTGCGACAACGGCACCAGCCGCTCCTTGTTGCCCTTGCCGCGGATCATCAGGAAGCGGCCCTCCTGGTCGAGGACGCGGGCGGGAAGCGAGACGAGCTCGCTGACGCGCATGCCGGTGGCATAAAGCAGCTCCAAGAGCGCCAGCATGCGCAGGCGCTGCAACTGACCCGGGGCCGGATCGTCGGCCTCGGTCTGCGCCTGGAATAGCAGCCTGCCGACCTCCTCGACCCCCATCGTCTTCGGCAGCGGCCGGCCTTTCTTCGGCGCGTCGAGCACGCCGGTGGGGTCGTCGGTGCGAATGCCCTCGGCGTAGAGGAACTTGTAGAACTGCCGCATGGCCGCAAGCCGGCGCGCCTGCGAGGAGGGCTTGAAACCCTGGCTGGCGAGCGAGGCGAGATAGGCGGAAAGGTCGGCGGAGGCGGCTTCGGTCAACCTGATGCTGCGGCCGTTCAGGAAGGACCTGATGTCATCGAGATCGCGCTCATAGGATTGCAGCGTGTTGGCGGCGGCGCCGCGTTCGGCGCTCATCATTTCCAGGAAGGATTCCACATGGACGCGGCCGAGATCCCTCATGTCGCTCACTTCCCGGTGGTGTCGATCGTGCCCGTCGCCGGCGGATTGACCCGTTCGGACGGAATGCGGATCGTCACGTCGCGCGGCTCGGGCTCCACGAAGGTCGCAAGCGCCCACATCGCTCCGTAAACCGTCCCGGCGAGGATCGCGCAGACGAACAGAAAACGGAACAGGCTCGGCATCCGGCAACTCCTTCATGCTCTGCTTCTGTTATAAGAAGCGTATCTGCAAGTGCAAGAAGCGGTATTCAAGCGATGATTCCCTTGTCCGCGACTTGACGCTCCACCTGCATTTGTCGATACGGTTTGCAAACAAAGTGTGAATGGACCGATGAGTGAACCACTGCTGACCGTTGCTGACAGCCTGAAAGACAGAGCTCGCGCCGCGCTCGGTTCACGCAATCTGATCCTTGTCGGCCTGATGGGGGCGGGAAAATCCTCGGTCGGGCGCATTGTCGCCAGCCAGCTCGGCATTCCCTTCATCGACAGCGACCACGAAATCGAGCGGGTGTCGCGCATGACGATCGCCGAACTTTTCGCCGCCTATGGCGAGGACGAATTCCGGGCGCTGGAAACGCGGGTCATGAAGCGTCTGCTGAAGAGCGGTCCGCGCGTCGTCTCCACCGGCGGCGGCGCCTTCGTCAACGAGCGGACGCGCAGGCATATCAAACGGGGCGGCCTTTCGGTCTGGCTGAAGGCGGATCTCGACGTGCTCTGGGAACGGGTCAACAAACGCGACACCCGGCCGCTGCTCAAGACCGAAAATCCGAAGCAGACGCTCGAAAACCTGATGAACGCACGGTATCCGATCTACGCTCAGGCTGATCTCACCGTGCTCTCGCGCGATGTGCGCAAGGAAATCATGGCCGACGAGGTGCTGACGGCGGTGATCGAAGCTCAGAAGGAAAATACAGCGTCATGAATGCGATAAGCTCCGCCTCGGCCGTCCAGACCGTGCATGTGCCGCTCGGCGAGCGCGCCTACGATATCCTGATCGGGCCGGGACTGATTGCGCGGGCCGGCGCCGAGATCGCTTCGCGCCTCAAGGGCCGCAAGGCGGCTGTGATCACCGACGAAAATGTCGCGCCGCTTTATCTCGACGCCCTCGTTGCCAGCCTCGATGCGGCGGGCATCGCCTCGGCTGCGGTCGTGCTGCCGGCCGGCGAGAAGACGAAGAGTTTCGAACATCTGATGACGGCCTGCGACAAGGTGCTGGAAGCCCGCGTCGAGCGCAACGACTGCGTCATCGCGCTCGGCGGCGGCGTCATCGGCGACCTCTCGGGATTTGCGGCCGGCATCGTTCGCCGCGGCGTGCGCTTCGTGCAGGTGCCGACCTCGCTGCTGGCGCAGGTCGATTCTTCCGTCGGCGGCAAGACCGGCATCAATTCCCGCCATGGCAAGAACCTGATCGGCGTCTTCCATCAGCCGGATCTGGTTCTGGCCGATACCGACGTGCTGAATACGCTGAGCGAGCGTGAATTCCGCGCCGGTTATGCCGAGGTGGCGAAATACGGGCTGATCGACAAGCCGGATTTCTTTGCCTGGCTGGAAGCGAACTGGGAGGCGGTTTTTGCAGGTGGTGCGGCGCGCATCGAAGCGATCGCCACAAGCTGCCAGGCGAAGGCCGATGTCGTCGTCGCCGACGAGCGCGAGACCGGCCAGCGGGCGTTGCTAAATCTCGGCCACACCTTCGGCCATGCGCTGGAAGCGGCGACCGCCTATGACAGCCGCCGCCTTGTGCACGGCGAAGGCGTTTCGATCGGCATGGTGCTGGCGCATGAATTCTCCGCACGGATGAACCTTGCCAGCCCCGACGATGCGCGCCGCGTCGAGCGGCATCTGCAGGCGGTCGGCCTGCCGACCCGGATGTCCGACATTCCGGCCGAGCTGCCGCCGGCCGAGGTGCTGATGGATGCGATCGCGCAGGACAAGAAGGTCAAGGGCGGCAAGCTCACCTTCATCCTGACGCGCGGCATCGGCCAGTCCTTCGTCGCCGACGACGTTCCCGCCTCCGAGGTGATCAGCTTTCTCAGGGAAAAACACCCCTGATGACGGTCGAAGGTGCTCTGGCATTTCTCGCGACATATTGGCCGGAGATCCTTTCGATCACGGCGCTCGTGCTGATGTCCGCCTTCTTTTCCGGCTCGGAAACCGCGCTGACCGCCGTTTCGCGCAGCCGCATCCATACGCTTGAGGTCAACGGCGACGAGCGCGCCGGCCTCGTGCGCCAGCTGATCGAGCGGCGCGACCGGCTGATCGGCGCGCTGCTGATCGGCAACAATCTCGCCAATATCCTGTCGTCGTCGATCGCCACCAGCCTGTTTCTCGGGCTGTTCGGCAGTTCCGGCGTGGCGCTGGCGACGCTGGCGATGACCGTCATCCTCGTCATCTTCGCGGAAGTGCTGCCGAAGAGCTGGGCGATCTCGACGCCGGAGCGCTTCGCGCTTGCGGTGGCGCTTCCAGCCAGGCTTTTCGTTGCCGTCGTCGGGCCGGCGTCCTCCTTCGTCAATGCGATCGTACGGCGGATTCTGGCACTGTTCGGCATCAATCTCTCACGGGAAGTATCGATGCTGACGGCGCATGAGGAACTGCGCGGCGCTGTCGATCTGCTCCACCGTGAGGGCTCGGTGGTAAAGGCCGATCGCGACCGGCTCGGCGGCGTGCTCGACCTCGGTGAGCTGGAATTGTCAGACATCATGGTCCACCGCACCGCGATGCGGGCGATCAATGCCGACGATCCGCCGGAAACGGTGGTGCGCGCCATCCTCGAGAGCCCTTATACGCGCATGCCGCTGTGGCGCGGCACGATCGACAACATCATCGGCGTCGTCCATGCCAAGGATCTCCTGCGGGCACTGGCCGAACCGAACATGGAGCCGCAGAACCTCGACATCGTCAAGATCGCGCAGAAGCCGTGGTTCGTGCCCGACAGCACCAACCTCGAAGACCAGCTCAATGCCTTCCTGCGCCGCAAACAGCATTTCGCCGTCGTCGTCGACGAATATGGCGAGGTGCAGGGCATCGTCACGCTCGAGGATATTCTCGAGGAAATCGTCGGCGACATTTCCGACGAGCACGACATCGAGATTCAGGGCGTGCGCCAGGAGGCGGATGGTTCGATCGTCGTCGACGGCGGCGTGCCGATCCGCGACCTCAACCGTGCGCTCGACTGGAACCTGCCCGACGAGGAGGCGACGACGATCGCCGGCCTCGTCATCCATGAATCGATGACCATTCCGGAAGAGCGCCAGGCCTTCACCTTTTATGGCAAACGTTTCGTCGTCATGAAGCGGGAGAAGAACCGCATCACCAAGCTGCGCATCCGGCCGGCCGGGGAAGACGGCGCAAAGCCGGCCTGATCGGCTTGGCGCGAAGGCAGCCGGTTCCTATATAGGCTGCGGTTCTACCATCGCGTCGCCTCGCCGGGTGCTGCCGGCTCGACGGCCAGCGCATGCAGGCCGGCATCGAGCTCCGGCTTCAGCAGTTCGGTGATCGCCCGGTGGCGCGCCAGCCGCGACAGGCCGGCAAATTTTGCCGAAACGATCCTCACCCGCATGTGGGTTTCGCCGGTGCCTGTGATATCGGGCTGGTGGCCGGCATGCAGGTGGCTTTCGTCGATGACGCTCAGGCGTTCGGGGGCGAAGGCTTCGACAAGTTTCTCTTCGATGCGGGTCCTGAGAGTCATCATCCGGTCTTGCTGTTGCGCGAAAGGGGTTCCCACCAAGCCAGCAACATTCCCATTTGTCAATTCTTGTTGTCGCCTTCCGACAGCCCCATAATTAGCGCCGCCATGAGACTTGATTCCAAATATTTCGATCGCATCCGAACACGCCGCAAACGCGAGCAGGAGACAGAGCAGGCGCCGCCTACCTGTCAATGGGACGGCTGCGACAAGAAAGGTTCGCATCGCGCTCCCGTCGGACGCAATGCGGAAGGCCAGTTCTTTTTGTTCTGCTTCGAGCACGTCAAGGAATACAACAAGGGCTACAACTATTTCTCCGGTCTGTCGGACGGCGAGATCGCGCGATACCAGAAAGAGGCGATCACCGGCCACCGGCCGACATGGACGGTCGGCGTCAACAAATCGGCGAAGGACAGTCCGCTGCATTCGGAAGTCCGCTCCGGCGCCTATACGCGGGTTCGCGATCCCTTCGGCTTCGTCAAGGAAGGCGGCAAGGGCAGCGGCCCGCGGTTTCCCCAGGCGCGCAAGCTGAAATCGCTGGAAAGCAAGGCCTTCGATACGATGGGACTGCATGCCAATGCGACGTCGGCGGAGATCAAGAGCCGCTACAAGGAACTGGTCAAGAAGCACCATCCGGATGCCAATGGCGGCGACCGCGGCTCGGAGGAGCGTTTCCGCGCCGTCATCCAGGCCTATCAATTGTTGAAGCAGAACGGTTTTTGTTAATTCCCGTCCTTGCTCTTAGGCTTCAATCGGGTATGGTCCAAATCGGCTGAGGCCGCAGGCAAACGCGGCTCCTATTTGCGTGTTTACCCATCGCCTCCGCCGACCTTCCGGACGCGGCGTTTCTTGTCCGGGACTCTTTCAAGAATGCTCGCAAGCGGTCATCATCCCGCCGAGGTTTCGTTTCAGTCCCGGAGAAGTATCGCCGACGTTCCGACCTGGACGGGCGCGGATAAAATCGCGGCGTCACGGTTGCGACATGGCCTGAGACAGTATGGCCGGGTGGCATCACCCGCCTTGGAGACATGATGAGCAAGATCGACCTGGATATATCTGAACTGCCCGATACCACCGTTTCGGTCCGCGAGACCTTTGGCATCGATTCGGACATCCGCGTTCCCGCCTACAGCAAGGGCGACGCCTATGTGCCGGACCTCGATCCCGACTATCTGTTCGACCGCGACACCACGCTCGCCATTCTCGCAGGCTTTGCCCATAACCGACGCGTGATGATCTCCGGCTATCACGGCACCGGCAAGTCCTCGCATATCGAACAGGTGGCGGCACGACTCAACTGGCCTTGCGTGCGCATCAACCTCGACAGCCATGTCAGCCGTATCGATCTCGTCGGCAAGGACGCGATCGTCGTCAAGGACGGGCTGCAGGTCACCGAATTCAAGGACGGCATCCTGCCCTGGGCCTATCAGCACAATGTCGCCCTCGTCTTCGACGAATATGATGCCGGTCGTCCCGATGTGATGTTCGTCATCCAGCGCGTGCTCGAATCCTCCGGCCGCCTGACGCTGCTCGACCAGAGCCGCGTCATCCGGCCGCACCCGGCTTTCCGCCTGTTTGCGACCGCCAATACGATCGGCCTCGGTGACACCACCGGCCTTTATCACGGCACGCAGCAGATCAACCAGGCGCAGATGGACCGCTGGTCGATCGTCACGACGCTGAACTACCTGCCGCATGATCACGAAGTGAATATCGTCGCCGCCAAGGTGAAGAGCTTCGGCAAGGACAGGGAAGGCCGCGAGATCGTGTCGAAGATGGTGCGTGTCGCGGATCTGACCCGCGCCGCCTTCATGAACGGCGACCTGTCGACCGTCATGAGCCCGCGCACGGTCATTACCTGGGCCGAGAACGCCGAGATCTTCGGCGATCTCGCCTTCGCCTTCCGCACCACCTTCCTCAACAAGTGCGACGAGCTGGAGCGGCCGCTGGTTGCCGAGCACTATCAGCGCGCCTTCGGCGTCGAGCTGAAGGAAAGTGCCGCCAACATCGTTCTCGGAGCCTGAGACCGACCGATCATGGCAGCTCGCGGTGACAATTCGAAAGCAAAGCCCGGCGCGCCCGTCGATGTCGAGCCGTTGCGCCGGGCGATATCCGGCTGCGTGCGCTCGGTCGCCGGCGACGGCGATGTCGAGGTAACCTTCGCCAACGAACGGCCGGGAATGACCGGCGAGCGCATCCGCCTGCCGGAGCTTTCCAAGCGGCCGACGGCGCATGAGCTGGCGGTCACCCGCGGGCTCGGTGATTCCATGGCGCTGCGGCTTGCCTGCCATGACGAGAAGGTGCATGCGACGATGGCGCCGCAGGGCTCGGACGCCCGGGTGATCTTCGACGCGGTCGAGCAGGCGCGCGTCGAATCGATCGGCGCGCTGCGCATGGAGGGCATGGCGTCGAACCTGCGCTCCATGACGGAGGAGAAATACTCCAAGGCGAATTTCACCGGCATCGAGCGCCAGGAAGACGCACCGATCGGCGAAGCCGTCGCGATGATGGTGCGCGAGAAGCTGACCGGCCAGCGCCCGCCGGCCTCCGCCGGCAAGGTGCTCGACCTCTGGCGCGGCTTCATCGAGGACAAGGCGGGCTCCGAGCTCGACAACCTGTCGGGCGCGATCAACGACCAGCAGGCCTTCGCCAAGGTCATCCGCAACATGCTGTCGGCCATGGAGATGGCCGAGGAATACGGCGACGACGACAGCCAAGCCGACAATGACGATCAGTCGGAGCAGGAAGACCAGCCGAGCGGCGACGAGCAGGATCAGGACGAGGTCGACGAGGATGCCGGCACCGATGCCGCCCCGGTCGAGGACAGTGAAGTCGCCGACGAACAGATGGAGGACGGCGAGACCGAAGGCGCCGAAATCTCCGACGACGACATGATGGAAGAGGGCGAGGACGATTCGGAAACGCCGGGCGAGACCCGGCGCCCGAACACGCCATTCGCCGATTTCAACGAGAAGGTCGATTATCACGTCTATACCGAAGAGTTCGACGAGATCATCACCGCCGAGGAGCTCTGCGACGCCGCTGAGCTGGAGCGCCTGCGCGCCTTCCTCGACAAGCAGCTGGCGCATCTGCAGGGTGCCGTCGGCCGCCTCGCCAACCGGCTGCAGCGCCGCCTGATGGCGCAGCAGAACCGCTCCTGGGATTTCGACCTGGAGGAAGGTTATCTCGATCCGGCCCGGCTGCAGCGCATCATCATCGATCCGATGCAGGCGCTCTCCTTCAAGATGGAGCGCGACACGCAGTTCCGCGATACGGTCGTCACCCTGCTCATCGACAATTCCGGCTCGATGCGCGGCCGGCCGATCACGGTCGCCGCCACCTGCGCCGACATTCTGGCCCGCACGCTGGAGCGCTGCGGCGTCAAAGTCGAGATCCTCGGCTTCACGACAAAGGCCTGGAAGGGCGGGCAGGCGCGTGAAACCTGGCTTGCCGGCGGCAAGCCGCAGACGCCGGGCCGCCTCAACGACCTGCGCCACATCGTCTACAAATCGGCAGATGCGCCGTGGCGGCGGGCGCGCGCCAATCTCGGGCTGATGATGCGCGAGGGCCTGCTGAAGGAAAATATCGACGGCGAGGCGCTGATCTGGGCGCATAACCGTCTGCTTGCGCGCCGCGAACAGCGCCGCATCCTGATGATGATCTCGGACGGGGCGCCGGTGGACGATTCGACGCTGTCGGTCAATCCCGGCAATTATCTGGAGCGGCACTTGCGCGCCGTCATCGAGCGGATCGAGACCCGTTCACCGGTGGAATTGCTGGCGATCGGTATCGGTCACGACGTGACGCGCTACTACCGCCGGGCCGTGACGATCGTCGATGCCGACGAGCTTGCCGGCGCGATGACCGAGCAGCTTGCCTCGCTTTTCGAAGATCAATCCGCCCAGCCGCGCGGCGGCCGGCTGCGCCGTGCCGGCTGACGCCGCTTCAGGGAAATGTGCGGAATGACAGGCAAGCGCCTCTGCCTTGCGGCGTCGATCGCTCTTTGCATCGCAACAGGCGCTAGCCCCTCATGGGCGGGTGGCGAGGTGCCGGTCATTAGCCGGCAAATATCAGATTTCAGGATCGGCTTTTCGGAGACGAAATTCGGACCGCTGGAATTTCTCGGCGGGCTGGAGATGGTTTCCGGCAAGGCGCTGTTCGGCTCGCTTTCCTCCATCCGTTTTCGGCCGGACCAGAAGCATTTCGTGGTCGTGCTCGATACCGGCCAGTGGCTGACCGGCAGCATCGAGCGCGATGCCAAGGGCAAGCTCTCGGGCCTTTCGGATATCGAGATCACCCCGATGAAGAACCGTGCAGGCCTGAGTTTGGAAGGCAAGGGATATATGGATGCCGAGGGCCTGGCGCTCGACGGCGACCGGATCCTGGTCTCCTTCGAGCAGGATCATCGGGTCGATATCTATCCCGGCCCGGGCTTTGCCGAATCGCGGGCGATCGGCACCCTTCCGCTCCTTATTCCGCGCAAGATGCTGAAGGACAATCGCGGCATCGAGACGATTGCTGTTGCGCCGGCATCGAGCCCGCTCAAGGGCGGTGTGGTTGTCGTCTCGGAGCGCGGCCTCGACAGCGAGGGCAACCGGGTGGCGGCGATTCTCAGCGGGCCGCTGAAAGGGCGTTTTGCGGTGGCGCGGGACGGGAGTTTCGACGTCACCGACGGGACCTTCCTGCCGAACGGCGACCTGCTGCTGCTGGAACGCCGCTTCAACATGGCCGAGGGCATCGGCATGCGCCTTCGCCGCATCAAGGGCGCCGATATCAGGCCGGGGGCCGTGGTCGAGGGCGAATTGCTGCTCGAAGGCAATTTCAATTCGCAAATCGACAATATGGAAGGTCTCGATGCTTTTCAGGCGGCCGACGGCACGACCCATATCGTTCTGGTGTCGGATGACAACCATTCCATTCTGCAGCGTAATCTGATGCTGGAATTCCGGCTCGCCGAAGAGCCGCAATTGCTCGGATCGTCAGATTGACGTCACATGCCTCGGTTATCCCGCTGGCGGTATCGCAGAAGCGGCGGTTTTCGGAGGAAAATCATGGTGCATATTCATGTGATGGGTGCGTCCGGTTCCGGCACGACGTCGCTCGGCCGTGCGCTTTGCGAAAAGCTGGATATCGCCCATCTCGACACCGACGATTTCTTCTGGCTGCCGACCGATCCGCCATTCACGACACCGCGGGATGCCGGCGAGCGCATAAGGCTGCTGCTCGAGGAGACGCGGCGGCCCGGCGGCTGGGTTCTTTCCGGATCGGCGCTGAAATGGGGGAGGCCGCTCGAGCCGCTCTACGATCTGATCGTGTTCCTGAGGATCGAACCGGAGCTTCGAATGGCGCGAATCCGTGCGCGCGAGGCGGCTCGATACGGAAACAGGATCGGGCCTGGCGGCGACATGGAAGCCAAAAGCGGAGAATTCCTGGAATGGGCGGCAAGTTATGATACGGCCGGTCCGGAACGCCGCAGTCTTGCAGCGCATGAGCAATGGCTGGAGACGCAGACAGCGTCCGTCCTCAGGCTCGATTCATCGCGGGAACTAGATGATCTGGCTGCGGAGGTACTGCTGCACCCCGCCATCGCCGCCGGTGCGGTCCGGCGGCGTCGGTGACTTCTCCGCCGAGTTCAGTTGGCGCGGGCGGGCTGCATCGGCCGCAACACGTTCATCAGCGCGCCATAGGGCAGCAGCATGACCAGGCCGACGATCATCTTGACGGCGAAATCGCCGATCGCCCAGGAAATCCAGCGCGGCGCCTCGGCAGCGAAAGCGCCAAGGATGGGAGCCGCCTCCAGCGCAAAAGGCTCGTTCGGGCCGAGGAAGACGAAAAACGCGGCAAAGGAAAGCGAAAAGAACATCACCGTATCGAGCGCTGAGCCGATCAGCGAGCCGATGAGCGGCGCGCGCCACCAGGCCTGGCGGCGAAGGCGGTTGAAGACGGCGATATCGAGCAGCTGCCCGGCGAGATAGGCCGAGCCGGAGGCAATGGCGATACGCGGCGCCGAGGTGAAAAAAGAGAGCGTCACGCCGACGACGAAGCCGGCAAAGACCACTTTGCGGGCTGCCTGCGGGCCGAACTGGCGGTTGGTCAGATCGGTGATCAGGAAGGCGACCGGATAGGAAAAGGCGCCCCAGGTCAGGATGTCAGCGAGGTTGATGCCGGCGACTTCGGCGTTCAGCGGAAACTGAACGAGGAAGTTGGAGGCGACGATGACAAGCGTCATCAGCGCGACATAGGCAATAGTATAGCGGGTCTTCAGCATTTTTTTATCCTGGGTGATGCCACCAGTTGGAGAGACGATCCGGCAAAGCAAAAGGCTTGTCCGGTTTCACCCGTTCAAGCCTTTGAAGCCTTATGCAAGAAGGGCGGAAGCTTAGGCAGCAACAGCCGCTTCGGCAGTCTTCTTGACGATCTGGCGGCGCAGCAGACGTGCGCGCATCGACAGTTCGTTTTCGCTGGCCTTCAGCAGGAAAGCATCGAGGCCGCCACGATGCTCGACGGAACGAAGAGCAGCAGCCGAAACGCGAAGACGATAACGCTGGTTGAGAGCGTCGGAAATCAGCGTTACCTGGCACAGGTTCGGCAGGAACCGGCGCTTGGTCTTGTTGTTGGCATGGCTGACATTGTTACCAGTCAGGACGGCCTTGCCGGTCAATTCGCACACGCGGGACATGGAACACCTATTCTTGTTTTTCTCGGGCCATCGAATTGCCATCCCCGGCAAAACCGGGCTCGCAATCCAACAGGCATGATTGGAAAGTTGCGGTTCTATAGTCAGAGAGCCTGCTCGCGTCAAGCCAAACCTTGGCCTTTCCCGCAATTCTGTCAAAAAGCTGCTGTTTTCTTCCCGGCATGGCGGGCGTATAGAGCGTTCCGGCAAGGGCTGCCGCGCGCGGCAAGACAAGGCTTCACACATGGCTCATTCGGGCAGACGCATTTTCATTTCGGCCATCGCCGCGCTTCTTGCCATACCGGCATCGGCGGCCGAGATCCAGCACCGAACGGTATACCGGGTGACGCTTGCCGGCTTGCCGATCGCGCGTGCCGCGTTCCTGACGCAGATCGAGGACGATCACAGCTATACGATCGCCGGCGATATCAAATCCGCCGGCCTTGCCGATCTGGTCACGACCATCTCGGCAAAGACCAGCGTCAGCGGCGTCGTCCGTAACGACCGGCTGCAGGCGCTGAAATATTCGCTCTACTACAAGAAGGGCAAGAGAGCCCGCGTCTACGAGGTCAGCTATCGCAACGGTGATATCATCTCGGCGACGACGACCCCGCAGCCGAAGCGGCCGAAGAACTGGATCGACGTTACGCCGCGCGACATGCGCTCGGTGCTCGACCCGATCTCCGGCCTGGTCTTCACCGGTGACACCAAGGTCTGCTCGCAGACGCTGCCGATCTTCGATGGCGAGACGCGCATGGATCTGGTGCTCTCGCCGAAGGGCGACAAGGATTTTTCGACCGACGGCTTCAAGGGCAAGGCGGTTGTCTGCGGCGTGCGCTTCGTGCCGCGCTCGGGCTACAAGAAGGGCCGCAAGGATATCGACTATCTGAGCAAGAGCGACCGCATGGAAATCTGGTTTGCCAAGTCGGACGCGGCAAATGTATATGCTCCCGTCTATGTGCGCATTCCAACCGAATATGGGATGGTGACGATCACTGCCGTCAAATACGGCAGCGTCAGCTGACGGAGCTTTCGTCTCCGTGAAGGGGGACAGGTGAAGCTTCGCGCGACGTTGATCGGCTTTGCGGCCATTCTGATGTGGTCGTTCCTGGCGGTGTTTACGGCAGCCTCCGGCAAGATGCCGCCGTTCCAGCTTTCGGCCATCTGCTTTGCGATCGGCAGCGTCCCCGGCCTCGTCGTGCTTATTCTCAACCCGTCGCGGCTGACGCTGCTGAAGCAGCCGGCAAAGGTCTGGCTGACCGGCATTGCCGGGCTCTTCGGCTACCATTTCCTCTATTTCACCGCGCTCAGGAACGCGCCGGCGGTGGAAGCGGGGCTGATCGCCTATCTCTGGCCGCTGCTGATCGTCGTCGGCTCGGCGCTGCTGCCGGGCGAACGGCTGCGCTGGTATCACGTGGCGGGCGCGCTGGCCGGGCTTTGCGGCACCTTCCTGATCGTCGGCCGCAACGGCATCGATTTCGACGGCGCCTATGCCGTGGGTTATGGCGCCGCCTTCCTCTGCGCCTTCACCTGGTCGGGCTATTCGCTGTTGACGCGCCGCTTCGAGGCGGTCTCCACCGACGTCGTCACCGGTTTCTGCCTTGCGACCTCAATCCTGTCGTTCTTCTGCCATCTCGGCCTCGAGGCGACCGTCTGGCCGGCAACGGGCTTCGAATGGATCGCCGTCATCGGGCTCGGGCTTTTGCCGGTCGGCGCTGCCTTCTACGCCTGGGATTACGGCGTCAAGAACGGCGATATCCAGATCCTCGGCGCGGCAAGTTATGCAGCACCGCTGCTTTCGACGCTGATCCTGACGCTGTTCGGATTTGCCGAGCCGAGCTGGCGGATCGCGCTCGCCTGCCTGCTCGTCACCGGCGGGGCGGTGCTGGCCGCCCAGGAGATGTTCCGTCGCAAGTCCCGGCCGCGGCGGAATAGGTCTTAGAGCCTTTCCTGGTTAGATTGAAGCATTCTGTTGGCTCAAACGGAGTCGGATGGTCGACCGGCCGGCGCGCGTCGTAGCCCGGCTCTACGGCCAAGCCGGCCGGTCGATCAGCCGGCCCGTTTCAGCCAACCCTCCAGCAGATTTGCTAGGCAAATCTGCAAGACTCAAAAGCGCCGGACGCACTGATCGCTTCGCCGCGGCGAAGCGGTGCGGCCGGTGGGCCGGGCATGTTTCCGCCAGGATCAGAGGCGATCGGCTCGGACGTACCTTGGGGTATGCCCATCGCCAATCGCCTCTGCCCTGACGAAAACCTGCTCCGGCAGAATGCTTCAATCTAATCAGGAAAGGCTCTAACCGCCGGGCGTCCAGCCGGGCGGGGCCATTTCGAAGCTTGAAAATACGAAACCGGGCGAAACGGTGCAGCCGACCAGGGTGAAATCGCCAAGGCTTTCGGCCGATTGGCACCAATTGGCGGGAATGATTGCCTGCGGCCGCTCGCCTGCGATCAGATTCGGTCCGAGCGTCAGGGTCTCGCTTGCCGCCCCGTCCTGCGAACGGTGCAGCGCCAGCGGCGCGCCGGCGTAGTAATGCCAGATTTCGGCGGCGTCGTGGACGCGATGCCAGTGCGAGCGCTGCCCGCTGGTCAGGAGGTAATAGATCGCGGTGGAATGTCCGCGCTCTCCGCCCGCCGTATCGCGGAATGTCTCGACGTACCAGCCGCCTTCCGGATGCGGCTGCATGCCAAGTTGCCGGACGATGTCCTCGGGCGACATCAGAAATTGTCCTTGCGCTTGCGGATCTCGGCGAAGACTTCCTCGTTCGTCTTGCCTTCCATGATCAGGTTGCGGCGGATCGCCGGATCGCCGGCGCGCAGGAAAGGATTGGTTTCCTTTTCCAGTCCCAGCGTCGTCGGGATGGTGAACTTGCCCTCGGCGCGCAAGGCTTCGATCTCGGCGGCGCGGCTCTTCAGGCGTTCATTGTCGGGATCGACCGTCAGTGCGAAGCGGGCGTTGGAGAGTGTATATTCGTGGCCGAAATAGATGGCCGTCTCGTCGGGCAGCACGGCAAGTTTCTGCAGCGAGTGCCACATGTCGGCCGCGGGGCGTTCGAACAGGCGGCCGCAGCCGAGAGCAAACAGCGTGTCGGCGGCAAAAAGCAGCTTGTCGTCGACGAAGTGATAGCAGATGTGGCCGGCGGTGTGGCCCGGCGTCTCGATCACGTTGACCGTGTGGTTGCCGAAGAGGAACCTGTCGCCATCCGCCATCGTCCGGTCGAGGCCGGGAATGGCGACGGCCTCGTTGATCGGGCCGATGATTTCACAGCCGAACTGCTCCTTCAGCGCCAGATTGGCGGCAACGTGATCGGTGTGATGATGGGTGGTGAAGATATGCGTGATCTTCCAGCCGCGCCGTGTCGCCGCTTCCAGCATCGGCGCCTCCTCCGGCGCGTCGATCGCCGCGGTAAGTCCCGTCTCCGGATCGTGCACGAGAACGCCGAAATTATCGGTGCGGCAGAGAAAAACGGCTAATTCCAAAGGTTTCATCGTTCAATAATCCTTTGTCCTGCGAGTCTCGCGGGAATGTAGAGGTTCCGGCCTTGAAGTCCAACCGCCCGCTGATAACATTTGTCGCAATGCACGCCGATATCGTCGACCTACGTCAGTTCTATCATTCCGACCTCGGGCGTTTTGCCGAGCAGTCGATCGCCATGGCGCTGGCCTCGCTCTGGGTGCGCCTGCCGCAGGAGCGTCTGGTCGGTCTCGGTTATGCCGTGCCCTTCCTCGATCGGTTCCAGGCCGACACCGAGCGCACCTTTGCCTTCATGCCGGCCGGGCAGGGCGCGGTGAACTGGCCGATGGGCTCGCTGTCGTCGACGACGCTGATTTTCGATGAGGAACTGCCGCTGCCCGATTCCTCGATCGACCGGGTGTTGATGGTGCATTCGCTGGAATTTGCCGAAAGCCCGCGCGAGACGCTGAAGGAACTCTGGCGGGTGCTGGCACCGGGCGGACGGCTTGTCATCGTCGTGCCGAACCGGCGCGGCGTCTGGGCCCGCATGGAGCATACGCCTTTCGGTTCGGGCCGGCCCTATTCGCGCGGTCAGCTGACGCATCTGCTGCGCGAGACGAATTTCACGCCTGGCGCGACGGCCGAAGCGCTGTTCTTTCCGCCCTCGAAACTCAGGACCATCCTGCGGCTTCGCCGCGCCTTCGAGCGGATCGGCCGGACGCTGTGGCCGGCCTTTTCGGGCGTCATCATCGTCGAGGCGCAGAAGCGGCTCTACCAGGGACTGCCGGTGGCGGCACGCGCCTCCCGCCGCGTCTTCGTGCCGGTGCTCGCACCGCACGGCGTGCCGACGACTCGCAACCGGTGACCCCCGGCTCTCGACAACAACCGCATTCCGCTTTAATGCCACTGGGTCATTTTCCGGAAAATCCAAGGTCGACCCATGAGCGTTGAGATCAGCAAGCCCGTTCCGCGTCCCGGTATTCTCGATATCGCATCCTATGTGCCGGGCAAGGAACATGCGCCGGGTGTTGCCCGCGTCTACAAGCTCTCTTCCAACGAAACGCCGCTCGGCGCCAGCCCGAAAGCGATCGAGGCGGTCAAGGCCGCTGCCGACAATCTCGGACGTTATCCCGACGGGCAGGCGATCGAACTGCGCGAGGCGATCGCCGCCGTGCACGGCCTCAATCCGGCAAACATCCTCTGCGGCAATGGTTCGGACGAACTGCTCGGCCTGCTCTGCCATGTCTATCTCGGCGCCGGCGACGAGGGCATCATCACCGAGCACGGCTTCCTGGTCTATAAGATCCAGATCATGGGCACGGGTGCCACGCCCGTCGTCGTTAGGGAAAAGGACTATACCGTCGATGTCGACGCGATCCTTGCCGCGGTGACGGAAAGGACGAAGATCGTCTTCATCGCCAATCCCGGCAATCCGACCGGCACCTATGTTCCGGTCAGCGAAATCCGCCGCCTGCAGGCGGGCCTGCCGAAACACGTCGTCCTCGTGCTCGATGCGGCTTACGCCGAATATGTGCGCCGCAACGACTACGAAGCCGGCATCGAGGTCGTGTCTTCCAGCTCCAACGTGGTGATGACCCGCACCTTTTCGAAGGCCTACGGTCTGGCGGCGCTGCGCGTCGGCTGGATGTATGCGCCGGCCGAGATCGTCGACGCGGTGAACCGCGTCCGTGCGCCGTTCAACCTGAATGCGGCGGCGATCGCTGCCGGTGCCGCGGCCATCCGTGACCAGGCCTTCGTCCAGCAGGCCGTCTCCTACAACCAGATGTGGGTGGAAACGCTGACGGAGGCGTTGGAAGCGATCGGGCTGAAAGTCACGCCTTCGGTCGCCAATTTCGTCCTCATCCATTTCCCCGAGATCGACGGCAAGCATGCCGCCGATGCGGACGAACTTCTGACGAGCCGCGGTTACATCCTGCGCGCCGTGCGCAGCTACGGCTTTTCCAATGCGCTGCGCATGAGCATCGGTCCTGAAGAGGCCAATCGCGGCGTCATTGCAGCACTCCGCGAGTTCATGGGACGTCAGGCATGAGCGTGCTGTTTGACCGAATCGCGCTGATCGGCATCGGCCTGATCGGATCTTCGCTCGCCCACGACATTCGCCGGCTCGGGCTGACGAAGGAGATCGTCGTCGCCACACGCAGCGCCGATACGCTGAAGCGTGCGGAGGAGCTTGGCCTCGGCGATCGCTATACGACCTCTTCGGCAGAGGCCGTCAAGCATGCCGACCTCATCATCGTTTCGGTGCCGGTCGGCGCTTCGGAAAGCGTGGCCAAGGAAATCGCCGGCAACCTTAAGCCCGGCGCAATCGTCACCGATGTCGGCTCGACCAAGGCGTCCGTCATCGCGCAGATGCAGCCGCATATGCCTGAGAATGTGCATTTCATCCCCGGCCACCCGCTGGCCGGCACGGAAAAATCCGGTCCCGATGCCGGCTTCCCCGGCCTTTTTGAAGGCCGCTGGTGCATCTTCACGCCGGTCGCGAGTACCGACGAGACGGCGCTGAAGCGGCTGCGCGGCTTTTGGGAGGCGCTCGGCTCGAAGGTCGACGAGATGGATGCGGAACACCATGACAAGGTGCTCGCGATCGTTTCGCACCTGCCGCATATCATCGCCTACAACATCGTCGGCACCGCCGACGATCTGGAGACGGTGACGGAATCGGAAGTCATCAAATATTCCGCTTCCGGCTTTCGCGATTTCACCCGTCTCGCCGCCTCCGACCCGACCATGTGGCGCGACGTCTGCCTGCATAATCGCGATGCGATCCTCGAAATGCTGGCGCGCTTCTCGGAAGATCTCGCCTATCTGCAGCGGGCGATCCGCTGGGGTGAGGGCGACAAGATTTTCGAACTCTTCACCCGCACGCGCGCCATCCGCCGCTCGATCGTCCAGGCCGGCCAGGATGTCGACGCACCGGATTTCGGCCGCCCTCACCCGCTGGACAAGAAGTAACCGCGCGATGGTGGAGGTGGCGAGCGCGAGCCAGGCGGATATCGATTGGCTGGTGCGCGAAGATGCCAACCTCGGTCAATCATGGGTATCGCGATGCGTGGCGCTCGGCGAATATCTCGTGGCGAAGGAGGCGGGCGAGATCGTCGGCTTCCTGCGCTTCTCCCGCTTTTGGGGCAGGGTTCCCTATATGGAAATGATCCGTATCCAGCCTGCCCATCGCCGGTCGGGTGTCGGCACGGCGCTGTTTCTTGCCTGGGAAGAGGCGATGCGGGCCGAAGGCGCCCACATGCTGATGACGTCGAGCGAATGCGACGAGAGCCGGCCTCAGGACTGGCATCGCCGCAACGGATTTACCGAAACCGGCGCCATCGAGCTGCCCGGTCTGCAATCGGTGCCCGAGGTTTTCTTTATCAAGCACATCGGCTGAAAAGGCGAGCTGGTCAGATCGGCGGTATCCGGCCGAGCGGGATGAAGCCGCTGACGGTGGCGTTGCCGTGATCGACGACGAGATCGACCGAGACCTTATCCTTGCCGCCGGCAAGCGATTTCAAGAGCTTGGTCGCCGTGTTGACGGTCGATGCGATGTCCGGGAAGGTCTGCTTCAGGCTGTCGCCCCATGGTCCGAGCCGTTCGATCTCCAGCTTGAATTTTCCCGACAGGAAACCCTGTTCGTCGAAGGAGAAGGGACCGGTCAGCGTCATGACCTTGCCGTCGCCGATGTCGGCAACGATGCGGCGCAGCTCGCCGGCTGCGCCATTGAGGCCATTCGGGTCGCTGCCGTCGATCAGGCCGGCCTTGCCGGCAACGGTCAGATCGATGCTGGCGGAGAGTTTCGGGAAGACCTGGGGCCAGTCGGTGATAGCAGTATTCGCATCCTGCACGGAGATCGCGCCGTCGAGATCGGCGCCGTTCTGGCGCAGATGAATTTCCGTGCGGGCGGCATCGAAGCTCACCGTTTGGCCGGTGAAGGAAGAGACCGCCGTCGCCTTCAGCCCCTCGATGAGGGTCGAGCTGTGGTCGATGCCCTTCAGTCTGGTCACCAAGCTCGACTGCAGGTTCGCCCATTGGGCCGAGATCGAAAGGCCATTGCTGGTGCGGATCTCGGCCGGCGAATCGAGTTCCCAGACGATGTGGCCGGGCGCATAGACCTGGGCTGCCGAGCGCAGGGCGCCGAAGGTGGCGGAGACGCCGTTGACACTGTCGTCGACATCGACCTTGGAGCAGAACAGGCCGATGCGGAAGGGATAGCCGCGGAATTCGATATCGGAGCATTCGCCGCTGACGCCCGCCTGATCGCGCGGCGCGATCGCTTTCAGCACCGTGGTCTTCAACGCCGATGCCGCATAGAACCAGCCGCCGGTATAAAGCGCGATCACCAGGAGAATGCCTCCGCCCAGCAACCAGAATTTCTTGCCGCTGCTGGATTGACCGCTGCCGGATCGGCTTGACGCTGCCATGATGTTCTCCAATGGTGAATCGCAAAGTGATTCCGGTCTGGCGTGCGATATGGACGAATTTTGGGTGTTTGGCTACGGCTCGCTGATGTGGAATCCGGGCTTCGAGTTCCTGGAACGGGCAGAAGCCCTGGTGCATGGTTACAGGCGTTCGCTCTGTGTGCGCTCCTTCGTTCATCGCGGCACACGCGACAATCCGGGCCTCGTCCTCGGCCTCGACAGGGGCGGCGCCTGCCGCGGCATGGCCTTCCGTATTTCGCCGGACAGCTGGGATGAGGTGATCGAGTATCTCCGCGCCCGCGAACTTGTCACCAATGTCTATCTGGAACGCCGGGTCCGGCTGCAGTTTGCCGGCGGTCGCCGGATGGAGGCGGTGACCTACGTCGCCGATCGCGACCACGAGCAATATGCCGGTACGCTCGACGCGCTCGCGGCGGCACGGGTCGTGAACGAGGCCAGCGGCCAGTCCGGTCCGAACGATGCCTATGTCTTCAACACGCTTGCGCATCTGAGGCAGATGGGCATTCGCGATCAGTGGCTGGAGCAGGTCGTCAACGAGGTGGAACGGCTGCGGGCTGCCTGCATGATTCGTTAAATCGGTATCGATTTAAGGATAAAACTATGCAGCAACTCGAAGTGTTACAGCGTCCCTTGCGCGTCTGAAAGACTTCAGGCCGTCGCCGCCTTCACTTTGCGCAGCGCGGTCAGCCTGGCGACCGCTGTCGGCGGCAGCGGCAGATGCGGATTGCGTTCGATGGTGTCGAGCAGGAGCTCGTCGCTTGCCCGTTCGGTCACCTCGATCAGGTGGGCGAAGAAGGCGTCCGGATCCATTCCCGGCATGATCGGCGGCAGGATCCTCACCTTGAAATGGCCGGGATAACGGCGGATGCTCCGCCGCGGCCAGAAGAGGCCGGGATGCATCGCCACCGGCACGACGGGAATGCCGAGATCGCGGTACATGCGGGCGATACCGTATTTATAGACCGGCTCTGCGCCCGGCGGACGGCGGGTGCCCTCGGGATAGATGATGAGCTGGCGGCCGGTCGAAAGCTCTTCCCTCGTGCGTTTCAGCACGTCCACCATCACCTTGCCGCGGGCACCGCGATCGACCGGGATCATGCGCTGCTTCTTCGCATACCAGCCGAAGAGCGGAATCCACATCAACTCCCGCTTCAGGATGTAGACCGGGTCCTTGAGCCTGGGCAGAAGCGCGTAGGTATCCCAGAAGGACTGATGCTTCGGCGCCAGGATGTAGCTGCCGTCAGGCAGGTTCTCCAGGCCTTCGATCTCAAAGGTCGTGCCGACGATCATACGCATCAGCCAGTGATTGGAGCGTGCCCAGTTCTTCGGGATTTCATAGGCGGTAAGCCGCGGCACCACGAAATAATAGGGCGAGAGCACGATCATCCGGATGATGAGGTTGGCGTAGAAGATCGTATTGAAGAGGACGGAACGCAGGGCGATCATGAAATTTTCCCGAGGCATGCTCACGCGACCGGCCTACACGATATTGCCCGTCATAAAAAGCATTTGATGATGCCCCAGAACAGGATTCAGATTTCAGGCCGGGCCTGAAATCTGAATCCTGTTCTAAATTAAAAGAGTTTGAGCATGATGTCGTCCGAAAACCGCTCACACTTTTCGGCATCATGCTCTGGCAAAACCTCAGTCTGCGGCGGACACGCTGGCCGAGCGCAGCCCGGTGTGGCGGCCGAAACCGGTGATGTTGCGGGCGCCGGCCAAGAGCACCTTCAGATATTCGGCCAGCATGACGCGCATCGCGTTCGGATCGGTGAACCAGTTGCGGGTCTTCAGATCCGAGTTGACGACGGGATAGGGGATGAACTCGATGTCGGGATCGACATAGGAGAGCTCGGCGAGGGTGCGCGGCATATGGTAATTGTTGGTGACGACGAGCACGCTTCTGTATCCCTTGGCGTGGATCCAGTTGGAGGTTTCCTCGGCATTGCCGATCGTGTCTATCGCGTCATGACCGATATCGACGCAGCAGGAGAAGAGATCGGCCGAGCCCTGCGTCATCTTGCGGATCTGAGCCGGCGTCGTCGTTGGGTGGACGCCGGAGATCAGAAGCCGCTTGCCGGCACCCTTCTGCAGCAGTTCCACGGCCTGGTCGATGCGCTGGTAGCCCCCTGTCAGCACGACGATCGCGTCCGCCTTCGGCTCGACCGGGGGCTTAAGCGTCGTCACGGAATCGGCAAAGCGCAGGAAGCCGCCGAACACCAGGGCGATCGCCAGAACGCAACCAAAACCGGCCCAGCGCAGCAGGCGGCGGATCGGCCCGCGTCGCGGCGGCAGGCCCGCCGGGCGATCAAGCTCCGGATCCTGCCGAATCGGGTTGCGTGTCGTATGGCCCATGGTCATGAATCGTGATTATACGCTGATTACGGCGTGGAACAGACGCTACAATGACAAAACGACATGGTCACGATCAACTTGCGATACCGTCGGTGCGCGTCGGGTCCGAGCGCAATGTATCGATTTCATAGATCGTCCGCATGACGGTCAGCCGCGCCGTGACGGTCGTCAGCAGCGCGATAACGATCATGGTCGCGAAGATGCCGGCATACCCGAGTACGCCGACCGAAAAAGTGCCGAACAGCGCGGTTGCCTGATCCGTTTCCGGCGTCGCCAGGGTGCGGCTTTGCCAGAAGCCGGCGGTGGCGAAGAAAAGAGCGGCAAGCGCGCTGCCGATCGCCGAGCCCTTGAGGCTGATCTTGAGGAAATGCTTCTGGAATTCGGTGGCGACGAAAGAGCTTTCGGCGCCGACGAAATGCAGCACTTCGACGATGTGGCGATTGCCCGACAGCGCGCCGCGCGTGGCAAAGACGACGGTGAGCACCATGGCCGAAAAGACCAGGAGCAGGACGCCGGTGCCGATCAGCACCGTCGTGTGCGCCATGGACACCAGCCGATCGACCCAGGTGCGGTGATCGTCGAGGCTCGCCTGCGGGATGCTGTCCTTCAGGAGCCCGCGCATCGCCTCGAAATCCGGCGGGTTGCTCTCGTCGATGGTGATGACGACGAGGCGGGGGACGGGCAGATCCTTGAGGTCGAGGCCGGGGCCGAGCCAGGGTTCGAGCAGACGGGCGGTGGCCGCCTCGTCGACGATCTGGCCGCTTTTGGTGCCGACAAATGTCAGCGCCAGGTCGCGCGCCTGCGTCAGCGCCTTTTCCATGTCGAGATTGTCGTCCGGCTTGATCTGGATGGTGATCTCGCGGGAGATCTGACTCTCCCAGCTCGCCGCCGTCGAACGCACCATGCTGACGCCGCCGAGCGTCAGGCAGGCGAGAAAGGCCATGATCGATATCACCACCATCAGGGCGTTGCCCTGGATGTTGGAAGGCGGCAGGATCGGCGCAGTCGGGCGCACGCGCATTTCCGGCCGCTTCTGCTGGGCCTGGGCCGGCGCCTTGTCTCGGTTTTTGGACGGGGGCTCAGTCATAGATATCGAGATGCCCCTCCGAGAGGATCATGCGGCGGGCTTCCACCTGTTCCATCAATGCCAGGTCATGGGTGGCGATCACGACCGCCGTGCCGAGCCGGTTGAGCTCGAGGAAAAGATTGAGCAGGCGCCTGGCCATCGGCGGGTCGACATTGCCCGTGGGTTCGTCGGCCAGCAGGACTTCCGGCCGATCCATCAGCGCCCGGGCGATGGCGGCGCGCTGTTTCTCGCCGCCGGAGAGCACCGGCGGCAGCACGTTGATGCGTTCGCCGAGGCCGACCCATTTCAACAGTTCCAGGACGTCGGTCTTGTAGGAGCTCTCCTCCTTGCCGCGCACCCGTAAGGGCAAAGCGACATTCTCATAGGTGGTGAGATGATCGAGCAGGCGAAAATCCTGGAAGACGATGCCGACGCGCCGGCGCAGCAGCGGCAGCTCGGGGCGGGGAATTTCGGAAATATCGCGCCCGAACATGCGGATCAGGCCACGCGTCGGCTGCAGCGACATGAAGAGCAGCCGCAGCAGCGATGTCTTGCCCGCGCCCGACGGGCCGGTCAGGAACTGAAAGGATTTCTTCGGAATGTCGAAGGTCAGGTCCCGGAGGATTTCCGGGCCCATGCCATAGCGCAAACCGACATTCTCGAAGTGAATCAACGGGCAGCTCAGTCTGTTGTGGGTTTCACCGTGCGACTTGTTAACCAACACCGTTAACAGCCGGTAAATTTTGCCGGAAAGACGCCCGTTTGATGGCAATCTTTGCGAAGCATTAACCATTAAAATTTACGACTGAGCAGGATTCGTTTCAATGCCAAGATTAGCGCTGGCAGCGAAACCATGTGGACATCTGCGAGGCAGCCACCATGGAAGCATCCTTTTTCAGCCGCCGGACACCGGGCCAGGCCTATGATTTCCTGCCGCCCGAACCCGCAAGCCGCCAGTACCGCAATCCGCGCCCTGCCGATATTGCCGACGCCGAATTCGTCACGCTCGGCAAGGCGCGGCCGCGGGAATTCACTGCAAGGACCCATAACGACAACCGCAAGCGGGCAGGCGCCGCACAGCCGCCGCTTCGGCCGGCGATGGCTGCTTCTCTTCTGCGGGAGGCGGAGACCTGGCTGCAACGCGCGTCGATGCGCAGTTTCGCCGTACTGGTGCTGGCGCTTGCCGTGCTCGTCTTCGGGCTTGCGGGTGGCTTTTCCGGCCTGTCGGGCGGCCGAGCCTATTCCGGAGCGCCGCTGCATTTCACCCATGTGACGGCGACGCCGCGTGATGCGAACGGCATGCGCGTGCTCGTCATCAACGGCATCATCGAAAACGACAGCGGCACGACGCAGACGCTGCAGCCGATCCGCGCCGATCTCGTGACCGACGAGCGGCTGACCGCGAGCATCGTCATCAACCCGCCTGTTGACGTCATCTATAGCGGCCAGAGCCGGGGCTTTTCGGCGCGCGTTCAGCATGCCGGCGGAAAGATGCCGGAGGTTCGGCTTTCCTTCCTGCCATAGAAGCACCACCGGCGCGCCACGGCCAATTCCTGCAGCAGGTCGCGCCAATCCGGTTAATTTCTAGCCGGCGAGGCTGTTTCAGGCGCGCATATGTGCTAACGGCTTACCCTTCTTTTCATGGAGAAGCCCCTATGCCTGTCGTGCGCGGAAAAAATATCGAGCCGCTCTTCACCGCCGAACAGATTGCCGAACGCAATCATGCGATGGCGCGGGAGATCGCCAACGGTCCGACCAAGGACCTGCTCGTCATCGCCGTGCTCAAGGGCTCCTTCATTTTCGCCGCCGACCTGATCCGCGCCCTGCATGACAGCGGGCTTGCCCCGGAGGTCGAGTTCATCACGCTGTCGAGCTATGGCAGCGGTACGGTCTCGCAGGGCGTGCGCATCGTCAAGGATATCGACAGCGATGTGCATGGCCGCGACGTGCTGTTGATCGACGATATTCTTGAATCCGGCCGGACGCTGCTGTTTGCCAAGGAACTGCTGTTCGAGCGTGGCGCACGCAACGTCACGATCGCCGTGCTGCTCGACAAGCGCGTCAAGCGCAAGGAAAAGCTGGAGGCCGATTATGTCGGCTTCGAATGCCCTGATTATTTCGTCGTCGGCTACGGCATGGATGTCGCCTATGCTTTTCGTGAACTGCCCTTCGTCGGCGTGGTGACCGGCGACGCCTGAATGATCGGGAGTATTGCAGTGCCTTAGAAACGGCTCTAGCAGGTCTGAAAGAGGCGCCGCGCTGTGCTGCCGCTCGAGACGGGTTGTTAACCATCCCGTTCATCGCTTCGCCATCTTTACCGATCGAAAAGGAAAGTCTGGTGATTTCCGTCGCGGGGCTGAAGACGGAGCAATGCACATATGGCAAGAATTCTGATTACGGAAGACGAGGACTCCCTGCGGTCTTTCGTAGCCCGGGCGCTCAGGCTCGACGGTCACGAGACGGATGAAGCGGCCGATGGCGCCGAGGGGCTGGAGAAGCTCAAGGATGGGGTCTACGACCTGCTGCTTTCGGATATCCGCATGCCTGTGATGGACGGCATCGAGCTCGCCCACCAGGCCAAGGATGCCTTTCCTGCTTTGAAGATCCTGCTGATGACCGGCTATGCCGAGCAGCGCGAACGCGCCGACGATCTGGCCGAAAAGATCATCGACGTCGTCGCCAAACCATTCGCGCTTCCCGATATCCGCAAGGCGGTTGCCCGGGCGCTGGTCGCCTAACGCCTGTTCAAAATTTCACGCGTAACCCCGAAAATCGATCGCGATTTTCGGGGTTACGCGCTTGAGCCTATTGGATATCCAGCAGCCGTTCGAGATATCGCCGTTCCATTTCCTGCGGCGGATTGTTGCCGAGCTTTTCGCGGATCGCATCGAGGATTTCCCGCGCCCGCTGAACGTCGATTTCGTCAGGCACCTTCACGCCGTCGTCCTCGATATATCTCTCGCTCATGCGCGGCCGGCCGAGCGGATCGCGGCCGTTCTGCTCGCCCTGGCCGACCTGGCCGTTCGGGCCTTGTCCCTGCTGGCCCTGCTGCGCCTGCATCATCTGGTTCATCATGTCGCGGGCGCCCTGGCGAAGCGCTTCCAGCGCGCGGCCCTGGTTTTCGATGGCGGGTTGGCCGCGGCCCTGGCCGAGTTCGCGGCCGGCGCCTTCCATCTCGCGTTGCGCCTGGCCGAAGCCGGGGCCGGGCTTCATGCCCATCTCGCCCAACTTTTTCTGCAATTCGCCCAGCTGCTTGCCGAGCCCATCCTGCTGGGCGCGCAGCTGTTTCAGCGCCTCGCGCAGCTGTTCGGCCGTCATCTGGTCGGAGGGCTGCTGGCCTTCCTGGCCCTGTTGCTGCTCCTGCGGCTCGCCGTTTTCGCCAGGGGCCATCTCGTCGAGCAGCGGATCGTTTTCGCCCATTTCGGGTTCGCCGCGCTGCATGCGGTCCTTGAGCTGCTGATCGAGGCGGAAGGTCTGTTCCATCAGCTTCTGCTGGTCGCGCAGGATTTGGCCGAGCTTGTCGATCTGCTTGCGGGCCTCACTGTTCTCCTGGCTCTGCTGGCCGCGCTGCGGCCGGCCGGCCTGCAGATTGTTCATCATGCGCTGCAACTCCGACAGCATCTGCTGGGCCGCGTCGCGGTTGCCGGAGCGGGCGAGATTCTCGATCTGGTCCATCATCCGTTCTAGATCCTGCTGGCGCAGGAAGTTCTGGGCGTTCTGGTTCGGCTGCATCGGCGCATTCTGCATGCGCTCGGCAAGCTCGCTCAGATAGTCCTGCATCGCCTTGCGCAGTTCGTCCATCAGCTTCTTGATCTCTTCGTCCGGCGCGTTGCGGTTCAACGCATCGGCAAGGTTCTGCTGGGCCTGGCGCAGCTTGCGCTCGGCAAGGGAAAGATCGCCGTCCTCCATGCCGAGAGCTATTTCCCAGAGATATTGGGCCGTATCCTTCAGCGCCTCCTCGCTCTTTGCGAGCTTCATGCGCGCCAAGGCGGATTCCAGCAGCAGGTAGTTGGTGAGCTTGGGGATGGTCTCTTCGGGACGGATGGTCAGCGCTTCGTTCAGCGCGATCGCCTGCGGCATCTTGCGGGTGTCGAGGGCGAAAACCTGCCGTTCCTCGGCGACGGCCGCGGCAAGCGGCTCGTTGAAGGGCCGCGACGGCAGCGTCATCTCGTACGGCGGGCTGCGGCCGGTCTGGCCGGCTCCGTCCTTGGCAACAAGCGTCACGCGCACGCGTTTGCCGGCGAGCGGATGTTCGGTCAGGTTCCGGCTGGTCACACCCTTGGCGTCACGGGCGTTGCGGCGGGGGATATCCAGCCGGTACTCCGGCAATGGGTAAAGAGGCGTTGCTTTCGGATCGGTTTCGAGCGGTAGGATCTCCGCATGAGCCTCCTGGGCGCCGTAGTCGTCCTTGACGGTGAAACCAATTTCAAGCGCGCCGTTGACGCTGGGCTTCGGCAAGCCGTCAAAGGCAATTTCCGGCGCCTTGTCGGGAAGGATGTCGAAGCTCCAGCGGCGGCCGCTGACTTCGAGCGTGCCGTTCTCCTCGAGCTTCATCGCATGCGTCTGCGCGATGGCGGCCTGGCCGGCCGGTGCGGCATCCGGCTGGTTGCCGGCCGTCGCAGCTGTCTGGCGCGGGCTTGCGTCCGCCTGCACGGCGATCTCCTGCGTCTGACCGTTCGCTTTGCGGAACACGACCTTTTCGGCCGTCTTTCCGCCGCTGACGCGCACGGTGAGAGCGGAAAACTGCGGAATGCCGATCGGCGCCTGTTCACTGCCGTCGGCGGTCAGGTAGACCGGCGCGCGGCCGGTATAGGAAGGCGGCGTCACCCAGGCGTCGATGCGCACCGCCGGATCGACCGTCACCTGTTCGGGCGCTGCCTGCAATGCGTCACTGACCGAACCGCCATTGATCGACAGCGAATAAGCAAAGGCCGTGACGACAAGCAGCGCCGGAATGGCGCGCAAGGCGAAACGGTCATGCCTGGCAATGTCAGGCCTCGGCATGCCGGCGTCGAGCGCTGCGATCTTTTCGGCCATGCGCAGCTGGTGCTCGCGCCAAAGCGCCCGGGCGAAGGGCGCATCGAAGGCCGGTTCGTCTTCCTGGACGGTGACCGGCTGGTGCGGCAAGCCGTTGCGTTCTTCCAGCATGCGGTCGGCTTCGGCGATCCTCGGCCAGCGCAGATTGCGGAAGGGAAGGAGCGCGACAAGGAAAGCGAGAGCGAAAGCGATCAGCAGAAGGACGCGCAACCAGTCCGGCACGCTGCGGAAGACGCCGAACCAGGAGGCGGAGAGATAAAGGGCGGCGACCGACAGGACCGGCAACAGAGGTGGCAGCAGCTGCTCGCAAAAAAGCACGATGCGCGCCAGCAGACGTTTCGTCGTCACCAGCCGGGCAAGGGCAGGGCGGAGCGCAAAAGCACCTTTCTTCTGCCTGAAGGGGCTTGTCATCGGTCCGGTCTCCGCGATCTGACGTGGAACAGAGGGCGCTTCCGGCGATTGCGGGGCAATACGCTCATGGCTGACAAGGATAACACTCTTTGTGGCGAAGGCGAGGGCGAGCGGCCGGCAATACCGGCTTTTCACGTTTATTCGCCAAAAAGTGATGGCCTTGTCAGTCGAGCCAAGCCGGAACCGAATCGAGGCTGATCAGCTCGGCATAGGTTCTACGCGGTCGTATCGCATGGAAATCGCTGCCCTTGACCAGAACTTCGGGGACCAGCAGGCGGCTGTTATAGGTGCCGGCCTGGACGGCGCCATAGGCGCCGGCAGTGCTGACGGCCAGCAGATCACCGGGCTTCGGCATCGCCATTTCGCGGTCGAGCGCCAGATAGTCGCCGGTCTCGCAGACGGGGCCGACGACGTCGGCGCGGATGCGCGGCGCATTCGCCGCCGAAATCGTCACCGGGCGGATTTCGTGATAGGCCTCGTAGAGCGTCGGGCGAATGAGATCATTCATCGCGCCGTCGACGATGACGAAGGTCTTCTCGCCGCCGTCCTTCACATACAGCACCTCGGTCACCAGAATACCGGCATTGCCGACGATTAGGCGGCCGGGCTCGGTGATGACCTTGCAGTCCAGATCGCGCAGCTGGTTTTTGACGATCGCTGCATAGGCATCCGGCAGCGGCGGCGGATTGTTGTCGTCCTTATAGGGGACGCCGAGGCCGCCGCCGATATCGACATGATCGATCGTGTGGCCGTCGGCGCGGAGCGTCGCGACAAGGTCGCGCAGCAGCTTGAAAGCGTCGTCGAAGGGCTGCAGCTCGGTGATCTGGCTGCCGATATGCATGTCGATGCCGGTGACCTCGATGCCGGGCAGCTTGGCGGCATGGGCGTAGATCGCGCGGGCGCGCTCCCAGGAGATGCCGAATTTGTTTTCCTTCTTGCCGGTCGAGATCTTCGAATGCGTCTTTGCGTCGACATCCGGGTTGATACGGAAGGAGACGGGAGCCTTCTTTCCGGCGCTGACGGCGCGTTGGTTGAGGATTTCGAGCTCGGGTTCGGATTCGACGTTGAAGCAGTAGATGCCGGCCTCGAGCGCGAAATCCATCTCGGATGGGGTCTTGCCGACGCCTGAAAACATGATGCGGCTTGCCGGAATGTCGGCTGCGAGCGCGCGGCGCAGTTCCCCTTCCGAGACGACGTCGATGCCGGCGCCGAGGCGACCCAGCGTCTTCAGCACCGCCTGGTTCGAATTCGCCTTCATCGCGTAGCAGACCATCGAGTCCATATCGGCGAAGGCTTCGGAGAAGACCCGGTAATGGCGTTCCAGGGTGGCGGTGGAATAGACGTAAAACGGCGTGCCGACCGCCTTGGCGATCTCGGGAACGGGAACGTTCTCGGCGTGAAGGATGCCGTCGCGGTGCTCGAAGTGGTTCACGGGCTTATGCCTTAAAGAAGAGGATCGAGAAGGAAGGGCTTGTCAACGGTTCCCGGCTGTTTCGTCGGCTTGGAAACGTCGCCTTCTTTCGTTGCCGCAGCACTCGGCGGGTCGAGGTCGCCCTTACGCCCGCATCCGGCAACGGCAAGGCCGATGACGGCGATGACTGCCGTCAAGCGAATGAGGTGCGGCAAGCTCTTCTGCATGGATATCCTCTTGTACGAGATATGACGGACATCGTTCATTCCGAACGATGGACATCTTCATAGCGAAGTTTCTCCGCCTTGTGCACCCTGATTGTTGGACGGTCTCTCCCCGTGCGGGGGAAGGGCGAAGCGGCTTTCGCTTCGCCTTTCTTTCAGTTGCGGGCGCGCCAGAAGGCGATCTGCTTGCGCACCTCGGAGGGGGCCGTGCCGCCGAAGCTCTTGCGGCTGGCGACCGAGGCTTCGACCGTCAGCACGTCATAGACCTTGTCGGTGATATCAGGATGGATCGCCTGCAGGTCGGCGAGCGGCAGCTCGGCCAGGTCGCAGCTCTTGCTTTCGGCCAGCGCGACGGCGCGGCCGGTCACGTGATGGGCATCGCGGAACGGCAGGCCGGCTTCGCGCACCAGCCAGTCGGCAAGGTCGGTCGCCGTCGAGAAGCCGGAGCCGGCCGCCGCCTTCATGCGCCCGGTGTTGACGGTCATGTCGCGCACCATGCCGGTCATGGCGGCGATCGCCAGCTCCAGGCTCTCGGCTGCGTCGAAGACCTGTTCCTTGTCTTCCTGCATGTCCTTGGAATAGGCGAGCGGCAGGCCCTTCATGATCGTCAGCAGTGCGATCAGCGAGCCGTTGATGCGGCCGGTCTTGGCGCGCACCAGTTCGGCCGCATCCGGGTTCTTCTTCTGCGGCATGATCGAGGAGCCGGTCGAGAAGGCGTCGGAGAGGCGCACGAAACCGAACTGCGGCGTCGACCAGATGACGATCTCTTCGGCCAAGCGCGACAGATGCATGCCCGTGATCGCGGCGATCGCCAGGAATTCGATGGCGAAATCGCGGTCGGAAACCGTGTCGATGGAATTGCGGGTCGGCTCGCGGAAACCGAGCGCCTTGGCGGTCATGTGGCGGTCGATCGGATAACCGGTGCCGGCAAGGGCGGCCGCACCGATCGGGCTTTCGTCCAGATGTTCGATGGCATGACGCACGCGCGAGCGGTCACGGCCGAACATTTCGACATAGGCCATGCAGTGATGGCCGAAGGTGACGGGCTGGGCGGTCTGCAAATGGGTGAAGCCCGGCATGACGCTTTCGGCATGTTCCTCGGCGCGGTCGAGGAAGGCGGCAATCAGGCCGGTCAGCATCTTCTCGGTCTTCTCGAGCTCTTCCTTCACCCAGAGGCGGAAGTCGAGCGCTACCTGGTCGTTGCGCGAGCGGGCGGTGTGCAGCCGGCCGGCAGCCGGTCCGATCAGCGTCGCCAGGCGCGCCTCGATATTCATGTGGATGTCTTCGAGCCGGCGCGAGAATTCGAAATTGCCGCTTTCGATTTCTGACAGGATCGTGTTTAGCCCGTGAACGATCTTGTCCTTATCCTCGGCCGAAATGATCCCCTGATGGGCGAGCATCGTCGCATGGGCGATGGAACCGCGGATATCCTGCGCGAATAGCTTCTTGTCGAAACCGATCGAGGCATTTATCTCCTCCATGATCGCGTCCGGGCCGGAGGCGAAGCGCCCACCCCACATCTGGTTGGAGGATTTGGTGTCCGTGTTGCTCTCGGCCATGGATGCCCGTCCTGGAGAATGAAATGACGACAAAAAAACCCTTCGGTCTGCCGTCGGTAAAACTGATCGCAATCGCCGCCGTTGCAGGCGTTGTTGCCGGTGCGGCAGCGGTATACGTGAAGGAGACGGGGATTGGCAATGGCGTCAGTGATACCGCTTCGGCCGAATGCCCGCTGGCGCGGGAACGCGCCGCCACTCTGGCACCGCTGATGAAGGGGCAGGTTGCCGCGATGGTCGCCGCCAGCGAGCCGCGCAAGCTGACCGCGGTGTCCTTCAACGGCCCTGACGGCAAGCCGCTGACGCTCGACCATTTCGCCGGCAAGACCGTGCTGCTCAATCTCTGGGCCACGTGGTGCGTGCCCTGCCGCGAGGAGATGCCAGCGCTGAACGCGCTGGAAAAGCAGATGGGCGGCGACAAGTTCCAGGTCGTGCCGGTCAATATCGATACCGGTGATGACGAAAAGCCGAAGACTTTCCTGGCCGAGACGGGCGTCGATGCGCTGCAGCTCTACCGCGACAATACGATCGGCGTCTTCAATAGCCTGAAGAAGGAAGGTCTCGCCTTCGGCCTGCCGGTGACGCTGCTGCTCGACGACAAGGGTTGCCTGATCTCCGCCATGAACGGACCCGCCGCCTGGGACAGCGAGGACGCCAAGACTTTGATCAAGGGTGCGATCGGATCGTAAGGATATCGGTCAGGAGTCGCCATTTCCTCTGATCAGGAAAACGCCGGCAATTCCGATCAGGACGCAGCACTGCAGCAGGAACATCGGTGTTTCAGTCGACATGGCGTTTCCTCCCATTCACGGCAAGGAAAGCATTTCGCGGGCGTCCGGTCCATTCGCCCTTTTTGGTGATGTCCCGCTTAGCGTGTCGGGACGGGCACTTCGCCGCGATAGTCGTAGAAGCCGCGGCCGGATTTGCGTCCGAGCCAGCCGGCTTCGACATATTTCACCAGCAACGGGCAGGGGCGATATTTCGAGTCCGCCAGGCCGTCATGCAGCACCTGCATGATCGACAGGCAGGTGTCGAGGCCGATGAAATCGGCAAGTTGCAGCGGCCCCATCGGATGGTTGGCGCCGAGCTTCATCGCCGTATCGATGGCGTCGACCGTGCCGACACCTTCATAGAGCGTGTAGATCGCTTCGTTGATCATCGGCAGCAGGATGCGGTTGACGATGAAGGCCGGGAAGTCCTCGGCGACGGTAATGGTCTTTTCCAGCGTGCCGACGAATTCCTTGGCGGCGGAGAAGGTCTTCTCATCGGTGGCGATGCCGCGCACCAGTTCGACCAGCTTCATGACCGGCACCGGGTTCATGAAATGAATGCCCATGAAGCGTTCGGGGCGGTCGGTGGCGGCGGCAAGCCGGGTAATCGAAAGCGAGGAGGTGTTGGTGGCCAGCAGCGCTTCCGGCTTCATCACCGGGCAAACCTGACTATAAATCTTGCGCTTGACGCTTTCGTCCTCGGTGGCCGCTTCGATGACCAGATCGGACGGAGCGAGGTCGTTGACATCGGCGGAGCCGGTGATGTGCGACAAGGTCGATTTACGTTCCTCATCAGTCATCTTGCCGTTCGTCACCAGGCGGGCAAGATTGCCGTTGATGGTGGCGAGGCCGGATTCGATGCGGTCCTGCGAGAGATCGTAGATGTGGACCCTGTACCCTGCGGCGGCCGAAACATGCGCGATGCCGCAGCCCATCTGGCCGGCACCGATGATCCCAATATTCTTCAACACCGCACTCATCTCCAAACCCCCGCTCGGCAGTCGCCCCCGCGTTGCCGCACTATTTTAGCATTACTGCCGGACGAAAGATCGCCCGGCAGCAGATAAAAGACAATTTTCCAGTCATTCGCAAGTGCGAAAGAAAAGCATTTGGGGGCTTTGAAGCGCGTTGCGATCTCTCCGATTCGCCTGGCGCGCTTCAGGTCTTTGCTTTTATGCCTATGTCGTCGCAAAACCGCCGTGCAGTTTTGCGCGGTATGCCCTACAGCGCCTTCTGCAATTCCGGCAGGGCGTCGAACAGATCGGCGACGAGGCCGTAGTCGGCGACCTGGAAGATCGGCGCCTCCTCGTCCTTGTTGATGGCGACGATCACCTTACTGTCCTTCATGCCGGCCAAGTGCTGGATGGCCCCGGAGATGCCGGCGGCGATATAGAGATCGGGCGCCACCACCTTGCCGGTCTGGCCGACCTGCCAGTCGTTCGGGG